>JBEVKE010000094.1:0-20643 GCA_040509835.1 Thermoleophilaceae bacterium
GGCGGAGTCGTTGGCGTCGCGGTCCTGCTGCGCGTTCACGAGCGCCACCCGGTCGCCGAGCCCGCGGGCCGCCAGCGCCTCGACCTGGTCCTGCATGAGCGCGACGAGCGGTGACACCACCACCGTCAGGTCGGCGCGCAGGAGCGCCGGGAGCTGGTAGCAGAGCGACTTGCCCGAGCCGGTCGGCATCACGACCATCACGTCGCGGTCCCGAAGCGCCGCCTCGCACGCCTCGCGCTGCCCCGGCCGGAAGCCGGCGAAGCCGAAGTGCTGACTCAGTGCGGCGTCGAGGTCCACGGAGGGCCACAGTAACGGCGCATCCGGCGGTTAGGACAGGCCCCGAACCAACTCGTTACGCAGGTACCGAGCTCTTTACGACGGACAGCGCCCCCGGCTCACTGGCAGCCGGGGGCGCGGCCCTGCGAGTAGCGGTCGGACCGCTAGCCGCGGGAGAACCTGAGCGTCAGGTTGCGAGCGGTCTCGGTGAGCGAGCCGCCCTCCTGGGAGGAGGCCACCGCGTGCACGCGGAGCTTCCCGTGGTTCGCGAGCGAGCCTGCCTTGGCGGGCAGCTTCACCCGGACCTCGTCCGTCTCGCCCGGAGCGACGTCGAACCTGCGGCTGCCCAGGTCCACGCGGACCTTCACGCCGGCGATCCTGATCGCCTTTGCGGTGCTGAGCCGCAGCTTGCCTGTGGAGTCGGACTCCGCCCCGGCCGGGGAGCTCACCTGGAAGATCGCGACGAACCGGTGGCCCTGGTGCACGATCCGAGCCTTACCACCGATGCTCGCGATCGAGCGTGGGGGCCGGTCGACCGACTCGACGTCGGCAACCGCGTCGGCCAGGTCGACAACGGCGCTGTCCGTGCCGCTGCCACCCTGAACGGAGTCGGGGGCGCCGTTGCGCACCTCGATCCGGTCGTTGCCGGAGCCGCCGGCCGCGAGGACGCCAAGGCGCCCGGCCAGACCCGGCTTCGCCGCGATCGTGTCGTCACCGCCCAGGCCGTTCATCTCGATCCGCTCGGTGTCGAGGTCGATGGTGAACGGGACCAGGTTCGTGCGCTGGAAGCGAATGCCCTGGCCGTTCGGGGCGACCTCCATGGCATCGCCCTGGGTGGATGAGCCGTTCACCCGCAGGAGGTCGGCGCCATCGCCGCCGATGGCGGTGTCGGAGCCGTCCCCGTTGTTCCACTCGAGCTCGTCGTCACCGGACCCGCCGAGCATCTGGTCGTTGCCACGGTCGCCCGTGACGCGATCGTCGCCGGCGCCGCCGTCCAGCACGTCGTTGGCCTCGCCGCCGCTGATGCGGTCAGGGCCGTCGCCGCCCGTGAGCGTGTCCACTCCGGCGTTCCCATTCAACGTCAGCAGGGTGCGACCAGCGAGCCCCGGCGCACCGTTCGCCTTGTCGTCACCACCGAGACCGTTGACGGTCATGCGCTCGGCGAGCGTGTCGAGAGTGAAGGGGACGAGGTTCACGCGGTCGAACTTGGTGCGCCCGTTGGCACCCGGCACGATCGTGAACTCGTCGCCGGCGGTCGCCGATCCGTTGACCTCGATCTCGTCGTTGCCGGCGTCCCCGTCCATCGTGTCGGAGCCGTCGCCGTTGTTCCAGACGAGCACGTCGTTCCCGGCGCCGCCCGACATGACGTCGGCCCCCGGCGCACCGACGACGCGGTCGTCGCCGTCGCCGCCGCCGAGGGTGTCGCCCTTGCCGCCGCCGGTCACGAGGTCGTCACCGGCCTCGCCCTGGATCTCGAGGGAGTTGTACGTGTTGCCCAGCGCCGAGGCGTTGAGGTTGTCGTTACCGCCGCCGCCGCGAACGACGATGTTCGCGCCCGTGACGTCGGCGTCCTGAGTACCCGCGGTCGCGGGGTCCAGGTCGGTCGCCGACGCGAATCCCTGCGCCGCCGGCAGGTTGTGCGCGATCTTGCCGCCGGACACGCTGAGCACCAGGTTGTCGTCGGCGGTGTCGCCCTGGAAGACGATCGGGCTGCCGCTTGCATCGACGGTCACGGTGGCCGACGCGGCGGCCGGGAGGGCCAGCGCGGCGACCGACGCCGCAATGACGCCTGCAGCCAGGAATGGCTTTCGAGAGGGTGCGTTCACGGCTGAGCTCCTTCGGTCGGTTTGACACATGCGACCTGAGAACGCACCCCCTCCGGTTCTATTCCCCGCAGCCTCTGTGAGCTTGGTCACCCTTTTCCGGCAAGCTGGGGATCGTGACTCCGGAGCTGCGCGCGGCCGTCCTGGGCGACCACCTCGACCGGCTGTACCGCGCCGCCTGGGCAATCACGGGGGCACGAGAGGACGCCGAGGATCTGGTCCAGGAGACGTACGAACGTGTCCTGCGTCGCCCGCGCCAGATCGAACGTGAGGAGGACGCCCTGCCGTACCTGCTCGGCGTGCTGCGGAACACCTGGGTCGACGTCGTCCGGTCCCGGGCGCGCCGTCCCACCGTTCCGCTCGACATGGAGGCAGCGAGCCGCGTCGAGGCGCCCGCCGCGACATCGTCACCCGTCGAGCGGATTGCGGCGCGCGAGGTGTTCGCGGTCGTCGCGCAGCTCGACGAGGACTTTCGCGACGTCCTAGCGGCGGTCGACGTGGCCGGGCTCTCCTACGCCGAGGCGGCCCGGGCGCTCGATCTTCCCCTGGGCACTGTGATGAGCCGGCTCTCCCGAGGCCGCCGGCGGGTGGCCGACGCCCTCGGCGGCTAGAACCGGATGTCGCCCTTGGCCTTCCAGCCCGCGAGCTCGGCCACGGTGTCCAGGCTGACCCCAGGCGTGGCGACCATCACGCAGGTGTGCCCACCTCGGCGCCACGTGACGGCCCGCGCGTCGCCGATCCGGCGCAGACGCGTTCCCTCCGCCTTCAGGTCCTGACCATCCGGCTCCTCGAGCGCGTCACCGGCGACGATCGAGTACCTCACGGTCTCGCCGCCTTTGCGGTAGTCGACCGTCCTGACGAGCCGCCCGTCCACCTCGTCCTGGTGCTGCCCGACCGCCCGCCAGCCGAACTTCTTCTCGTAGTCCGGGAAACGAGTTCCCTCCACCTGGACGGCGAGCAGAGGGCCTCCCGTCGGCGTGACGACCGCGGCCGGCGACCGACCCGCCGCGTCGAGCACGTCGCCCACGGAGGGCCCGGATCCGGCCACGACCAGCGCGACGACCACGGCCGCCGCGGCCGCGGCGCCTGCCAGGGCGGCCAGCGGGCGCCACCGCCGCCGTGTTTCACGCGGACGGTCGGCGAGGGCATCGACTCGGCGGCGCAGCTCGAACGGGGCTTCAGTCTCGGCGGCCGCTTGGCGCAACCGGTCGCGCCCGGCACGGATCCGGGCGACCGTCTGGGCCACGTCCGGGCGCTCGGCCGTCAGCGCCTCGATCGCGGCACTGCGGTCTGCATCGAGGCCGCCGTCCACGAACAGCAGGAGCTCTGCCGCCAATCGGTCGTCGTCTTCGGGATGGGGTGGGCGCGGCTCAGGCATGGCGCATCACCCCTAGAACGTCAGGAGGGCGCGCGCTATTCCCGTAGCGCCGGCTCAGCCGGCACGACCGGCAGCTCCTCGAGCGCGTACTTGCCGTTCGCGGAGTCGGTCCGCTCGAGCGGATATTCACCCGAGAAGCACGCGTCGCAGTGGGTCTCGCGCGTGGAGCGGATCGCCTCGTACACACCCTCGAGGGAGAGGTAGCGGAGCGAATCGCAGCCGAGCTCGGCCGCCACCTCCTCCTCGGTCAGGTCGTGGGCGACCATCTCGTCGGTGGTCGACATGTCGATCCCGTAGTGACACGGATACCGGATCGGCGGGGAGGAGATCCGCATGTGGATCTCCATGGCGCCGGCGTCGCGCAGCATCTGCACGATCTGGCGCGTGGTGTTCCCGCGCACGATCGAGTCGTCCACCACCACGAGCCGCTTGCCCTCCACCACCTCGCGCAGGGGGTTGAACTTCATCCGCAGGCCGTGCTTGCGCAGGTCCTGTCCCGGCTGGATGAAGGTCCGCTGTACGTACCGGTTCTTGATCAGGCCGTCGTCGCGCGGAATGCCGGACGCCTTCGAGTAGCCGGAGGCGGCCGGGTTGCCCGAGTCCGGCACGGAGATCACCACGTCCGCCTCGACCGGCGCCTCGCGCCACAGGATCTCGCCCATCTTGCGGCGTGACACCTGCGTGCGGTTCCCCTCCAGGATCGAGTCCGGCCGGGCGAAGTAGATGTGCTCGAACACGCAGAACGCGCGCCGGGGCGAGTCCACCACCTGGCGCGTCTCGATCCCGCGCGCGCCCAGCGAGACCATCTCGCCCGGCTGCACCTCGCGCAGCAGGTCGGCCGCGATGATGTCGAAGGCGCAGCTCTCCGAGGCGACGCAGTAGTCCTCTCCGAGCATCCCGAGCGAGAGCGGCCGGAGACCGGCCGGGTCGCGGAACGCCACCACCGAGTCCTTCGTCATGACCACCGTGGAGAACGCGCCCTCGAGCCGCGGCATCACGTCGGCCACCGCATCCTCGATCCGATCCGCCTCGTGGGTGGAGAGGAGCGCCGCGATGATCTCCGAGTCGGAGGTGCCGCGGAACTGGACGCCGCGCTCCTGCAGCTCCGCGTGGAGCTCGACCGCGTTGATCAGGTTGCCGTTGTGCGCCAGCGCCACCTGGCGGCGGTCGGAGCGCCACACCGGCTGCGCGTTCTCCCACGCCGACGAGCCCGTCGTCGAGTAGCGCACGTGGCCGATCGCCATCTGCCCCTGGAGCGCGCGCAGCTTCTCCTCGTCGAACACCTGCGACACGAGCCCGAGATCCCGGACGGTCATGATCTGGTTCGCCTGGGTTGCCGCGATCCCCGCCGACTCCTGACCCCGGTGCTGAAGGGCGTAGAGGGCGAAGTAGGCGAGCCTGGCAACGTCGCGGTCCGGCGCGTACACGCCGAACACACCGCACTCATCGCGAGGCCCGTCCCGGAAATCGAAGTCTCGGTTCATCGGGCTGAGAGGGTCGAGGGTAACAGCGCAGGGTGTCGGCTCAGGTCGATGGCCTGGGCCTCCTGATCCGAGGATCGAGCCACGCGGTCGCGATGTCCACCATGGCGCTGGTGAGCACCACGACGATGGCGAGGTAGACGGCGAGCGACACGATCGGCGGGAGGTCGAAGGTGCCGATCGTGTCGGCCGTGAGCGCCCCCACGCCCGGCAGACCGAAGATCACCTCGACGTAGAGGGCGAAGCCGCCGAACGCGTGCGAGAAGTCGAGCCCCCAGATGTTCACGGGCGGGATCAGGCCGTTGCGTAGCACGTGCCGGCGGATCACCCGCTTCTCGGAGAGCCCCTTGGCGCGCGCGGTTCGCACCCACTCCTCGTCCACGGCCGACAGGAGGGACGCGCGCACGATCTGGATGTAGGCGCCCGCGAACGGCAGCCCGGCGGCGAGCCAGGGCAGGAACAGGTGGCGTGCCCAGTCAAGCGGGTCGTCCCTCAGCGGCGTGTAGCCGCCGTCCGGGAACCACCCCCACTTGTGCGCGACGAACGCCCACAGGAGCGCGGACAGGACGATGGACGGGACCGAGTAGAGGGCGGTGGCCGCGGCGGTGATCGCGCGGTCCTGCCACCGACCCCGGTGGCGAACCGCGATCATCGCGAGCCACACCCCGAGCCCGACCGCCACGAGCGCGGCGCCGAACACGAGCGAGGCGGTGACCGGCAGCGCGTCGAGGAACGCAGTCCTGAGGCTGGCGCAGCCGTAGAAGCACTCGATGTCGCCGTTCAGGATGCTCTTCATGAGCTGCACGTACTGAGTGGGCAGCGGCTCGTCGAGGCCGTACTTCTCCTTCGCCTGCTGGCGGGTGAACGCGTTGCCGTGCTCCGCGCCGCCGAGGAAGTACGACGGATCCACGTTCGGGACCGTCCAGAAGAGAACGAACGCGATGATCGACGCCACCCACGCCGTCACGACCGCGGCGCCGATCCGGCGTGCGGTGAACGCGATCATCGTCCGCTCACCAGCCCGAGGCCGAGGGAGCCGTGCGGGTCGAGCGCGCGCCGGAGGCCCTCGGCCAGCCCGCTCAGCGACAGGACGATCAGGACGAGCGCGATGCTTGGGGCGAGCAGCAGGTGCGGCGACGCCTCCGCCTTGTCGAGCCCGTCGGCGATCAGCGTGCCGAGCGATGGCGCCGGCGGGTCGATGCCCGCGCCGAGGAAGGACAGCGCCACCTCGAGGGCGACCGCGTTCACCAGCAGGAGCGTGGAGAGCACGAGCAGCGTGCCCCACAGATGCGGCACCAGCTCCGACGCCATCAGCCGCGACGTGCGCATCCCGGACGCCCGCGCGGCCTCCACGAACTGTTGCTCTCGGAGCGCGAGCACCTGCCCCCGGAGCGGGCGCGCCACGTACGGCACGTACACGAGCCCAATCACGAGGATCGGGATCAGCTTGGAGCCCGACCCGATCGCGACCGGGCCCACGTCCACGCCGTGGAGCGTGAGCGCTGTGCTGAGCAGGGCGCCGAGCAGCAATGCCGGGAACGACCACAGCAGGTCGAAGAGCCGGCTGATGACCGCGTCGGTGCGGCCGCGGCGGTAGCCGGCGGCCACCCCCAGCGGGATCGCGAGCAGCAGCGACAGGAGCACCGCGCCCGCCCCCACGAAGAGTGACGCGCGCGCGCCGTACAGGAGCCGCACCATCAGGTCGCGGCCGTTCCCGTCCGCGCCGAGGAAGAACTCGGACTGCCAGGTGGGTCCCAGCGGGACGCCGTCGAGCGAGATGACGTTGGTCGGCTCGCCGTCGACCACCGTCCGGTCGGTGAGGTGGTTCTCCGACGGGGTGGTGTGGGCCACCTCGCGTGCGTACAGCGGCGCGGCGAGGAGAGCGAGCACGATCAGCAGGAACATCGCGCCGAACGCGATCGCCGCACGGTCGCGGCGGAGGCGCCGAAGCGCCAGCGTCCAGGGCCCGGCGGATCTCGGGCTGCGGCCGGAGCTACCCGGCGAGCGCGGCCGGGATCGCGTCCTCATACGCCGTCCGTAGCTCGGCGACCGGCACGCTCAGCATGCCGTCGATCTCGAGCGCCTCGCCGCCCACCTCGCCGATGACGATCGCGCCTTCGAGCGCCTCGATGATCGGGCGCGGTCCGGCTACGATCACGGCCCCCGGTGCCTCGCCGAACAGATCCGCGTCGCCGGTCTTGGCGGTGACCGTTGCTCCGATCCCTCCCCCGATGCAGCACTCGGCGAGCGCGCAGGCCAGTCCGCCGTCCGAGATGTCGTGCGCGGTCGGGAGCGCGCCGCCCCTGACCGCCGCGCGCACGCGCACCAGCGCATCGGCGTGCGCCGCCAGGTCGAGCGGCGGGAGCGAGCCGGCGAGGCGGCCGCGGAGCTTCTCGAGCTCCGAGCCCTCGAGCGCCGGCTCGAACATCCCCACCAGCGCTATCGCGTGGCCGTCCTCGGCGAACGCGGTGCGCGGCACCGCCCGCGGCTCCGGCAGCTTGCCGACCATGCCGATGACCGGCGTGGGGTAGATCGGTCCCTCGCCGCCCTCGTTGTAGAGCGACACATTCCCGCCGACCACGGGCACGCCCAGCGCGAGACACGCGTCGCGGATGCCCTCCACGGCCCGGGTCAGCTGCCATGCGATGTGCGGCTTCTCGGGGTTGGCGAAGTTGAGGCAGTTGGTGAGCCCGAGCGGCTCGGCGCCCACGCACGCCAGGTTGCGCGCGCATTCGAGCACGGCCTCGACCGCCCCCGTGTAGGGATCGCAGGCCACCCGTCGTCCATTCCCGTCGATGCTGACGGCGAGCGCGCCGGATCCCCCGTCCGGCGCGAGCGCGAGCACCGCGGCGTCCGCCAACTCAGGCCGCCGCACCGTACGCGAGCCTACGATCGAGTCGTACTGCTCGAACACGAACCGCTTCGAGGCGATGTTCGGGGAGGCGAGCAGAGCGAGCAGCGTCTCGGCCGGCGAGGCGTCCGGATCGAGCCGCGCCGCCGGATCGGGATACAGCGGCCCGGACGGCTCCTCGGGAGCCAGGTCGTACAGCGGCACGTCGTCCACGAGCGCGTCCACGGGCATGTCGCCCACGAGCTCGTCGCCGTCGAACACCCGCAGGTGCTCGGAATCGGTGACCTCGCCGATCACCGATGCGCGCACGTCCCAGCGCTCACACAGCCCGAGCACGTCGTCGAGCAGCGCCGGCTCGACGACACACAGCATCCGCTCCTGCGACTCCGAGATCATGATCTCGAACGGCTCCATGTCCGCCTCGCGGAGCGGCACACGCGATACGTCGATGTCGAGCCCGACCTCGCCCTTCGACGCCATCTCGGATGAGCTCGACGACAGCCCCGCCGCGCCGAGGTCCTGGAGCGACGCCAGCAGGTCCCGCTCCAAGAGCTCGAGACAGCACTCCACCAGCTTCGACTCCTCGAACGGGTCGCCGATCTGAACGGAGGGGCGCTTCGACTCGTCCTCGTCCGACAGCTCGGCGCTCGCCAGCACGGACGCCCCGCCGATGCCGTCCCGGCCGGTGCGCGCGCCGAGCAGCACGAGCTGGTTGCTCACGCCCGCGGCCGCGCTGCGGATCAGCCGCTCACGCGGCGCCAGCCCGACGCACATCGCGTTCACCAGGCAGTTCTGCTCGTACGCGGGCTCGAAGTAGACCTCGCCGCCCACGGTCGGCACGCCGATCGAGTTGCCGTAGTGGCCGATCCCCTTGACGGCTCCCTCGAACAGATAGCGCGACCGCGGCGAGTCGAGCTCGCCGAAGCGGAGCGAGTCGAGCACCGCGATCGGCCGCGCACCGACGGCGAAGATGTCGCGCAGGATGCCCCCGACGCCGGTGGCGGCGCCCTGGAACGGCTCGACGGCGCTCGGATGGTTGTGCGACTCGACCTTGAACGCCGCGGCCAGCCCGTCGCCCACGTCCACGACGCCGGCGTTCTCGCCCGGGCCCATCAGGATGTGTGGGCCCTCGGTCGGGAGCAGCCGCAGCAGTTTCTTGGAGTGCTTGTACGCGCAGTGCTCCGACCACATCAGCGAGAAGACGGCCAGCTCGAGCGCGTTGGGCTCGCGGCCCAGGCGCTCGCGGATGCCGTCGTACTCAGAGTCGGTGAGGCCCAGCTCCCGGTGAGGAGCGACCGACAAGCTCAAGCGGGGACCATTGCGAGCGATTCGAACAGCCTGCCGCCGTCGGCGGACCCGGTGAGCGGGTCGACCGCGTGCTCGGGGTGCGGCATGAGTCCCATCACGTTGCCGTCCTCGTTGCACACGCCGGCCACGTCGTCCATGGACCCGTTCGGGTTGTGGCCGGACGCGTAGCGGAGCACCACCTGCTCCTCCGGCAGCGTGCCGGGCGGGGCGTAGTAGCGGCCGGTGGTGTGCTTGACGGGGATCGAGAGGACGTCGCCCTCGTCGCACGCGCGCGTGAACGGCGTGTCCGGGTTCTCGACGATCACCTCGACCTGGCGGCAGACGAACCGGAGCGAGTCGTTCGGCAGCAGCGCGCCGGGCAGGAGTCCGGCCTCGCACAGCACCTGGAAGCCGTTGCAGATGCCGAGCACGGGGCCGCCGTCGCGGGCGAACTCGATCACCGACTCCATCAGCGGCGAGAAGCGCGCGATCGCTCCCACGCGCAGGTAGTCGCCGTACGAGAAGCCGCCGGGGACGACCACCGCGTCGACGCCGCTCAGATCGCGGTCGCCGTGCCAGAGAAGGTCGGCGTCGGCAAAGCGGCGGCACGCCATGAGCGCGTCGACCTCGTCGCAGGAGCCCGGAAAACGCACCACGCCGAACCTCATTGCCCTTGGCTCCCGTTCAACTCGACCACCTCGTAATCCTCGATCAGCGGGTTCGCGAGGAGCCGTTCACACATCTCCGGCACCTGCGATGCATCCTCCACGTCCAGCTCGATCAGCCTCCCGACGTGCACGTTCTGAACGCCGTCGAAGCCGAGCGCCGGCAGCGCGCGCTCGACGGCCTGCCCCTGTGGGTCGAGGATGCCCTCCTTCGGGCGAATCAACACACGCGCCCTCAAGCGGAGCGCTCCAGCCACGCCTGGAACGGCTCGCCAGTGATGCGCTCGTAGGCGTCCACGTACAGCTCGCGGGTGCGCGCGATCACGTCGTCCGGCAGAGACGGCGCGGGCGGCGTCTTGTCCCAGCCGGAGCCGGAGGCCCAGTCCCTCACATACTGCTTGTCGAAGCTCGGCTGGCCGTGGCCGGGCTCGTAGCCGTCGGCCGGCCAGAAGCGCGACGAGTCGGGCGTGAGCACCTCGTCGCCGAGCACGATCGTCCCGTCCGGGCGGCGGCCGAACTCGAACTTGGTGTCGGCCAGGATGATCCCGCGCTCGCGCGCGTGCGCGGCGCCCAGCTCGTAGATGGCGATGGAAAGCCGCCGCAGCTCCTCGAGCAGACCGCGGTCACCGATGATCTCGGCGGCGCGGTCGAAGTCCACGTTCTCGTCGTGGTCGCCGATCTCGGCCTTGGTCGCGGGCGTGAAGATCGGCTCCGGCAGCTGGTCCGACTCGCGGAGCCCGTCCGGCAGCTCGATCCCGCAGACCGCGCCGGTGGCCTGGTAGTCCTTCCAGCCCGAGCCGGTGATGTAGCCGCGCACGACGCACTCGACCTGCACCATCTCGAGCCGCTCGACGAGCATCGCGCGGCCGCGAAACTCCTCGGGGACCTCGGTGAACGAGATCAGATGGTTGGGGCACACCTCGCCGGTGCGCTCGAGCCAGAAGGCGGTCAGCCCGGTGAGCACCTTGCCCTTGTCGGGGATCGGCGTGGGGTGGACCACGTCGTAGGTGGAGATGCGGTCGGACGCGACGAGCAGCAGGCGATCCTCGCCGACCGCGTAGATGTCCCGCACCTTCCCGCTGGAGATGTGCTCTAGCGCGGGCGCTTCGCTCACTGGCCCGACGTTACCAAGGGAGGCCGACTGCTCCGCGTCACCCTGGCCCGCTGGGTGGCCACAACGCTCGCAAGTACCGCGATCGATGCGACGATCGTGGCCGCTCCGATGTGCTCGCCGAGCAGCAGCGCCGACCACGCGAGCGTGAGCAGCGGCTGGATCAGCTGGATCTGGCCGATCTTCGCGACGCCCCCGCGCGCGAGCCCGGCGTACCAGGGGAAGAAGCCGATGAGGGCGCTGACCGTCGCGACGTATGCGAACCCGAGCCACGCGTCGCCTCCGCCATGAATATCGCCCGTGGCCGCCGCGACCGCGCCGATCGGAACCGTGAGCGGCGCCGACAGGAACACGGCCCAGCAGATCACGCGCCAGCCGCCCAGCTCACGCGAGAGCGCACCACCTTCCGCGTAGCCGATCGCGGCGAGCGCGACCGCGAGCAGGATCTGCACGTCGCCGGTGCTCACGCCCGCGCCCTGCGTCGCCGCGAACGCGAGCACTGCGGCGAGTCCGGCGAAGCTTGCCGCCCAGAAGCCCGCGGAGGGGCGCTCACCCGCGCGCAGGACCGCGACCACCGCCGTGGCCGCGGGCAGCACTCCGACGATGACCGCGCTGTGCGCGGAGGTCAGGCCGCGGAGCGCGAAAGCGGTGAAGATCGGCCAGCCGATCGCCACACCGGAGGCGACGATGGCGATCCGGAAGAGCTGCGGCCGGGTGGGCAGCGGCGCGCGCGCGGCGATCAGGATCACGCCGGCCAGGACGGCGGCGATCGCCTCCCGCCCGATCCCCACGAAGGTCGGGTCGAGCTCCTCGACCGCGACACGGGTGGCAGGCAGCGTGAAGCTGAAGGCGAGCACGCCCAGGAAGCCGAGGAAGATCGGCACGCCGCGTGACGCTACAGGCGGGCCCGCTACTGCACGCGCAGCGTGACGCTCATGCCCTTGGCCTCGTGACCCTCGAGCGAGCACCAGAGCTGGTAGTGGCCGGGGTCGAGCGTGACGCTCCTGCGCTCGTATGTCCCGGGGCCGAGCGTGGAGAACGAGGCGAGCGGGGTGTGCGTGCCCTCCGGGCTCACGACCAGGTTGTGCGGGTCCTCGCCGTTGTTCCGGAGCTCCACCCGGACGCTCCCCTTGCCCACCAGCGGCCGCGACAGCGTGAGCGAGAACTCCTTCGCGCCCACCGAGACGAAGCTCGGCAGCACGGGATCGGGTGCGGGCGGGGTCGGAGCGGGGGCTGCGGGCTGGGTCAGATCGACCAATCGGTCATTTGAGGCCCGGGCCAGTTGACGGTGAACCTTGGCGCGCTTCCCGTGCTTGCGGGGGGCCGCCATCGCCGGCCAGGCCGTGGTGGCCAGCACCGCGACCAGCGCGAGGGCGAGCCATCGCATCACGCCACCAGGGCCGGGCGCGTGAAGCTGGAGGCGTTCGGGATGATCGGGGCGGCGTCCACGCCGAGCCACTGCTCGAGCAGCGCGCAGTAGACGCCGCGGAAGTCGGACGTGTTCCGAAGGTTGTCGTCCTCGTCCAGAACCGCGAGCCCGGGGAACTCGCCGACCATCTCGCCCTTCGCCTTCGACCCGATCAGGAAGCCGGTGCCGGCCGCGCCGTGGTCGGTGCCGGACCCGTTCTCCTCCGGCCGGCGGCCGAACTCGCTCCACACGTGCACGAGCACGCGGTCCTGGATGCCGCGCGCCTCGAGGTCGCGCTGGAACGAGCGCAGGCTGTTCCCGATCTCGAGCAGGTCGCCCGGCAGGCTGTCCAGCTGGTTCGAGTGCGTGTCGTACCCGCCCGACTCGATCGCTACGACTTTCAGCGGAAGCCCTCCGTCGACCATCGCAGCGAGCGCACGGAGCCGCCCCGCGAAGTCGCCGTTCGGGTAGGTCACTCCGGCGGGCGTTGTGAACCCGCCCGGGTAGGGCGCCAGCTGGTCGCGCAGCCTCCCGGTCGCCGCGACCGCCGTACGTGCCTGCGCGAGGCCGGCGTCGCTCGTGGCCGGGTCGCCCAGGTCGCCGAACGCGTCGAGCATCTTGTCCTGCACCTCGCCCCACACGCCGGGCGTCCAGAAGTCGTAGTTGTCCGGCTGCCCGACCGTCGCGACCGGTACGTCGTGCGCAGCCAGCGACGGCTGCAGGTCCCAGCCAAGCGCGAGCCCCTGGAGCGGGTTGTCGGCCACGCCGTGATGGTCGAGGTAGCGGCCGAGCCAGCCCCACCGGCCCCACGGGTTCACCTCGCCCACCTCCCAGTAGTGCCGCGAGGTGAAGTGCGACTGGTTGGCGTCGTCGTATCCCACCGCCGGCATCACCGTGACCTTGCCCTCGCCGTACAGCTCGGCGATCCCGCCGAGCGACGGGTGGAAGCGGAGCGACGGGTCCTCGGTGAGCGGGATGCCCTGGCCCGCCGGAAGCGCGAGCGTCGGCCGCCACGCCGCGTACTGGGGGTGGGCGCTGGTCGGGGCGAGCAGCGTGAGCGCGTCGGCCCCGCCCGAGAGGAAGATCGACACGAGGATCGGATCGGACGCGGGCGCCTGGGCGGCCGCGGCTGCGATCCCGTGCTCGAACGCCTTCGGCCCGAGGCTGGCCGCGCCGTACACCGACAGCGCCAGGCCGGTCGCGCGCGAGACGAAAGAGCGGCGCGTCAGCCCGGTGCCCGCCGGCAGCGGCATTCCCGCCTCGATCGCCGGCAGGCCCTGGCCGGCCTGGGCGGCCGCCCGCCGGAGCAGCTGGGTGCGCGAGTAGTCGTTGCAGCCGCAGTTCGCCATGGTCAGCTCGTCTGGTAGTCGGGGGACGCGAGGATCAGGTGGCGGAGCGCGTTCTGACGCAGGCCGCGATAGGTGCTGAGCTGCCAGCCGCCCGCGCCGGCGAGCGCGCTCGCCGCGAACGCGGTGAGCACGCCGACCGTCTCCGCGGTCAGGTTCGGGTCGCCCGCCCAGGCGCGTGCCGCGGCCACGGCGCCCTCGGGCGTCTCCGTCTCGTCGTAGTTGTCGACCGCGTCGCCGTCGAGGTACCGGTCGGAGAGCCCCTGCGACACGACGTCGAAGCGCCCGCGCACCGTGCTCGTGTCGAGCCAGCGCGAGTCGTCCCACCCCGACACGTCCGGGGGGTAGAAGAGCCGCTGCCCCGCGCCGTCGGAGTACCAGATCCAGTACTCGCCGTCGATGCTCCGCTGGAGCATCCGCAGGAGGCCGGCCACGTACACGACCGGTGGCTTCACCATCCGCGGCCCGGTGTGGAAGTCGGGGTGGAGCAGGATCGCCTCGAGCACGGGCCGCACCTGGTAGCCGCCCGACGCGTACAGCGACTCGAGCGCGTGGCGGTCGGAGTCGGACGGCGGCGTAGCGACGAAGTAGCTCCACAGCTTGTTCACGAAGAACGACGGGTGCATCGGGTGGTGCACGCACATCGCCACGCCCTGCTCCCAGGTGAACGCGCCGGTCTGGCCGAAGACCGTCTTGCTGCCGTTGTCGTGGCGGGCGGGGACGTAGCGGAAGTCGTACATCCCCAGCTCGTCGCTCCACTCGAAGTCGAACCCCGTGAGGGCGCGGGCGAGGTTGCGCACGTCCTGCTCGGTGTAGGCGCCGCGGTCGGCGCCGAGCGTGAACAGCTCCATCAGCTCGCGCGCGTAGTTCTCGTTCGGGCTCCAGCGCGAGTTCTCGTTCAGGTTGAGCCAGACGATCATCGCCGGGTCCTGCGTGACGTCGTGAGCGAGCTGGTCGAAGGAGCCGAAGGCGCTCCGCCGGAACAGCTCGTTCTGCGCGAGCATCAGGCTCTGCTGTCCCACCCCGTCGTTGGAGGTCGAGAACCAGTCGTGCCACACGAGCGTCATCCGCTCGACCAGCGGCTGGCTCGTGCGGACCATGCGGTCGAGCCACCAGAGGTGGTCGTGGCCGTACGCGTCCTCAGGAGCGAGCGGGTTGCCGTCGCCGTCCGTGGGCTCGGCGCCGGTGAGCGTCGCGGGCCCGTCGGGCCGGGTGAGCGCCGCCACGGCGCGGTGGAGACCCATCGCCGCGAGGGCCTGCGCGTGGCCGGGCGAGGGCCCGAAGCCGGCACGCCACAGGAGGCGCTCGGCCTGGCGGACGCCGAACGGGCCTGAGTACACGGCGATCGGGCTGCGCAGCTGGAATCCGGGCGGCGATCCGGGAGCGGGCGGGATCGGCTGGAGCTCCGGCGTGCGCGAGCGCCGCGGCTTCACACGCCGAAGGCACGCCTGCCTGCGGAGCTTGCGCCGCCGCTTGCGCGGGGGGGCACAGCGCGCCTGAGCCTTCCTCGTGTTGCGCTTGCGGCGCCGCGCGGCTGCCTTGGTCCGTGGGTCCACACTATCCCCATCGGCGGGTACGGCGGTGTCGGTTTAGAGGTCGCGCGCCGGCCTGGACACCTACGAAATGCGGTCCAGGCGGCCCACGATCGCGCCCGCGTGGCGAACGAAGGCCTCTGGATCGAAAACGGCGTCGAGATCCAGCTCCGGCGCGGCCTCCGCGAGCAGGTCGCGGAACTCGACTCCCTCGTTCCACGCGCGCTGCGCCGCCTCCTGGGTGATCCGGTAGGCGTCGTCGCGCGAGCGCCCCGCCTCGACCAGCGCAAGCAGCGCACGCTGCGAGAACAGCGCGCCGTGCGTGATGTTCAGGTTTTCGCGCATCCGGTCGGCGTGGACCGTCATCCCCTCGACGACCCGGATCGCCAGATGCTGCGCGTAGTCGAGCAGGATCGTCGCGTCCGGAAGGCTCACCCGCTCCACCGACGAGTGGCTGATGTCGCGCTCGTGCCAGAGGGCCACGTTCTCGAGGCCCGTTTGCGCATAGCCCCGCAGAAGCCGGGCGATCCCGGTGATCCGCTCGGACACGATCGGGTTCCGCTTGTGCGGCATCGACGACGAGCCCTTCTGCGCCCCCGCGCGAAACGGCTCCTCGACCTCGCGCACCTCGGTGCGCTGCAGGTGCCTGATCTCGGTGGCGAACCGCTCGAGGCCCGCACCCGCCAGCGCTATCGCCGACAGGAACTCGGCGTGACGGTCGCGCGGCACCACCTGCGTGGAGACGCTCTCGCGCGCGAGGCCGAGACGCTTCAACACGGCCTCCTCCACCTCTGGCCCGTTCGCGGCGTACGTGCCGACCGCGCCCGACAGCGCGCCCACCGAGACGCCCTCGACCGCTCGCTCGAGTCGCAGCAGGTTGCGGTGCGCCTCGAAGGCGAAGCCGGCGACCTTCACACCGAACGTGGTGGGCTCCGCGTGCACCCCGTGGGTGCGCCCCACGCACAGCGTGTCGGTGTGCTCGCGGGCCCGCTTCACGAGCGCGTTCCGGTAGTCGACGGCACCCCCCACGAGGATCATCCCCGCCTGCGAGAGCTGGAGGCCGAGCGCGGTGTCCAGCACGTCCGAGGAGGTGAGCCCGTGGTGCACCCAGCGGCCCGCCTCGCCTACCGACCCTGCCACCACGTCGACGAAGGCGGCCACGTCATGATCCGTGACCTTCTCGCGCTCCTTGACCTCCTCCACCGTGAAGCTCGCGCGGTCGCGGATCTCGGCGGCGTCCTCATCCGGCACGACCCCCTGCTCGGCCAGCACGTCGACGACCGCCAGCTCCACCTGGAGCCACGTCTCGAGCTTCCGCCGCTCGGACCACACCGCCCCCATCTCCGGGCGGGTGTAGCGCTCGATCACGCCGACAGGATGCGCGCCGCCAGCACGGCCGCGTTCTTGGGGTTGTCGACCCCCACCGCCGCAACGGGCACACCGGGCGGCATCTGCGCGACGGCGAGCAGCGCGTCCAGGCCGCCGGCCACCGATGTCTTGGACGTGAGCGGCACGCCGATGACCGGGAGGTCGGTGTGCGCTGCCACCACTCCCGGAAGGGCGGCTGACAGCCCGGCGCCGGCGATGATCACGCGCAACCCGCGCATGCGCGCGTTCTTCGCGTAGTCGGCGACCGTGTCGGGGTCGCGGTGCGCGCTCATGACGCGGATCTCGTGGCGGATGCCCAGCTCCTCGAGCTGCTCCCCCGCCTTCTCCATCAGCGGCATGTCGCTCTTCGAGCCCATGACGATGCCCACCTGTGGGGCGTCGTCCACGTCGAGCTCGTCGAATTCGTGCTCGACCTCGGTCTGCGGGGGCGCCGCCTCCGACACGGCCGTGAACTCCTCTGTGCCGCTCACGCCCCGACCCTATCCACCGCGCGAGACGCGATGTCGGTTCGCTGCTGCTTCCCGTCGAAGTCGATCCGGGCGGCGGCGGCGTAGGCACGGTCGCGCGCCTCGCCCGGCGTCGCCCCGAGCGCGGTCACGCTCAGCACCCGCCCGCCCGCGGTGACCACCTCGCCGTCGCGCTCCGCGGTGCCCGCGTGGAACACCTCGGCGCCCTCCACCTCGTCGAGCCCGGTGATCACGTCGCCGCTCGAGGACGACTCCGGGTAGCCGTGCGATGCGAGCACCACGGTGACCGCCCAGTCGTCGCTCCACTCGGGCTCGACGCCTGCCAGGCCGCCTGGCGTGGCCGACGCCTCGAGCAGCTCGAGCAGGTCGGAGCGCAGCCGCGGGAGCACCGCCTGCGTCTCCGGATCGCCGAAGCGGGCGTTGTATTCGAGCACCTTCGGGTCCCCGTCCGGACTCATCATCAGGCCCGCGTACAGCACGCCGTGGAAGGGCGTGCCCCGCCGGCGGAGCTCGTCGACGATCGGCTGATGTGCCGCCGCCGCGATCTCGCGGGCGCGATCCGAGTCGATCCCGGGCACCGGCGAGTAGCTCCCCATTCCGCCAGTGTTCGGCCCCTCGTCGCCGTCGAAGATGCGCTTGTAGTCCTGCGCCGGCGCGAGCGGCATCGCCCGCTCGCCGTCGCACAGCGCGAGCAGCGACAGCTCCTCGCCCTCCAGGAACTGCTCCAGCACCACCTCCGTGTCGCCGAAGCGCTTCTCGGCGAAGAAGACGTCCACCGCCTCGCGGGCCTCGCGCTCGTCCTGGGCGATGATCACGCCCTTCCCGGCCGCCAGCACGTCGGCCTTCAGGACCGCCGGATACGAGGCGCACGCGAGGTGGGCGATGGCCTCCTCGCGGCCCCGGAACATCACGTGCGACGCGGTGGGCACTCCGCAATCGCGCATCAGCTCCTTGGCGTACGCCTTCGAGCCCTCGATGCGCGCGGCGGCGCGGGTGGGGCCGAATGCGGCGATGCCGGCCGCCTTCAGGTCGTCCACCAGGCCCGCCACGAGCGGCTCCTCGGGGCCGACGACCACAAGGTCAACGCCGCGCTTCTGCGCGGATTCCACGACGTCGCCGCTGGGCAGGCACTCGATTCCGTCGCGGGCGATGCCGGCGTTGCCGGGCGTGGCCAGCACCTCGGGCCCGGAAGCGCCACCGGTGAGCGTCCGGACCAGCGCGTGCTCGCGGCCACCCGAGCCGACTACGAGGACGCGTCTAGCGCTCAAAGTGCGGAAATGAAGTCGTCGACCGGGATTGCCGAAAGAGTCTCGTAATGAGCAGTCCCGCGCGAACCCAGCTCCATCGAGACGCGCGCGATCGTCTTCTCGTCGGGCGCCTCGACGACATTCACGAAGTCGTACTGCCCGAGGACGGCCCACTGGGCGGTGACGGTCGCCCCGAGCTGCTCGATTTCCTTGTTGACCTCCCGGATCCGCTGCGGGTTGCTCTTGAGGGTCTGGACGCCCTCGGGCGTCAGGGTGCTCAGCATCACGAACGTCGGCACGTGGATCCTTTCGGCGTGGGAGTACGTCGGCGCGGAATGTACCCTCTCGGCATGACTCGCTCTCTGGCCGTCGCCGCGGGTCTGGTCGCGCTTGCGGCTCCCGCCACGGCGTCGGCGGCGGAGCTCGACGTGATGCCGCAGAAGCGGTGCTACAGCTCGGGCGAGTCGGTGAACCTGCTGGGCGCCGGCTTCTCGCCGCTCGGCACCGCCAGCGTCACGCGCGACGGCGCCGCGCTGGGCACGCTCACCACCGACGCGAATGGCGTCTTCAACGGCACTCTCACGCTCGCGCAGACCAGCGGCAAGCAGACGAAGACCTACACGGCAAAGGACGACTCCGTCCCGACTCTCACCGCGTCGAAGCAGATCACGGTCAGCGCGGTGCGCGTGGACCTGTCGCCCGCCAACGGCGCGCCCGGGCGCCGGATGTCGATCAAGGCGAGCGGCTTCACGACGGGCAAGACGTTGTGGGCGCACGTGACAAAGGGGCGGTCCAAGCACACGCTCAAGATCGGGAGCCTGTCCGGAGCCTGCGGCGGGCTGAAGACCCGCAAGCGGCTGCTGCCGCGGAACGCCGCGCTGGGTCTGCACACGATCCAGTTCGACACGTTCAAGCGGTACGACCGGAAGCAGGGGGTCCGCTACCGCTACACGATCGACGTCACGCGCGGCTAGCCGCCACTCCCGGCGCTAGTCGGACTCGGGCGGGTGGCCGGTGAGCACGGCCTCGGGCGTCTGCCCGGGGATCGGCTCCGGCACGTGGTCGAACTCGGTGGCCAGCTGAGCGCCGGCCGCCAGCGACGTGGCGCCGACCGCAATCGCCGGCCAGCGGAGCGCGGGATGGATCGAGCTTCCCGCGAGGAGGCTCGCGCAGGTGTCGATCGCGTCCGACAGCGCGCCCGCCTCGATCCAGCCTCGCACCGGCGTGCCGCGATCGAGCGCGATCACCACGCCGAGCCCGATTGCGAGGTCGCGCGCGCCGAATGCCCGCGCCAGCACCTTGACCGGGCGCCGAGCGGCGTCCGATCCGATCCACATGCGTCCGGCGATGCCGGGAAGCAGCACGAACGCGGCGCCCACTCCGATCCTGAGGCGGGCGTGCAGGAGAGCGCGGTCACGGGGCTCCATGCCCCGGATCCTACGGGCGCTGGTTCCGCGAGGCGACTATCCCCGACCTCACATGGGCGCCGCCGGGCTAGGCCACGCGCAGCGGCGCCGGCGCGGCGACACCGGCCTTCTCGAAGGTCAGCTCGCCGTCGCGTGCGTCCACCCGGACCGTATCGCCGGCCTGGAACTCGCCCTCGAGCAGCTTCAGCGCCAGTCTGTCCACCAGCCGCTTCTGGATCACGCGCTTGAGCGGGCGCGCGCCGTAGGTCGGGTCGTAGCCCAGGTTGCCGATCAGCGTCCGGGCGTCGTCCGACAGCTCGACCTCCACGCCCCGCTCGCGCACGCGCCGGATCAGCTTCTCGACCTGGACGTCGACGATCTGCCCGATCTCATCGCGTGAGAGCTGGTGGAACTCCACGATCTCGTCGAGCCGGTTGACGAACTCCGGCTTGAAGCTCGCCCGAACGCCCTCGAGGCCGCCGGGCACGTTCGAGGTCATGATCACGACGGTGTTCTTGAAGTCGACGGTGCGGCCCTGGCCGTCGGTCAGGCGGCCGTCGTCCATCACCTGGAGCAGGACGTTGAAGACGTCCGTGTGCGCCTTCTCGAGCTCGTCGAGCAGCACGACCGAGTACGGCCGGCGGCGCACGGCCTCCGTGAGCTGGCCGCCCTCGTCGTAGCCGACGTAGCCGGGCGGGGCGCCCACGAGCCGCGACACCGAGTGCTTCTCCATGTACTCGGACATGTCGATCCGGACGATCGCCTCCTCCGAGTCGAACATGAACTCGGCGAGCGCACGGGCCAGCTCGGTCTTCCCGACGCCGGTCGGCCCCATGAACAGGAAGGCGCCGATCGGGCGGTTCGGGTCCTGGAGCCCGGCGCGCGAGCGCCGCAGCGCGTTCGAGACGGCCTCGACCGCGTCGTCTTGGCCGATCACGCGCTCGTGCAGCCGCTCCTCCATGTGGATGAGCTTCGC
>JBEVKE010000095.1:0-18661 GCA_040509835.1 Thermoleophilaceae bacterium
GCAGCAGCGTGATGAACATCAGCGACACCGCGAGCGCGAGCGCCACGGCGAACGAGGTGAGCGACGTGGTGCCGCCGTTCAGCGCCGTCGCCTTCACGCGGATCGGCTCCCCCACGACGGACAGCACGTCGTCCGAGAACGACAGGTTCTGACGCGCGAGCCGCCCGAACGCGATCACGCGGTTCAGCTGGGCGCGCTCATCCGAGCCGGGTGGGAGCTGCTTACGGGCCTTGGTGAGGATCGTCTCGGCGTTCTTCAGGCCCAGCACGTCGAAGTTCTGGCCGAGAAACGAGTACTCGCCGCCCCTGCTGATCAGCGCGAGGAGCTGAAGCGCCTCCTTGGCCACGCGCTTCGTGAGCGCGCCGTTGGCCGTCTGCACCTGCGCCTTGATCGTGTTCTCGACGTACTGGCGCTTCGCCGGGTCCTCGGCGTTGTAATAGACCTCGACCGTTCCGGGCTCGAGCTGCGACTGGATGTTCGAGGCGAGGTCGCTGGGAATGATCAGCGCGCCGAGCACATCGCCGTCCTGGACCTTCTGGATCGCCTCCTCCCTGCTGTCCACGCGCACCGGGTCGATGGCGTCGAAGAGGCGTGAGCCCTCCTTGGCCAGGTCGATCCGGTCGCCGCCGAGCTCCACCACCGCCGACTTGCCCTCCAGGCCGTTGTAAAAGGCGACCTCCGGCTTGTCGGGCCCGCGCGAGAGCGCGAAGCCGATCAGCACGGCGATGATCACCGGGTAGAGCACGAGCAGCGCGACCAGGAGCGGCGAGCGCCTCAGGATCTGGAGGTCCTTGAGGAGCAGCCAGCGCATCTCAGTGGCCGCGCCGGTGCAGGAACTCGACGAAGGCCTCCTCGAAGTCGAGGCCGGTCGTGCCGACCTCCTGCTCGAGGTCGCGCGGCGAGCCGTCGAAGAGCCGCTCGCCGTCGGCGAGGACGATCAGCTGGCTGGCGTAGCGGTCGGCCTCCTGGACGTTGTGGGTGGCGTAGATGACCGTCGTGCCCTCGCCGGCCAGCCGGACGATGAACTCCCACAGGCGGGCGCGCTGGCGCGGGTCGAGCGCCGCGCTGGGCTCGTCGAGCAGGAGCACGTCGGGCTCGGCCAACAGGCCGATGGCGATGTTGACCCGCTGGCGGTTGCCGCCCGAGAGCGTGCCCACCTGGTCGCCCGCCCGGTCGCGCAGGTCGGTCAGGTCGAGCATCCGGTCGACGGTCGCGCGGACGTCGGGGCAGCGCTCGAGCCGGGCGAACAGGGACAGGTTCTCCACCACGGTCAGCTTCGAGTAGAGCGCCGCCTGCTGGGGCACCCAGCCGATGCCCTTCGGCAGCACAGTGATCTCGCCCTCGTCCGGGTGCTGGATGCCGGCCAGGATCGACAGGAGCGTGGTCTTGCCGGCGCCGTTGGGCCCGATCACGGCCACCAGCTCGCCGCGACCGGCGGACAGCGACACTCCCCGCAGCGCCGCTCGATCGCCGTAGCGCTTGACGAGGTCGCGGGCCGCCAGCGTTACGGTCGCCGTCTCCACCGCGCGCAGGTTGGCAGAATCGCCAGCCGTGAAGCTTCTTTTCGTCGGCGACGTCGTCGGCGGCATCGGACGCCGGACGTTCGCCGCGCTGCTGCCCGCGATCCGCGACGCGCACCAGCCCGACTTCGTGGTGGTGAACGGCGAGAACGCGGCCGGCGGCGTGGGCATCACGCAGAAGACGGCGCGGGAGCTGCTCGAATCGGGAGCCGACGCGATCACCCTCGGCAACCACGCGTACCGGCACCGGGAGGTGTACGAGCTGCTCGATCGCGAGCCGCGGATCGTGCGACCGGCCAACTACCCGATGGGGAGCCCCGGCCGGGGACACACGGTCGTGGAGCGAGACGGCGTGCGGCTCGGCGTACTGGACCTCTCGGGGACGCTGTACCTCGAGGCGGCGCGGACACCGTTCGCCGCGGCCGACGCGGCGCTGTCCGAGCTGAGCGGCAGCACCGACGCGTTGCTCGTGGACATGCACGCCGAGGCCACCAGCGAGAAGGTGGCAATGGGCTGGTACCTGGACGGACGCGTCACGGCCTGCGTGGGCACGCACACGCACGTGCCCACCGCGGACGCGCGGGTGCTCCCGGGCGGGACCGCCTACGTCACCGACGTGGGTATGACGGGCCCGCGAGGCGGGGTGATCGGCGTGAAGCGCGAGTTGGCCCTGGAGCGCTTCCTGACGATGACCGCGGTGCGCTTCGAGACCTCGGACGAGGATCCGTGGCTGAACGGCGTGCTGATCGAGGCAGACGCCGACGGGCGCGCGACGGCCATCGAGCAGCTGCTGATCCCCGCGGAGCTCTAGCCGGCAAGCGCCGGTTGGCGTGCGCGACGAGCTGCGCGCAGCTCGCGGACGCTGAGCGCGATCACCGCGGCCAGCGCGACATTCCTGAGCGCGACGAGGCCGATCGCGAGCGGTTCGCGGGCGACGACATCGAAGTAGTGGGCGGGGAACTCGATCTGCGTCAGCACCGCCACGAGCGCGACCGCCGCCGCTAGGGCGTGCATCCGCCACGCGAAGGCGAGCGCGCCGAGCGGGAGCACCCAGATCACGAACTGCGGCGAGAGCACCTTCCCGAACAGCGCGAAGCCGGCACAGGCGGCAAGGCTCGCGATGACGAGCTCCCGCGCGGCACTCCTCCCAGCCGCGCCGCTTCTCGCCACGTTTTCGCACAGGAGTGCGACAAGCGCGACCAAAGCGGTCAGGAACAGTGACGCGATCAAGTCGGCGGCCGGGTGGAGGAGGCCGTCCGACCTGAAGCTCGACACGCTGGTGGCGTGTCCCAGCCCGGCCGCGTCCAGCCCCAGCACCACGAGGGCGGGCGAACTCTCGATCTGGACCGGGCGGTCCAGGTGGTAGCGCACCGCATCGAGCGCACCGTCCGGCGATGCCGCGACGGCCGCCACCGCGATCGCCGCCATCACCGCCGCGCAGACGAGCGCGCCCTGCCAGGCGTCGCGGCGACGCCCGCGTGCGACGAGCCATGCGATCGCCACCGGTGCGACCACTATCGGGAACACCTTCGTCATGACGGCCAGGCCGAGGACCGCGAACCCGGCCCGTGGGCGATCGCGCGCGAGCAGGAGCAGGGCGGCGAGCACGAGCGCGACGGGGAAGAGGTCGAAGTGGGTGCGGACGAGCGCGCCGCACAGGAGCGCCATGACCGCGGCGGCGAGCATCGCGCGCCGCGCATCGCCGCCAGTCCGCCGGGCCAGCGCACCGCATAGGAGCACCACCGCCGCCGCTGCCGCCAGCGTCCACAGGGCGAAGGCCCACCGGAAGCTCTCGGCGGCGGTGCCCGCCAGCCCAGGAAGCGCGATCGCGGGGGCGGCGAGCGGCGGATACTCGAACGCGACGTCGCGGTAGGGCAGGCCACCGTCCAGGACGGGCGTCGCGAAGGTGCGGTACACGAACAGATCGTTCACGCGCTCGTTGCTCCAGGGCGCGATCCAGAGGGTGAGCGCCCACCCGGCCGCGAGGACGACGAGCGCCGCGAGAGCGCCGCCGGTCGCGCGGTCTCGGCCGCTTGCCGGCCCGCGCGTCACGCGAACACAGCCTCGCGCTCCTCCTCCCGCTCCTCCGGACGGCCAGGCCGAGAGGTCGCGTGCGCCGCCAGTAGGGCGACGAAGACGAAGGGCACGAACCAGACGATGTAGAGGTAGAACCAGTGCGTCGCGGTCAGCTCCACCGCGATCAGGATCGCGGCGCCCATCGCGGCGGTCTGGCGGAGGTCCGGCGTGCTCGGGCGGAATGCCGCCAGCAGCGCCAGCCCCGCCGCGGCTCCCTTGGCGACGTTCTGAAGCCACCCGAGCGAGTCGACCTGGCCCCAGATGCTGAACGGCGACGGCCGGCTTGCCTGGTAGCCGACCGTTCTGTCGTACAGCTCGCGGACGCCCCCATCCGGGATGAACGGGACCACCGCCAGCGCCACCACCAGGAGCAGCGTGCCGAATAGGACCACCGGCGAGCGGCGTGCGAACAACGGCGCGAGCGCGACGGTCACGAACTTGGCGGCCGCGCCCAGGCCGATCGCCAGACCGGCGGCCGCGGCCGAGACGCGATCACGGGCGAGCGTCGCAGCCAGGAGCGCGCCAACGCATGCCACAGCCACAAGCGTGTCGTTCGAGTTCGACTCCAGCACGAAGGTCGTATACGGGTAGGCGACCCACGCGTACCCGAGCGCCACGCCCAGCAGCGTGCCGTCCCGGCCGGGCCGCATCCGGCGGCCGAGGAGCAGCAGGCCACCGAGCGCCAGCAGGTCGAACGCAATCGCCGCTCCGTGCGCCGCGGGCAGGTCGTCCCAGCGGCCGCTCCATGGCAGCGCCTGCTCGAACGGCACGTACAGGAGATAGGTGACCGGGCCGTAGGTGTCCCCGCGCTCGACATCGGTCGAGAAGCCGTCGCCGTACAGCCCGTGCCCGTCCGCGATCCGGTCCGCGCCGATCACCCCGGCGTAGCCCACGTCGATCACGTTCGAGTCCGCCACGTTCAGGCCGATCCGGAACGCCATCAGGAACACCAGGCCCACGGCGAGCAGCGTCAGCGGCGCATGCGGGACGAGCGCGCCGCTCGGCCGCCGCGGCCTGAACGCCGCCAACAGCACGCGGGCGAGCAGATACAGGAGGACCGGATAGGCGAGCGGCGCGGACACCCCGATCTCCCCCCGGTTGAAGAAGTAGTGCGATGCGCCGAACGCGAGCAGCACCAGCAAGTCGAGATGGAGCAGCCTGAACGGGCGCCGGAAGTCGAGGAACGGCAGCAGGAACAGCACGCACAGCGGGATCCACACGTAGGGCGCATTCAGCTTCCGCCCGAACGCGCCGGCGTAGCCGCGCGCCATCGACCAGGCCACCTGGTCACCCGACCACTGCTCGAGGATCGCTCCGGTGCGATCGTCCACCTGCACCTGGACGACCTCCTGGCCGCCCCGGAACCAGCTCACCTGCCAGCGCCCGAGCCCCTTGGTGTACGCGGACGGCTGGAGCGGTCCGTCCTTCTTCGCCTCCCGCACCTTCTCGGCCCGGGCCGCGATCCGCTGAATCTCGCGCGCGCTGTGCTCGAAGAAGCGCGGCGGCTGGGTGAGCGAGGGCGGCCGGTCGAGATCCGACGCATCGGCCGGCGGCGGGAGCGCGGCACACGCGACCAGCGCGAGTCCGGCGGCGAGCGCGGCTAGTCGCGCGACAGCTCGATGCGGAAGCTCCACATCTTGTTCCCGATGAAGTTCAGGGGAGTGGCAGCGACGATGGAGATCGCCTGGGCCGGCAACTCAGGCACTCCGGCGACGCTGATGAGGACCTCGAGGATCGCCGCCGCGAACAAGAACGCCGCGATGCTGATCGTGAAGAAGCGGGCCGCCTGGAAGCCGGCGTGACCGCCGCGTGCGCGGAACGTCCAGTGGCGGTTCCACCAGAAGTTGTTCGTGACCGCCACCGCGAAGGCGACCGTCGCGGCAACCAGATGATGGAGGTCGAGCAGCTCCACGCACGCGGCGAACACGCACAGGTTCACCACGTACCCGGACGCCCCGACCGCGCAGAACTTCATCAGCTGCATCCAGTTGTGCGGCTTCGCCAGCCCGGCCCGTAGCCGCAGGTGCATCGGATGGGGGCGGTTGGCGATGGCTGCTCTCGCCTCGTCGGTCACGCGGGCAACGGTACACCGAAGTGTTCGAGCACCAGCGGGGTCACGTCGGCCAGGGACCACTGCTCGCGCTCGGGCGCGTCGATGCCGCACAGAAGCAGCACGCCCTCGGAGTCGTCCCGGTGAAGCGACCCGTGGCTTCCTCCCCCCACGTGGTCCGAGCCGCCCCAGTCCACGAACTCGTAGCCGAGCTCGGCCGAGGCCAGCACGTCGCCCGAGTGCGGGCACGAGAGCGCTGACCACAGCCTGCCGAGGGCGTCCGGATAGGTCTCGCCGTCCACCCTTCCGCCCCCCGTGTCGAGCTCGAGCACGGACTCCTCGCCGGTGAGCGTCCAGCCGCGCCCGCGGGTGTCGGTCAGGTCGTCGCCCGGCGCGAAGCGGAGCTCGCCCGCGGCCGAGCGCACCAGCGCGCGCCCGTCCTCGCGCGTGATCACCAGCTCCACGCCGTCGGCATCGAGCAGTGTCTCGGCCGCGCGCTTCACGAGCTCGTCGGCGCGGCCGTCGTCGAGCGCGTAGACCATCGCCGACCGCGCCGAGGGGCAGGCGGCCAGCTCGGCCTCGGTCGGTGCAGGGTCGCTGGGACTGAGGACGCGCATGTCGGCCAGGACGTCGGTGAGGTTGATGCCTGACTCGACCGCGGTCTGAGAGTGGTCCGACATGACGATCACCGCGTGCTCGTCGAGGAACGCCTCGGCCCCGCCCGCCACGTGCATGATCCGCTCGAGCGCGCGGTCGGCCTCGGTGATCGATCGCACCTGCCCGTCAGGCCCGACCTTGTGCGAGTGCGTGTCGTTATCGGGCAGCGAGAACAGCAGGAAGTCGAACAGGTCGTGCTCGACCAGGTACGCGCCCACGCAGCCCGTGTGCCGGTCGCGCTGGCCCGGCATCCCCAGCGCGGAGGTGCAGCCGGTGCCGCGGGAGTCGAACAGGTCCGCGTAGAACAGCTCGCGCGCGCCGTACACCGGGTGCCGGAACTGAGCCGCCTCGGCGATCCGGCGGTAGACGCTCGCCCCCGACGGATCGTGCCGCGTGCGGCCACGATAGATCAGGTACGTCGTGCAGGCGGTCCGCAGACCGGCGTCGTCCAGGTGCTCGAAGACGGTCCTGTGTGCTCGCGTGAGGTGCGCCAGGTTCATGTTGTAGACGGTGTCGTAGAGCGACCGCACGATCCCGAACGCGCGCGTGGCCTGTAGCGACGAGCCGTACTCGACATAGCGCTCCTCGCCGCGGTGGAACCAGTTCATCGAGGGGATGTGGTGCTCGCCGGGGCCGCAGCCGGTGGCGATGGCCGCCGACGCCACGGGCGTGACGGACGGGAACGTCGACACGCAGTCGCGAATGTAGGTCCCGCAGTCGAGCAGGGCCGCCAGCGCGGGCGCGTCGCCCTGCGCGACCGCCTGGTCGAGCATGTCCGGCTTCAGCGAGTCGATAACCGCGAGGACGAGCTTCTTCGGCACTACCGAAGAATCCTCAGTCCCGCGTACTTCTCGCCCTGACGCCGGCGCCCGCCGAGGAGCAGCACGATGAATCCTGGGATGGCGAGGAGGGCCAGCGGCGGCACGAAGATCGCGATCGCGGCCAGGAGGAGCGCGGCACCGTCCGCATAGGCGGTCAGAAGCGCCGCCTGGTCCGCCTCGATCCGTGCGCGCACACGCTCGACCAGGCCGCCGACCGCAAACCACCCGAGCGCCGCGCACACCGGCCCGAGCAGGATGCCGATCAGCGTCTCGTAACCCCCGTCCGCGAGCGCCCCGCCGAAGAGAAGGGCGCCGAGAACGACACCGACTACGCCCGCCGCGATCTCGACGGGCCCTCGGCCGGCGCGCGCATCGGCATCGGCGCCCGGGCGGTGCGCGTCTGAGCGCTCGAGGAGAAAGGCCACTACCGCGATGGCCACGAGAGCCCCGAGGAATGCGGTGGACTCGAGGAAGTCGAAATTCGTGCCGTCGAAGTCGATCCCGACATCGCTGCGCGCGAGACCGCCGGCGAGAAGCGCCGGGAGGTAGGGACGGACCCCCGTCGCTGACGCGAGGCCTGCCCCGGTGCTGAAATCGATGAAAGCGCTCATGAGGCGGGGTGGAAGGGTCGGTACCCTCCGCGCGGTGAGGTTAACGCCGCGCCCGGCGCGGTGGCCTCGCGCTCACGGCATGAGCTCCTCGCGAGACATCGAGCGCTACGCCGGCCTGTTCGCTTCGCGGACGAAGGTCATGAAGTCCTCCGCCATGCGCGACCTGATGGCGGTCACGGCGCGGCCCGAGATCATCTCGCTCGCGGGCGGCCTGCCGGACACGAGCACCTTCCCACCGGAGACGTTCGCCGCGGTCGCTCAGCGCATCGCCTCGGAGTCGTGCGCGAAGGCGCTTCAGTACGGCCCCACCGAGGGTCTCCAGGAGACCAAGGACTGCATCGCCGAGGTGATGGCGGCCGAGGGGATGCGCGTGGACTCCGAGGACGTGCTCGTGACCACGGGCGGTCAGCAGGTGATCGACCTCGTCGCCAAGACGCTCATCGACCCGGGCGACGTGGTGGTGGCCGAGGGCCCGACCTACCCGGGCGCCGTCTCAGTGTTCACCTCCTACCAGGCGGACGTCGTGCAGATCGACATGGACTCGGACGGCATGCGCGTTGACCTCTTGGAGGAAGCCCTCGACCGGCTCGACCACGAGGGCAGGCGGCCCAAGTTCATCTACACGGTGCCGAGCTTCCAGAACCCGGCCGGCGTGACGATGTCGCTGCCGCGCCGCAAGCGCCTGGTCAAGGTGGCGCACGAGCGCGAGCTGCTCGTGCTCGAGGACAACCCGTACGGACTGCTGCGGTACGAAGGCGAGCCGCCCACCCCGCTGCTGTCCCTCGACGGCGGCATTTACGTGATGTACCTCGGCACCTTCTCGAAGATCCTCTCGCCCGGGATCCGGCTCGGCTGGGTGGTGGCGCCACCGCCGGTGCTCGAGAAGATCAACCTCGGCAAGCAGGCGGCGGACCTGTGCACGTCGACGCTCTCCCAGCTGATGGTGCACGCGTACTTCGCTGAGGGACGCTGGCGCGACTACGTCGAGTCGCTCACCGAGATATACCGCGCGCGCCGCGACACGATGCTCGACGCCCTCGCCGACCAGTTTCCGCCCCAGGCCGACTGGACGCGGCCCTCGGGCGGGCTGTTCATCTGGGCGACGCTGCCCGACTTCATCGACACGACCGACCTGCTCGCTCGCGCTCTGCGCGAGAACGTCGCGTTCGTGCCCGGCGAGGCCGCGTTCCTGGACGGCCGCGGCCGCAACGCGATGCGGCTCAACTTCTCAGGCTCGGACGAGGAGGCGATCCGCGAAGGTGTTCGCCGCATCGGCGAGGTCGTCACCGAGCAGGTGCAGCTCTACGGGACGCTCACGGGCGAGATCGACGCGGTGCGGCCGGCGGCCGCGGAGGAGCCGCTACCGGGCGGAGCCGACGTGCTGCATCTGCCGGACCGCGCCGAGCGGGCGCGGCGCGCCGGCTACTGATCCTCTTCGCCGTTCGCGAAGTCCTCGGGCGTGACGTTGTCGAGGAAGTCCTTGAACTTCTCGACGACCTCTTCCGTGTCCTCCACCTCGTGCTCGAACTCGATGGCGGACTCGGTGATCACGTCCTCGGCGGCGAAGATCGGCGCGCCTGTGCGGACCGCGAGCGCGAGCGCGTCGGACGGGCGCGAGTCGATCGGGATCTCGCGGCCGTTCAGCTGGAGCGTGACCTCGGCGTAGAAGGTGTTCTCGCGAAGCTCGGTGACCGCCACGCGCGTGCAGCTCACCTCGAGCTCCGACAGCATCTCCGAGATCAGGTCGTGCGTCATGGGCCGCGGCGTGTTCGCTCCCTGAAGCTTCATGAGGATGGCCGCCGCCTCCGGGTGGCCGATCCAGATCGGGAGGAACTTGTTGCCGTCGCGGGTCTTCAGGAGCACGATCGGCTGCTTGCCGACCATGTCGAAGCTGACGCCGTAGATGACCATCTCCTGCATCTCTAGCGACAGTCTAGAGCCGCGCGGAAGGGGCGCGGCGGGGCTACTCCTCGAGGTCCGTCGGGCTCGCGCTGAGGCAGTGGAAGCGCACCGTGACGTCGAAGATGGCGGCCGACGGCGCCCCGGAGGTGTTGGTCACGGTGAAGCGCCCCGGGGCGGCTCGATCATCTTGTCGACCGGGAAGAACAGGGGGTTCGCCGCCGAGACCCGGATATCGGACGCGCGCCAATGACGGTACAAGTGGGCGGCGAGTGGGCGATCCTGGACTCGAACCAGGGACCTCGTCCTTATCAGAGACGCGCTCTAACCGACTGAGCTAATCGCCCGCGACGTGCGAGTGTAGCCGCCGTAGAATGCGCTTCAACAGGCGAGTGCCGAGGGGCCCCGAGGCGATTGGCGCGGGGCCCTCGGTCGTTCTAGACAGCGCGGAGGTGGGCGCGGGCGAGGATCCGCTCGGCCAGCGCGACCGCGTCCGCCGGCGAGTCGAAGTCGAGCTCCATCCGGCAGCCGCTGTCGCCGCGCGGGCGCACCTTCACCGGCTGGCCGAAGGCTGCTGAGAGCGTGTCCTCCGCGGCGGCGAGCGCCTCCGCCAGGTCCGGGTGGATCGTGCGCGCGAACCTCTTCGCCTCAGGCTCCGGCTGACCCTCAGCCTCGCGCGCACGGCGCTCCGTCTCGCGAACCGACCATCCGCCGTCGCGCGCCTCCAGGGCGAGACTCCGGCGGGCGCTGTGGTCCTTGCACAGGAGGAGCGCGCGTCCGTGGCCCTCGGTGAGATCGCCCCGCTCGATCAGCTCGAGCACCTCCTCCGGGAGCTCGAGCAGCCGGATCAGATTGGAGATCGCGACGCGACTGCGGCCGACCCGCCTGCCCACCTCCTGCTTCGTGAGCCCGAGGTCGTCGACGAGCATCGCGCATGCCCGCGCCTCCTCGACGGCGTTCAGGTCCACCCGCGCCATGTTCTCCGCGAGCGCGAGGTCGAGCCGCTCCCAGTCGTCGGCGTCGCGCACGAGCGCGGGGATGGTCTCGAGCTCGACCATCTGCGCGGCGCGCAGGCGGCGCTCGCCGGCGACGAGCTCGAAGCTGCCGCCCGCCAGCGGCCGGACTACGATCGGCTGGAGCACGCCGCGCGTCCGGATCGACTCGGCCAACTCGGCGAGCCGGGCGTGGTCGAAGGTGCGGCGCGGCTGGCGCGCGTTCGGCTGGATCAGGTCGGGAGGGATCTCGCGCAGACCGTCCTCGACCTTGTCGCTCCGGGGCAGGATCGCCGCGAGCCCTCGACCCATGCCGCGCTGCTGAGCGTCAGCCACGTGCGGCCACCTCCTTGGCGAGCTTCAGGTATGCCGCGCTTCCCGGGCTGTGCGGCGCGTGCCGCAGGACCGGGAGGCCGTAGCTCGGCGCTTCGCCGAGCCGCACGTTGCGCGGTACGACGGTGTCGAAGACGAGCGTCGGGAAGTGCTCGCGGACCTCGCGCTCGACGTCGCGCGCCAGCCGGGTGCGCCCGTCGTGCATCGTCAGGATCATCCCGAGCACCGTGAGCCGCGGGTTCAGCTCGCGCTGGATCAGCGAGAGCGTGTCGAGCAGCTGCGCGAGCCCCTCGAGCGCGAAGTACTCGGTCTGCACGGGGACGATTACCTTGTCGGCCGCCACGAGCGCGTTGACGGTGAGCGGCCCGAGCGACGGCGGGCAGTCGAGCAGCGTGAACAGGTAGCGGTCGCGCACGCTGCCTAGCCGGTCGCGCAGCGTGGTCTCGGATCCCTCGATCCGCGGCAGCTCGACGTTCGCGCCGGCCAGGTCCGGCGTCGACGGCACGACGTCGAGCCCGTCGATGCCGCTCGGAACGGCGGCGGCGGTGAGCGTGAGCTCCCCCGAGAGGCAGTCGTAGACGCTGCCCCCGCCGTCCTTTGGCAGCCCAAGTGCAACCGTAGCATTGCACTGGGGGTCGAGATCGACCAGCAGCGTCGGGTAGCCGGCGTCAGCGATGCTGGCGCCGAGATTGACCGCGGTGGTGGTCTTGCCCACCCCGCCCTTCTGGTTTGCGACTGCGACGACTGTGCCCACGTGGCTGAACCTACGGTTCAGATCGGTCGGAACGGTGTTCGGGGGCGAACGGCTGTGTCCTCCCGGAAACGACCGCATTGAGGGCGGCTCGGCGGGGGTTGGCGTTACGCGAGGGGGCGCTTGTGTGCCATGCCTGCACGCCGAGGGAACCGCTCCGGCGTCGGCGCGACCTTGCGATAGATGTGCAGATGACGGTTCTCGGACGCCGGATACGGCTGTACCGAGACCACCTCCTTTACCGCCATTCCCACCTTCTCCGCGGCAGCGGCGCCGGACGCGTCCTCGGCCGCATCACGCGCGCCCTTCCACGCTACGAGGACCCCGTCCTCACGCAGAAGGGGCGCCGCGTACTCCACCAGCACCGCGAGCGGCCCCACGGCCCGCGCCGTCACCGCGTCATACGCCTCGCGCCCTCCGCCCACCGCCGGCGGCACGCGCGCGTAATCCTCCACGCGCGCGGTTATGGAGCGCGCATTCGTCAGCTCGGACGCCTGGATCAGCCGATCTATCACCGCCGTCTTTCGACCGACCGACTCGATCAGGTCAACCTGCGCTCGAGGGAGAGCGATCGCCAGGACGAGTCCAGGAAAGCCTGCGCCTGCGCCCACATCGGCGATGCGACGAGCGGACGACAGCTCCGGAACCTCCAGCCCCGACAGGCTGTCCGCCACATGAACCTCAAGCGCCGCCTCAGGGTCCGAGACGCTCGTGTGGGGGTCCGGCTCCGCGGCCAGCGCGGCTAGCAGCGGTGCAAACGTTTCACGAGAAACGCTCAACGGGACTTACCACCAGCCGGCGGTCCGGCTCGTCGCCCTCGCTGTGCGTCTCCACATCGCTGCGCTCGCTCAGGTACGTGTGCACGATCTTCCGCTCGGTCGCGCGCATCGGCTCGAGCTCGACCGGCCGCCCGTAGCGGAGCGCCTCGGCCGAGGCCCTGTCCGCCATCCGGTGCAGCGCGCCCTCGCGGCGCTCTCGATAGCCGGCCGCGTCGACCGTCACCTGCTTGCGGATCTCCTCGCCCCGGAAGGCCGCGCGGAACGCCAGGTGCTGGAGCGCGTCGATCGTGGAGCCGTGCTTGCCGATCAGGAGACCGAGGTCGTCGCCGTTGACCGTAGCGCGGATCTCGTCGTCGGTCTCGTCGATGTCGACCGTCGCGTGCAACCCCAGGGCATTCACGACGCGACCGACGATCGCGCGTACGCGCTCGGCCGCCTCGGCCGGGATCGTGCCGGCGGCCGCCCGCCAGGCCTCCTCGTCCACCTCCGCGGTCACATGCGCGGGACCGTCCGACCCATCGTCCTGCGTGACGTCGAACGTCACGCAGTCCTGCGTGAGGCCGGGGAAGCGTGACTCGAGCTCCTTCATTGCGGCCCACTTCGCCTCGCCGAGCGTCTCGCCCGTTCCCTCGGCGACGGCCTTCTCGGAGCTCAACGCCGACGCCCCGAGCGCTTCTTCTTCTTGCGCGGCGACTGCGGCGGGGCCTTCGCGGGCTCGGCGGTGGCGGCCTTCGCCTCGGCCTTCGGACGCTCCTCGCCGCTCCCGTTCCCGCTGCTCGCGGGCGCTGGCGCGGGCGGCGGTTTACCCCGGGCAGGCTTCCCGTCGCCGGCCCCGGCTACGGCCGCTCCCGCCGTGGCGAGAGCCGGCTTCGGATAGAGCTTCTTCACGGCCAGCTGCTGCCCGATCGTCCACACGTTCGTGGTGATCCAGTACACGATCAGGCCGGCCTGGAAGTTCACGATGAAGATCACGAACACGAACGGCAGCGCGAACATGATCCGCCGCTGCGTCGGGTCGGCGCTGATCGCCGTGACGGCGCTGGCGGCGAGCTGTGTGCCCACGTAGAGCACGATCAGCACGCCGAGCAGGACCGGGTCGGTGATCTTCTCCGCCAGGTTGGGGATCGGGCCGAAGCTGGGATTGCTCGCGATGTCGGCCTTGAACGCCGGCGAGCGCAGCAGGTAGAAGAGCGAGATGAAGAACGGGATCTGGAGGACCAGCGGGAGGCACGACCCGAGCGGGTTGACCTTCTCCTTCTGGTAGAAGGCCATGACCTCCTGGTTCATGCGCTGCCGGTCGTCCTTGTAGCGCTCCTGGATCTTCTTGATCTCCGGCTGCAGCGTCTGGAGCCGCTGCATCGACTTCACGCCCTTGAACGTCAGCGGCAGGATCGCCAGCCGGACCGTGAAGGTCATGAAGATGATCGCCCACCCCCAGCTCCCCCCGATCAGGTCATGCCAGAACTCCAGAATCCACTGGCATGCATCGATGAGCGGCTGTAGGACGTTTGCGATGTACATGGGCTAGCGCTCGGCGCGCGGGCGCGCGCGGAACAGCTTCTGGTCCTCGACGAAGTCGACTCCGCCGTGGCTCCAGGGGTTGCAGCGAAGAATTCGCCACGCGGCCAGGACGACGCCGCGCAGCACACCGTAGCGCCGGATCGCCTGGATGGCGTACTCGGAGCAGCTCGGATGGTACTTGCACCGCGCCGGGATCCCCGGCGATATCGCGCGCTGGTAGAAGCGCACCGGAGCGGCGGCGATCGAGCGGATCGCGCTCACTCGGAGGCCTCTGTACCGCGGGCCAGCCCCGCGGCGGTGAGCACCTCGCGCAGCTCGGCCTCGATCGCCTGCTCCCCGCCCTGGCCGGCCAGCTCCCCGGCCGCGGGGCGGGCGACGATCACGAAGTCGTGGCCGTCGCGGAGCTCCTCGGCGCTGGCCCAGAATGCCTCTCTGAGCAGCCGCTTCATCCGGTTGCGCTCGACCGCGCCGCCCACCTTGCGGCCCACTGAGACTCCCAGGCGTGGATCGGAGTCGGCGTCGTCCGCGCGCGGGAACGCATAGACGACCAGGTGCCTGCTCGCGTGCGAGCGGCCCTCGCGGTACACGCGCTCGAACTCGCCGCTGCGGGACAACCGGCGGCGCTTCCGGCGCGCTCGGTCGGCCATCGGCTAGGGGGTGAGCCGCTTGCGGCCCTTGGCGCGGCGGCGCTTGAGAAGCGCACGGCCGGCGCGGGTACTCATGCGCGCGCGGAAGCCATGGGTGCGTGCGCGCTTGCGCTTCTTGGGCTGGTAGGTGCGCTTCATCTCGGACGAGCCAGAGTACAAGATCGGACGGCAACGCTTTTCCCGCGTTTTGCGGGTCGTCGTCCCAGGGCCCTCACCGCGGCGATTTTTGCCGTTGTAGACTCGCCAAGCCGAGGGCGGCGGGGCCTGATTTCGTTCCGTTCGGCCCTTCCTCTGTGAAGACAGTTCGAGTTGGCCCCCGAGGAGGGTCTCGACCGCCCGTGCCCCCACAGCCTGACGAGATCTGGGACGCAATCCACGGCGAACTGCGCCGGGAGACGCCGGATTTCAAGTTCCACATCTGGCTCGAGCCGCTCGAGCTCGCGGCGATCCGCGGCCACACGGTCTACGTGCGGGCCCCCGAGCACATCCGCACATCCGTCGCCGAGCGCTACCTCCCGCTGCTCCGCCGCGCCGCGGCCACGAGCTTCGACGAGCACGCGCTGGTCGAGGTCGTGGGCGACGACTGGGAGCCCCCCTCCGGCGATGCGCCGCTTGGCTCCACCGGCGCCGGTGTGGCCCGGCCTGGAGACGACGGCTCCGAGCGCCGCGGCGACCGGCTCAACCCGAAGTACACCTTCGAGCAGTTCGTGATCGGGCCCGGCAACCGCTTCGCGCACGCGGCGGCCCTGGCCGTGGCGGAGCTGCCCGGCCATTCCTACAACCCGCTCTTCCTCCACGGCTCACCCGGTATCGGCAAGACGCACCTCCTGCACGCCATCGGCAACTACGTCGAGCGGTACGGCGCGGGCCTCCAGGTCCGCTACGCGACCATCGAGGAGTTCACGTCCGAATTCGTAGAGGCCGTTCGGCGCAATCAGACCGCGGGCTTCAAGCAGCGCTTCCGGGGCGCGGACGTGGTGTTGATCGACGACGTCCAGTTCCTCGCCGGCCGCGACAAGACGCGCGAGGAGTTCTTCCACACCTTCAACTCGCTGATCGACGCCGGCCGCCAGCTCGTCATGACCTCCGACCGCGCCCCCGAGGACATCCCGGGGATCGAGGCGCGGCTGATCGAACGGTTCGGTTCGGGCCTCGTCGCCGAGGTGGACACACCCGAGGTCGACGTGCGAATGGCGATCCTCGCCAAGCGCGCTCGCCTCGACGACATCCAGGTGGGCGGCGACGTCCTGGCCGAGATCGCGAGCCGCGTGACCACCAGCGTCCGCGCCCTCGAGGGCGCCCTGATCCGCGTCGTGGCGTACGCGTCGATGCACGAGGAGGCGCCCACACCCGACCTCGCCCGGCACGTGCTGCGCCGCCTCGGCGCCGACGAGACGCCGGACGTGCGCAGCGTCAACGAGATCCTCGAGGCGACTGCTCAGGAATTCGGCGTCGACTTCGCGGACCTGAAGGGAAACACCCGCCGCCGGCCCGTGGCCCGCGCGCGGCACGTGGCCATGTACCTCGCTCAGGAGCTGACAGGACACACTCCTGGCGAGATTGGGAAGGTGTTCGGGGACCGCGACCGCACCACCGTTAACCATGCGGTGAAGCAGATCGACGCCGCCGTGCAGGACGACGAAGTTGTGCGCAACTCCGTGAACAACCTGCGCCGACGCCTGGCCCGCCCCACGTCATGACCGCCGGGGATGGAAGAATCACCAGCTTGTCCTCGGGTCGCATTCCGCGTCACCACTGAGGCGGCGCAACATTTCCCCACAGTCCACACCCCCAACAACCCCTATTCAGATAGGCAGTATCTCTTGAAGCTCTCCGTTTCCCGTGAAACGTTTCTCGCCCGTCTTGGCGTCGCCGTGCGCGGTGCGTCGACCCGCGGGCCGGTCCCCTCGCTCGCCGGGGTACTCCTGCGCGTGGAGGACGGCCGCGCCGAGTTGCAGGCGACCGACATGGAGCTCGGCGTACGCGTGTCTCTCGAGGTGGGCGACTCGACCCCGGGCCAGGCGGTCGTACCCGGTCGGCTCCTGCTCGACGTCGTTCGTTCGCTTCCGAAGGATGATCTGACGCTCGAGTACCGAAGCGCCGAGCAAGATGTGGAGGTGGTGTCGGGGCCGTCGAAGTTCCACCTGCGGACGCTGCCGACCGAGGACTTCCCGAAGCTGCCGGAGCCGCCGACCGACAACACTCTGACGGTGCCGGCCGCCGCCTTCGTGGACACGATCGCCCGCGTGGCCCGGGCCGCCTCGCGTGACGAGACGCGCCCCCACCTCACCGGCGTCCTCGTCACCGCCAGCGGCACCGAGCTGCGCATGGTCGCGACGGACTCCTACAGGCTCGGCGTCAAGGAGACGAAGCTCGACTCCGAACTGAGCGGGTCGCTCGAGGCCAACGTGCCGGCGCGGACGCTTCAGGAGCTGGCCCGGATCGCGTCCGCGGAGGGGGCTGAGTCGATCGGCGTCGCGGCGCTCGAGAACCAGGTGGTCTTCACCGTCGCCGCCATCGTGCTGTCGTCGCGGCTCGTCGAGGGCCGCTTCCCGAACTACCAGCAACTGCTCCCCGAGGCGTACGAGCACGAGCTGCGCGTGAGCCGCGACGAGCTGCTCGAGGTGGTGCGCCGCGTCGGCCTGCTGGCGCAGAAGAACGCGCCGCTGCGCCTGCGCTTCACCGAGGGCGCGCTCGACGTGTCGGCGCAGACGCCGGACGTGGGCGAGGCGAGCGAGTCGCTGCCGGTGCCGTTCTCGGGCGAGGAGCTCGAGATCGGGTTCAACCCTGAGTTTTTCCGCGAGGGGCTCGAGAGCGCGGAGTCGGAGGAGCTGGTCCTGAAGCTGATCAGCCCGCTGCGTCCGGGCCTGATCCAGTCGGGCGACGAGGGCGCCGGCTTCAGGTACCTCGTCATGCCGATCCGTCTGAACGTGTAGGAGCCTGCCGTGCGCGTCCAGCGCATCGAGCTGCGCGACTTCCGCAACTACGAGGCTGCGGAGGTGCGGCTGGCGGGCGGCCTCACGGTGGTGGCGGGCGCGAACGGCGCCGGCAAGACCAACCTGCTGGAGGCCGTGTACTTCGGCTGCACGGCCCGGTCGCCGCGCACCTCGAACGAGCGGGAGCTGGTGCGCCGCGGCGGCGGCGGGGTGGCGCGCGTGGTGCTCGACCTGGCCGGCAACGACGGTGAGCACCGGATCGAGGTCGGCTTCCAGCCCGGCGAGGCAAAGCACCTCCGCGTCGACGACAGCCCCGTGGACAGCATGGCCGCCGTGGAGGCGCGCCCGCTCGTGAGCGTCTTCCTGCCCGAGCGGCTCGAGCTCGTCAAGGGCGCGCCCGCGGCCCGGCGCGCGCACCTCGACCAGGTGATCGCCGCCCTGTGGCCGAGCCGTGCCGAGACGCGCAGCGCGTACTCGCGCGCGCTCGCGCAGCGGAACGCGCTGGTCGCGCGGATCCGGGGCGGCGCCGCCGGGCCCGCTGCGCTCGACGCATGGGACGCCGAGCTCGCCCGCCACGGCATCCGGCTGATGGCCGACCGGGCCGAGGCCGTGGACGCGCTGCGGGCGCTGTTCATCGACCTGGCTCTCCAGCTCGGCCTTCCAGGGGAGGCGGAGCTGAGGTATCGGGCGCGCTCCGACGCGAGCGACGCCGAGGGGCTGGCCGCCGAGCTGCGGGAGCGGCGCTCGGCCGACCTCGAGCGCGGCTTCACCGCGCACGGCCCGCACCGCGACGAGCTCCAGCTGCTTCTCGGCGGGGTGACGCTCCGCGCGTATGGCTCGCAGGGCCAACAGCGCGCCGCCCTGCTGGCGCTCCTGTTCGCCGAGCGCGCCCTGCAGGCGGCGCGGCGCGCGCGGTCGCCGCTGATGCTCCTGGCCGACGTGATGTCGGAGCTCGACGCCGAGCGCCGCGAGCTCCTCGCGGACCTCCTCCGCGCCGGCGGCCAGTCGGTGATCACCACCACCGAGCCCGACCACGTGCCCGGAACCGCCCTCGCCGGCGGCGGCCTC
>JBEVKE010000096.1:0-15383 GCA_040509835.1 Thermoleophilaceae bacterium
CGCGCACGCTCGAGGCGCGCTGCCTCGTGATCCGGGGCTCCGGGGACGTGTTCTCCGCCGGCTACGACATCGGCAACCTCTCCGAGCAGGAGTTCGAGGAGAGCGCCGAGCGGCTGGTGGCTCACCCGTTCCACGACGCGCTCGATGCGCTCGAGGCGTACCGCTACCCCGTGATCGCGGAGGTCAACGGACACGCGATCGGCGGCGGGCTCGAACTGGCCATCACCGCGGACATCCGGCTCGCCGCGCGCGGCGTGAAGATGGGAATGCCGCCGGCCAAGCTCGGGCTGATCTACTCGCACACCGGGCTGGCGAAGTTCATCGACGTGTGCGGCCCCGCGAACACGGCCGAGCTGTTCTTCGTGGGCCGCAACTTGGACTCCGACCGCGCACGCGAGATGGGTCTCGTGAACGAGGTGGTGGAGCCGGACGCCCTGGACGAGCGGGTGCTCGACCTGGCGGCGGAGATCGCGTCTAACGCGCCCCTCTCGCTCGCCGGGAACAAGCGGATGATCCGCGAGCTGCGCTCGCTGCGGCTGCCCGAGGAGCTGGCGCGCGAGCTGGTGGAGCTGCGCGAATCGTGCTTCGCGTCAGAGGACTTCCGCGAGGGCGTCCTGGCCTTTACCGAGAAGCGCAAGCCGGTCTGGCGCGGACGCTAGCGCTCCGGGCGCTCGTCGAGCCACTGGCTCACCAGCCGTGGGCTCACGTGGATGTTCACCTGGCGGAGCGGAACGTCACCCGAGCTGGTGAATCCGTGCGGCTCGCCGGCCGGAACCACCGTCACGTGTCCGGGCGAGACCTCGATGTCGCCGTCGGGACCGTGGAGGGTCGCGCTCCCCTCCAACGTGATGAGCACCTCCGGATAGTCGTGCGTATGGAGTGACGGCCCGCGCCCGCGCTCGGCGTTCATGACGAAGAACGAGACGCCGGCGCCACCGTGGTCCGCGCCCTCGAACTCGACGTTGCCGTTGGCGTTCTCCAGCTTGTCGAACGTGAGGATCTCCATGCCGCGACGATACGCGGCGGCTAACCGACGAGTCGTCTGCGGCTAGCCCCCCTGGCCCGAACGCATCGGCTGGCGAATGCTGTCGAGGACACCGACCAGGAGGTTCCTGTGACGAGCCATACCGTTCAGCGCGACTCGGCCCTCGGCGAGCTCGCGGACATCACCGCGCGGATCTCCGCGCACATCGGCGAGCCGCTGATCGCGGCGTGCCCGTTCTCGCGCCGCGGCCAGATGACCCAGAAGTTCGCGGGGAAGTTCGGCGGGGCAGTCGCCTACCTCGGCGCCCGTCAGCACGCCAAGATGAAGGCCGGCGGTCTGCCCGAGCACTTCTACCTCGCCGTCACGGGCGAGCACGTGCGAGCCATCGGCTACAAGCTCGGACTGACCGGGAAGGAGACGCTCGGCGAGGAGGTCGCGGTCTGGCGCCGCGATGACCTCGAGGTCGAGGCGGGGCCGAGCAGCCTGTGGATCGACGTGACGCTCGCATCGCCCGGCGAGGACGAGCGCGTCGAGTGCCGCGTGGGCGCGGCGCCCGCCTCCACGGCGTTCGTCGAACTGCTGAAGAGCCGCCCGATGGAGCAGGCCGCATGAGCATCCACAGGCAGCCCCGTCACGAGCGCTGGCGCTATCCGTTCCTGATGGTCGCGATGCTTGCGTTCGTCGCGCTCATGCTCGCGACGGGGTACCTCGGCCTGGCGCCCTAGCCAATACGCGACGATGCCCGCGTGCTCGCGGACATCGTGGACCTCCTGCGTTGCCCCGTGTGCGGCGGCGCACTCGGAGAGACCGGCGGCGCGCTCCGGTGCGCCGCCGGCCACTCCTTCGACATCGCCCGCCAGGGCTACGTGAACCTGGTGCCCGGCAGGGCGGACACGCCCGAGATGGTCGAGGCGCGCGACGCCTTCCTGCAAGCGGGCCACTTCCGGCCGCTCTCCACCGCTCTGGCTGAGGAGGCGAAGGTCGCCGAGCGCGGCGTTGTCGTGGATGTTGGGGCGGGCACGGGACATCACCTCGCGGCTGTACTCGATGCACTGCCCGAAGCGCGCGGCATCGCCATCGACGCCTCTCCCGCCGCCCTCCGCCGCGCCGCTCGCGCGCACGAGCGCGCCGCGGCCGTCGGCGCGGACGCGTGGAAGCCGCTCCCGCTGAGTGACGGCATCGCGACGATCGTGCTCAGCGTCTTCGCGCCGCGGAACCCCGATGAGATGGCGCGCATCCTCGCGCCGGGCGGCACGCTCCTCGCCGTCACCCCCACCACTCGCCACCTGTACGAGCTCGTCGGGCCGCTCGGACTCCTGTCGGTGCCGGACGACAAAGAGGACCGCCTCGACGCGCAGCTCGAGGGGCACTTGACGCTCACCGGGCGCCGTCCGCTCGAGCACTCGATGTTCCTGACGCGCGAGGAGGCCACGCAGCTCGTGCGCATGGGACCGAGCGCATGGCACCTCGACGACGAGGCCGTGGCCGCCGGACTCGCGGCCCTCCCGGAACCGTTGACCGTGACCGCCTCCATGACGCTGTCGCGCCACACCGCCTGATCGCGAATAGTCTCAGCGGACCGCTCTCGGGGCCTTCATCGCTTCCTCTCCCTTCGCGGCATTCGCGCGGGATCCAGGGCGAGCGCGGTGCGTCCGGCTCTCGGAGCTCCGAGAACGTCGACCGCGCCACGAAGGTCGACTTCGGCTCGCCGGTCACCCGCGTCTACCGCCTCCGCACGACGTTCACCCCCGCCAACGTCGTGGCGACGATCTGCGGAGCGGGCTCCGAGGGCGGGGACATCCAGGCCACCACCGTGACCAACATCAACTGCGCCACCGGCGACTACGTCGCCGTCAACTAGCCGGGGATACGTCCGGGGGCGGCCTTAGCCTCGCGCTCAGTGCCTCCCCTCATCTCAAGGGAAGAGGCGCTTCGGCTTGGCGAGTTGACGGACCGCGCCGAGATCGAGGCGCTCGTAGAGCGCGCGTGGCGCGTGCGGCTCGAGCGCTTCGGCGACTCGACGGACATGTGCTCGCTCGTGAACGCGAAGTCGGGCGGCTGCGCGGAGGACTGCGGGTTCTGCTCGCAGTCGCGCTTCGCCGAGGCCGACACGCCCATGCACGCGATGATGGACCCGGACCAGATCCTCGAGCACGCGCGGGCCGCCGAGGCCGCGGGCGCGCACCGCTTCTGCATGGTCACTCAGGGCCAGGGGCTGTCGAAGCGTGACTTCGAGAAGATCCTCGCGGGCGCGCGGCTCGTCGCCGAGCACACGAACCTGAAGCGCTGCGTGTCGATCGGCCACATGTCGACGTCGCGGGCTCACGCGCTGAAGGACGCCGGCATCCAGCGCGTGCACCACAACGTTGAGACGGCCGAGAGCTACTACCCCGAGGTCTCCAGCACCGTTCGCTACGAGGGCCGGCTGCGCACGATCGACGCCGTGCGCGATGCGGGGCTCGAGACCTGCGTGGGCGGCATCCTCAACCTGGGCGAGTCGAACGAGCAGCGGGTGGAGATGGCGTTCCAGCTCGCGGAGGTCAACCCCACCTCCGTCCCGATCAACCTGCTGAACCCGCGCCCGGGAACGAAGTTCGGCGACCGCGATCTGATGGACCCGCTCGAGGCGGTCAAGTGGGTCGCGATCTTCCGGCTGATCATCCCCGGCGCCCTGTTCCGGCTGTGCGGCGGCCGCAACGAGAACCTCGGCCACGGCGAGCTCCAGCAGCTGGCCGTAAAGGCGGGGCTGAACGGCGTCATGATGGGCAACTTCCTCACCACACTCGGCTCGGAGCCCGAGCAGGACCGCGAGATGTTCGAGGAGCTCGGGCTGAACGTGGCGCGGCAGACCGACAACGGCGCCAACCCGCGCCCGGACAATCGGTCCGGCTGGCTCGAGGGCCAGACCCCGCGCACCCCCGTCGACGAGCTGATCAACTCGCAGGAGGACGCGAACTTCTGGAACCCGGCAACTCAGCTTCGCCACAGGAAGAAGAGCTCGGTGCCGCCACGGCCGGATGGCGCGCCCAACACATACCCAGAGGTGATCCACGTGGAGCCGGCGGCGTGACGAGCGACATCCAGGACCGCCTGGACGAGATCCGAGGCAAGGGGCTGTACAGGCGGATGCGCTGCGTGTCGGGACCGCAGGGCCCGCGCGTCCTCCTCGACGGCAAGCCCGTGCTGCTCCTCTGCTCCAACAACTACCTCGGCCTGGCCGACCACCCGCGCGTGCGCGAGGCGGCCGCCGAGGCAGCGATGCGCTACGGCGCCGGGTCGGGTGCGTCGCGGCTGATCTCGGGGAACATGACCATCCATCGCCGGCTCGAGGAGCAGCTGGCCCGCTTCAAGGGCACGGAGACCGCGCTCCTGTTCGGGTCCGGCTACCTGGCGAACACCGGCGTGGTGTCCACCCTGGCGCGCGAGGGCGACGTCGTCTTCTCGGATGCCCTCAACCACGCGAGCATCATCGACGGCTGCCGGCTGTCGCGCGCGGAGACGTTCGTCTACAAGCACTGCGACACGGACCACCTCGAGTGGGGCCTTCGCCAGGCACAGGGCCGCGGCTCCCTGATCGTGACCGACGGCGTGTTCTCGATGGACGGCGACGTGGCGCCGCTCGAGCGCATCGTGGAGCTGGCGCAGCGCTACGACGCGCGCGTGATGGTCGACGAGGCGCACGGCACCGGCGCGATCGGCCCGGACGGGCGCGGCGCGGTCGCGGCGGCGGGGCTCGAGGACGAGGTCGACGTGATCGTCGGGACGCTCGGCAAGGCGCTGGGCTCGTACGGCGCGTACGTGTGCTGCGACGCCCAGGTCGCCAAGTACCTGATCAACACCGCGCGCACGCTGATCTTCTCGACCGCGCTGCCGCCGCCCGCCGTGGCGGCCGCGATGGCCGCGCTCGAGCTGCTGCGCGAGCAGCCGCGGCGCGTCGAGAAGCTCCAGCGGAACGCGGCCGTGCTGCGCGAGTCGCTCGCCGCCGAGGGCCTCCCGGTTCCGAGCGATCCGACCCAGATCGTGCCGGTCATCGTCGGCGACGCGGACGAGGCGATGCGGGCCAGCGAGCGGGCGCTCGAGAAGGGCATCTTCGCCCAGGCGATCCGCCCGCCTACGGTCCCAGCGGGAAGCTCCCGCCTGCGCCTCGCCGTGATGGCGTCGCACACCCGCTCCGAGCTGCGCGACGCGGCGCATGTGCTGGCGAAGTGCGTGACGGTCGCAGCCGCGCGGCCTGCGCCGGAGGCGCAGGTGTTCGACGGGCTCCGTGACGCCGCCTAGTTGCGCGGCGTCTTCGTAACCGGAACCGGAACCGAGGTCGGCAAGTCCGTCGTGGCGGCGTCTGTGTGCGCCGCGCTCGCCGCGCGGGGAGAGCGGGTCGCCGCCTTCAAGCCGGTTGTCACCGGCCTCGACGAGGCGCCCGGCGAGTTCGGCCGCGACCACGAGCTGCTCGCGGAAGCAGCGAGCGCGGGCCAGAGACCGTCGGACGTCACGCCGCACGTCTTCGGGCCGGCGGTGTCGCCCCACCTGGCCGCCGAGCTGGCGGGGATCACAATCGAGCCGGGCGAGCTCGTGGAGGCCGCGCGCGAGCAGGCGGGCGCGGCGGGCTCGCTCGTGTGCGAGGGCGTCGGCGGGCTGATGGTGCCGATCACGCCCGGCTACCTCGTTCGCGACCTGGCGCTCGACCTCGCGCTGCCGGTGGTGATCGCCGCCCGGCCCGGGCTCGGCACGATCAACCACACGCTGCTCACGGTCGAGGCCGCCCGCGCCGGAGGGCTCACCGCGGCAGCCGTAGTCATCACGCCGTGGCCGACCGAGCCGACCGCGATTGAGCTCTCCAATCGCGACACGATCGCGCGGCTGGGTGACGTGAGCGTCACGGGATTGCCGCGCACCGCGCCCGACCGGCTCCCCGAGGCGGGCGCGGTCCTGCCGCTCGACGACTGGCTCTAAGCTCGCCGGGTGGCGACCGAGGATGCAGCCGACCCGGCTCCGGATGACCGCCCCGAGCTCCTGATCAAGCTCCAGGAGCGAAAGGCCCGCCACAAGCAGCGCAACCTCCTGCACCGAATCGCGGTCGTGATCATCGGGATCCTGGTCGTGCTGGCCGGCATCGTGATGTCCGGCCCGGGCGTGCCCGGTCCCGGCATCCTCACGATCATCGCGGGGCTCGGCTTCCTCGCGCTCGAGTTCGACTGGGCCGAGCGCTGGCTCGAGCGCGTGATCGTCTGGGGCGACCGCGCCGCCGAGCGAGCCGAGCGCACGACGGCGAAGCAGCGCGTCGCCGCCGGCATCGCAACGGCCGCGGCGATAGCCGCCTTCGCGGTTTCCGCCTACCTCTGGGATATCCCGCTGATGCCCGTCTTGTAGGGATTCGCCGCCCGATCGGCGGATCGTCAGCGCTGGAACTCGCGCTCGCGTAGCTCCACCCGCCGGATCTTGCCGGTGAGCGTCTTCGGCAGGTCGTCCACGAACTCGATCTCGCGCGGATAGGCGTAGGCGGAGTGGCGCTCGCGCACGTGCCGCTTGATCTCGTCGGCCAGGTCGTCGCTCGCCTCGTAGGAGCCGGTGAGCACGATGAACGCCTTCACGATGTTGCCGCGCCGCTCGTCCGGTGACGCCACCGCGGCCGCCTCCTTCACGGCCGGGTGCTCCACGCACGCGGACTCCACCTCGAACGGCCCGATCCGGTAGCCGGCGGAGATGATCACGTCGTCGGCGCGCCCGGCGTACCAGACGTAGCCGTCCTCGTCCCTCATCGCCGCGTCCTTGGTGTGGAACCAGTCGCCGCCGAAGACCTCCTTGGTGTCCTCGGGCCGGTTCCAGTAGCCGATCGGATAGTGGGGGTTGGACCTCGCCCGCAGGCAGATCTCGCCGCGCTCGCCGGCCGGCAGCGGCTGCTCGTCCTCGTCGAGGATCTCCACGTCCCAGCCCGGCATCGGCCGCCCCATGGACCCCTCGCGCACCTCGACCGTGGGGAAGTTGCCGCACAGCGGGTAGCTCTCCGTCAGGCCGTAGTAGTCGAGCACGGTGATGCCGAACTGGTCGCGGAACCAGCGGATCACCTCGGGGTTGAGCGGCTCGCCGGCCGAGCACGTGATGCGGAGCCTGTCGAGCGGGTAGCGCGTGCCCGCCTCCTCCACTCCGGTCATCGCGCGCAGAGCCGTGGGCGTCGTGAACATGTTCTCCACGCCGTGCTTCGACAGGAAGCGCAGGTGCTCCTCGGGGTCGTAGCCGCCCTTGCGCGCCTGCACGAGCGCCACGGCGCCGTAGCGCCAGGGACCGAGCAGCGGGCAGATCCCGGCGGCCCACGCCCACTCGCCCGATCCGGGGAAGAGCTCGCCGTCACGCACGTCATGGCAGTACTCGAACTCCTCGTGCGCGAGCAGGTAGCGGTGCGCGTGCAGGATGCCCTTGGCGAGGCCGGTCGTGCCTGACGAGTAGTAGAGCTGGGCCGGATCGTCCGATGAGGTGTCGACGACCTCGTACTCGGGCGAGGCCTCATCCATCGCCGGCTCGAAGTCGTCCCCCATGACGAGCACACGCTCGACGAGGCCGTCCGGAATGCGGTCGCGATTGGCCACGTCGGTGACCACGAGCCGCGCGCCGGAGTCGCGCAGCCTGTGCTCGATCCCCTCGTCGCCGTAGAGCACCGACATCGACAGCAGGATCGCCCCGCGCTTGTAGGTGCCGAGGAAGACCGCGGCGGTCTCTGGCAGTGACGGGAGCAGCGTCGCCACCCTGTCCTCGCGCTCCACGCCCACCGACTCGAGCACGTTGGCGAACCGGTTCGAGAGCTCCTGGAGCTCGCCGAACGTGACGCGCCGCTCGTTGCCCTGCCAGTCCTCCCAGACCATCGCGAGGCGGTCCGCGTCGTGCTTGTCGCACACGTCCCGCGCGATGTTGTAGCGCTCCGGCACATCCCAGCTGTGCGCGGCGCACATCTCGGCGTAATCGCCCAACTCGTACTTGCGCAATGTCACAGAGGACAAGCCTCCCACCTGCTGCCCTTGAGGTGCAAGAGGCAGCTACAAGGAGGTAGAGCAAATGCAGCTTTACGGAATCCGCCGCCGCAGCTGGTGGAAGAACGCTGAGGAGCTCGAGGCCGGCGGTGCGCGCTCCAAGGAAGTGGGCGACGAGGAAGGCTCCGGCGTCCGCTGGATCCGCTCGTACGTCGTCCAGGAGGATGACGGGACGCTCGGCACGTACTGCATCTACGAGGCGGAGAGCCCGGAGGCGCTCCGCGCGCACGCCGAGAAGTCCGGCTTCGGCGCCGACGAGATCAACGTCGTGGTCGACACCGTGATCATCCGCCCCGACCCGGTCGAGGCCGCAGCCGCGACCTAGAAGCGCCTCACCGACAGCGGCTCGGGGATCTCGGCCCGCCCGAGCAGGGCGTCCGCCACGATGCGGGCGCTCGCCGGGCCGGTCGAGATGCCCCACGGGCCGTGGCCCGCCGCCGCCCACAGGCCCTCCTGGTCGCGCACCTCGCCGAGGAGCGGGTGGCCGTCGAGCGACTGCGGGCGCGCGCAGGTCCGGAGCCCGACCACATCCGCGTGCCTCAGGCCGGGGACGAAGCGATCACCGCCCCGCCGGAGCCGGCCCTCCCACAGGTCGGGGTTGGGGCGGTCGAGCAGGAACGTCGAGCCGAGCGACGCCCGCCCGTCCGCCGTGACGAGGCTGAACAGCGACCCGGCATGGTCGGGGCCGCCTTCCGCGGCCGCGGCCACGCCCTCCACGCCGGCCTCCTCGAGCACATGGCCGGGCGGCTCAGGAAGGTCCACCTCGGCCACGACGCCCCACACAGGCAGGATCGGCCGCCAGGCGCGCGTCGGGTCGATCACCTCGGGCGTCCAGGGCCCGGCCGCGACGATCACCGCGCCGGCGGGGCGCCGCACCCCGGCGGACAGCACACCGCGCGTCCGTCCTCCGGCCACCCACGGCCAGGCGGTCTCCGCCTCGTGGAAGCGCGCCCCACCCGCGTGAGCGCGCCGCGCGAACGCGCGTGTGGCCGCGACCGGCCGGACCGGGTAGCCGGTCTCGAGCCGGCACGCCCACAACCCGGGCGCCACGGCAGGCTCCAGCTCCCGCACGGCGTCCGGGTCGACTAGCCGCGCCTCGAGCTCGGGGCAATCCGCGCCGATCTCGCGCACCGCCGGCTCGAGCTGCTCGCCATCAGGGGCCAGCATCAGAACGCCGGTCGGGGAGCTCGGCATCCCGACCTCGTCCATGCCCCGGTAGTGGTCGAGCGTCTCGCGGTGGAGCTCTGCCAGCACCGGGTCGAACGGGTGCTGGACCGCCCCTGAGTTGCGGCCCGACGCGCCGGCCGCCACCTCGTCGCGCTCGAACACCTCGACCTTCACGCCGGCCTCGGCCAGGAAAGCGGCGGCGGCGCACCCCATGATGCCGCCGCCGATGATCGCCACGTCGGCCGGAGGGCTCACTTCCCGCCGGCGTAGTCGACGATGGACTTGTCGACCAGCCACTCCACCGGCGCCCTGTCGTCCGTGTAGACGTCGCCGCCCCTGAGCGGCCGCTCGAGCCGCTGGGCGGCCGCCTCGGCGGTCGGCCGCAGCGCGAGCGGCAGCGCCGGCTCGACCTGGTTCATCCGCGCGGCAGACAGCGGCACACGGCTGGCGATCAACACCGTGTTCGTGTCCTTGATGGGGTCGCGGAGCACGTGCGGGAACACGTCAGCCATGGTCGCCGACAGGACCTTCTCGAGCCCGTCCTGGCCCTCGGGATGGCCCACGTTCACGAGCACGACTCCGTCCGGCGCGAGCCGGTCGCGCGCCGTCTCGAAGAACTCCTTCGTGGTGAGGTAGAAGGGGATGTAGGGCTGGCGGTAGGCGTCCACCGAGATCACGTCGTAGATCGCGTCGATGCGCCTCAGGAACGGGCGCGCGTCCTCGTGGTAGAGGTGCAGCCGGGGGTTGTTCATGTCGAAGTACCGACGCCCGATGTCGGACAGCTCCGGGTCAATCTCCACGCCGTCCACGCGCGTCCGTGGGAAGAACTCCTCGTACGCTCGCGAGGTCGTGCCGGCCGCGTTGCCAAGGATCGCGACCCGCCGCGGCGGCGTGTCGCGTCCCGCGAAGTGGTCCACCAGCATCGCGTCCCAGTAGTTCCCGGTCAGCACCGACGACGGCTCCCGCGGGCCGCGCGGGCCCGCGTCGCACTCGGCGTCGCACACCGAGTGCTCTGCCTGCCCCTCGTTCAGCTCGAGCGTCCGCTTGCCGCTCGGGTACTCGACAACCCGCGCGTACTGGTACTCCGTCTCGGCCTCGTGGATCACGCGGCCGCCGTCCTCGGTCTTCGCCTTGAGCGTGCCCACCGGCAACGCGATCAGGACGACGATCGCCGCGGGCGCCAGCGCCCAGCGCCGCACGGGCCGCAGCCCCAGGACCGACACCACGGCGATCGCGAGCGCGAAGATCAGGAAGGTGCGGCGCGTGCCCACGAGCGGGATGAGGAGGAGCGCCGACGCGAGCGTCCCCACGAGCGAGCCCGCCGTTGACAGCGCGTACAGGCGCCCGGCCACGGTGCCCGCCTCCTCCACGGACTGCACGCCGAGGCGGATGGCCCAGGGTGAGACGGTCCCCAGCAGGAGGACGGGAACCGCGACGAGCACCAGCACCGCCACGAGCGATCCCAGGAAGGCGCCAGCGGAGATCGTGTCCAACGCGTCCACCGCGACGTTTAGGAGCGGGTCGGCCGCGAACGGGACGATCGCGAGCATCACGGCGGCGACCAGCGAGGTGAAGCAGAGCGCGCGCATGTTGGGATGGCGGTCCGCGAGCCGCCCGCCGAGCCAGTAGCCCACGGACAGCGCCACGAGGACGACGCCGATCGTGTTCGCCCAGACGATCGTGGAGGCGCCGAAGTACGGGGCGAGCAACCGCACGGCGGCGATCTCGGCGCCGAGCGAGCCCGTCCCCACCACGAAGACGAGGAGGGAGAGCGGGGGCCCTAGGGCCCTGTGTACGGCGCGGCGAAGCATGGTCTTCCACCGCACACGTCTACCACCGCGCCGCCCACCTTCAGGAACTCCGACTTCTGCACGCGCGCGCTCGGAGTGGCGCGCGGGTTGTCGTGCGGGTCGTCACCGGAGCGGTTGGGCGTGTTGGTCACAGGCGGCGGGTCGGTCCCCTGCGTCTCGGTCCCCACCGTCCGGATCGGCCCGGTGTCCCACATTACGATCGCCGACCCGCCGAACGGGAAGCTCCCGATCGACGGGATCATCTGGAACCGAGGCCACGGCGAGCGGCCGGGCACTACCGCCGGCCTGTAGGCGCGCGCACCGATCGTGCGCGCCTCCACCTCGGCGGTCGTGTCCGACACCTGGTGGTCGCCGAACGCCACCTGCATGAGCACGGTGTGCTTCGGCGTGCCGGGCAGCGGATCGCTCGTCATGTGGTGCGCGTAGCCGTCCGCCTCGCCGCGGTCCCAGAGCAACTGGATCTGCGCCAGCCACAGCTGAGTCCAGATCGCCTTCGGGTAGCTCGGCGTGATGATCTGCGCGTACGTGTCGTAGTCCACGCTGCGCTGAAGCAGCGTGGAGTAGTTCATCCCGGGCACACCGAGGGCGGCGCGGTCGAAGTCGGGTGCCACCGCGGTCAGGCCGCCGCCCATGATCCCGCCCTGGCTGTTGCCGTCGTAGAACAGCCGCGTCGTGTCGAGCACGCTCTGGCCGTCCTTCTGGAACGCCGGCAGCGCCGACAGGCCCTGCGGGTGGATCATCGCCCGGCCCAGCAGGAGCATGTTCAGGAAGCCCTGCTGCATGCGGTCCGCGACCGTGTTGAAACCGGAGAAGTCGCCCAGCACCGAGATGATGTGGGGCACGTCGTCGCTCGAGAAGCCGGCCCACGGCGTCGCACAGAACACGAAGTTGTGCTCGTCCGACATCGCCTTGACGTTGCCGGCGTCGATCTCGTCGGCCTCGCCGAGGAGGCCGTGGCCGTAGAGGGCGGGGCGCGCCTTCGGCGGCGTCGCGGGATCGAGTGCGGACCGCGGGATGTTGCAGAAGAACTTCGCGGTCATGGTGCCCATGCGGCGCGGCAGGCCGCGTTTGTCGAAGGAGAAGCTGCCGCCGGGCGCGCAGCCCTGGGTGAGGTAGCACGGCACCGTCATCGTGCCCTGCACCTTGCGCGCGATCAGCGGGTCCTCCGCGGGCGTGAGGTCGGTAACCGAGTCGACCGTCACCGCCGGGCTCGTACCGGCCACGGCGAGGTCCTTCAGGTTCGTGTCGCCGAGCTGCCGGAAGGCGTCGTTGCGGATGTGCAACATGCGGCCCGTGAGGCTGCGCTGGCTCGCGACCGTGAAGTCCCACGCGAGGTACAGCGAGCTGCGCTTCACGCCCGCCTTTCGCAGCGCGCGGAAGAGCTGCTCGAAGTGCTTGCGGCGGCTCTCGATGGGCCTCGCGCCCGTGTGGATGCGATCGCGGTAGAGGCGGAAGCCACGGCCTGGCCGGATCGGTCTCCCCTGCCCGTTGAACAGGTTGCGCAGCGCGACGATGTAGCGCTGGCCCTCTTCGAAGTTGCGCGCCGGCCGGATGATCAGCACCCGGTCCTTCGCCCGCTTCGGGTTCGAGTCGATCTCGGCCCAGATCGGGTGGCGCTTGCCGGTGCGTGCGTTGATGACGACGACGGGCGAGCGGTTCGCCAGGCCGCGCTTCAGGTTCGTGAGCGGCGGCAAGTTGCTCTTGCGGGCCGCCGTCGGCGTGTCCAGCCCGGGGATCTTCACGAGCATGGCGCTGCCAGGGCTGAAGCCGTCTGCGCGGTTCATGTCCCTCGGGTCGATCGGCTTGCCGCTCTTGTTGCGCGGCATGGCGGACTTGACGAGCGCGAGCCGGCGACCGGTGTCGGTCCGTTTGTCGCGCTTCGTGAAGTAGTCGTTCGGCCACGGGAACTGGCATGCGCCGGTTCCGATGAAGTCGCAGCCGGGCTTCACGTTCACGCCCGCGATTCGCTTCGCGGGCGCCGTGGCCGGAATGAGCATCAGTGCGGTGAGCGCCGCGAGCGCGGCAGCGAGTCCCTTCGCCATCGGGCGATCCTATCCGGCGGCGGATCTAGTCTCGTCTCGATGGACCTCGCGGCGGCCGATCGCGCCTATCTGTGGCATCCGTTCACCCAGCAGCGCGGATGGGTGGAAGAGCACCCGGTGATCGTCGAGCGCGGCGAGGGCACGGACCTGATCGACGTCGACGGCAACCGTTACATCGACGGCGTGTCGTCGCTGTGGTGCAACGTGCACGGCCACGCGCACCCGCGCATCGACGCGGCCGTGCGCGACCAGCTCGGGAAGGTGGCCCACACCACCATGCTGGGCCTGAGCCACCGGCCCGCGATCGAGCTGGCGCAGCGGCTGGTCGAGCTGGCGCCGCCCGGGCTCAAGCGCGTGTTCTACTCCGACTCCGGCTCCGCGGCCACGGAGATCGCGCTCAAGATGGCGTTCCAGTACTGGCGTCAGCGCGGCGAGGACCGGCGCCGCTTCGTGGCGCTCAGGATGGCGTACCACGGCGACACGATCGGCTCCGTGTCGGTGGGCGGGATCGACCTGTTCCACTCGCTGTACGAGCCGCTCCTGTTCGACACGCTCAAGGCCGAGCCGGGCGACACGGTGGAGATGGAGCGGCTGCTCGAAATGCACCGGGGCGAGGTGGCGGCGGTGATCATGGAGCCGCTGGTGCAGGGCGCCGCCGGCATGCTCGTGCACCCGCCCGGCTACCTGCGCGCGGTCCGCGACCTGTGCGACCGGCACGGCGCGCTGCTGATCCTCGACGAGGTGGCAACCGGCTTCGGCCGCACCGGGCGCATGTTCGCGTGCGAGCACGAGGGCGTGGCGCCGGACCTCATGTGCCTCGCGAAGGGCATCACGGGCGGCTACCTCCCGCTCGCCGCCACGCTCGCCACCGAGCGGGTCTACGAGGGCTTCCTCGGCGAGCACGAGGAGTTCCGCACCTTCTTCCACGGCCACACCTACACGGGCAACCCGCTCGCGTGCGCGGCCGCATTGGCCACGTTGGACGTCTTTCGCGAGGAAGACACGATCGAGCGGCTGCACGGGAAGATCGAACTGCTCGGGGAGCTGCTCGATCCGATCGCCGCGCATCCGTCCGTGCGAGAGGTGCGGCGGTGCGGCTTCATGGTGGGGATCGAGCTCTGTGAGCACCCGCTTCCGGTGCGGATCGGCCACCGCGTGACGCTCGAGGCGCGCCGGCGCGGGGCGATCATCCGCCCGCTGGGCGACGTGGTGGTGCTGATGCCGCCGCTGTCGATTTCGCGCGAGGATTTGGCGCGACTGGTGAGCGTCACCGCTGAGGCGATTGAGGTCGCCACAGAAGCCGCCGCCCTCCCGCGCGCCGCCTGACCTGCCGCGCGCCCGCGCCGCCTGACGAACGGCAGCACTGAAGAACCGCGGGTGGGGGTTGGGCGCTTTTTGCCCCCATGTGGGGGCATAAGTCGACCCACCCGTCCGTGTCGGTGGGAGCTGACCGGCGCTCCCGGACATGGATGTGGGAATCATTCCGCCGGTATGGGCGGACGCGTAGGGGTACGCGGGCGAGATCGGTTACCCGGCCTCGGAGCGTTCGCCGTCGGTGATCACGGTCGCCTCGACCGACCGCGCGGGCGCGCTCGCGCCCGGCTCGGCGTCTCGCCGCGCCCGGCGACGAGATCCTCACGAGCGACCTCGACGGGCGCTTCACCCGGCGCTCCGGCACCTCCTTCGCGGCCGCGTACGTCACGGGAGCGGCGGCGCTCCTGGCCGCCACGCACCCGGGCGCCTCGGCGACCCGCCTCGGGCGGCGCTGATCGCGTCCTCCCGGCGTGGTGGCCGGGTGGATTTCCCGGGTCGCGGGCGGCGAGCTCGACGCCGCCGCAGCGCCCGCACGGCTCGGTAGGCTTCGGCCGCGTTGAGCGAGACCGAGACTCAGACCGTCAAGACACAACAGTGGATCTGCACCTCTTGCGGATTCATCTACGACCCCGCCGAGGGTGATCCCGACGGCGGGATCCCGCCGGGGACACCGTTCGAGGACATCCCGAACGATTGGTTCTGCCCGGTCTGCGGCGCGCGCAAGAGGGACTTCGAGATCTACGAGCCGTGAGCGTCGAGCCGCGCCAGGCCGCGTCGCTGATCCTGCTGCGGGACTCGGCCGACGGCGCGGAGGTGCTCCTCGTTCAGCGGAACCCGCAGCAGCGCTTCATGGGCGGCGCCTGGGTCTTCCCTGGCGGAGCGGTCCACGACGCCGAGGACACGGACCACGCGGCGGCGGCGGTACGCGAGCTCGAGGAGGAGGCCGGGATCGCGCTCGGCGACGGCGAGGCCGTGGCGTTCTCGCGCTGGATCACACCGCGGGAGGTGACGGTCCGCTTCGACACCTGGTTCTTCGTCGCCGAGT
>JBEVKE010000097.1:0-6123 GCA_040509835.1 Thermoleophilaceae bacterium
GGGTGCGCCACGTAGGGGCGCGGACGCGCCCAGATGTCCGCGACGATGTGCGCCACACCGAGGGCGAGCAATGCGCTGAAGCCGGCCGCCACAACGCCGTGGCGCCCGTTCACCGACCGATACTTACCGGTCACGAAGAAGAGGACCGCGAGCAGCGCCACGAACGCGTACTGCGCGTTGAGCGCGCAGACGCGGAGCGGATCCTCGACAAGGCCGTCGTGTCCGGCGGCGAGATCGTTGAGAGCCTTGAAGAGGGTGAAGTCGATCAGCCCAGCGTAGATCAGCTCAGAGGAGGCTGCCACCGGGAGGCACGATCCAGAGCTTCTGGGCGCGCTCGGACACGGCGTCCGGCTCGAGGTCGGCGACCGTGTCCGCGCCCGCCTCCTCCATCAGGCGGGCGAACTCAGACCAGGCCATCGCGACCGAGGCCACCTTCGCGGTCGGGCCCCAGCCGGTCGCGGCCTTCAGCTCCTCGGCGCGCGCGCGTGCCTCGGCGGCGGTGAGCTCCGCGAACGGCTTCGAGCGGCCACCGGCGAAGACCGGCTCGGCGAGGATTGCGCTCGGATCCGGTGTCGAGGGCGCGGTCACAGGAGGTACGGGACCGCGCCGATTGCGCCCAGCGTGTACCAGCCGCCGAAGGCGAGCGTTGCGAGGCCCATCGCGGGAGCGAGAGCGAGCATCCTCGTCTGGATCGGCCCGCGCGTGATCGCGTAGCCGAACGCCGACGAGAGCAGCGCCATCGACACAGCGGTGCCGGCGGCGAGGACAACCAGGGCGGCGACCGCCTCCGTCTTGTCGGGGATAGCGGCCAGCAGCAGCACGCTCACACCGGCGGACCCGCCGGTCCCGTGGACGAGGCCGATGCCGAACGCCTGCAACCTGGTGCGGCCGAGCCGCGCCCCGGGATCGTGCGCGTGCTCGTGCGCGTGGGTCTCGTGCGGATGCAGGTGGCGGTGCTCGAGGTCGCCGTGGCGGTGCGCGTGGGCGTGGTAATGCCCGCGGCGCCAGCGCACCAGCAGGCGCAGCGCGAGGAGCATGATCACGAGGCCGACGGCGGCCTCAGCCGCGGTCTGGACCCTGTCCGGCAGGTACGCCTGGAGCAGGACGACGGGGAGGCCGAAGAGGGCGAGCGTCAGCGCGTGGCCGGCTCCCCACGACAGGCCGAGGTGGCCGGCGCGGCGCGTGCCCTCGTCGGGGTCGGATGCGATCAGCGTGGACACCGCCGCCAGGTGGTCCGGATCGGACGCGTGGCGCAGGCCGAGCAGCAGCGCCACGAACAGGACAAAGAGGAACCCGCCGCCTTGGGCGAGCTCGGCGATCAAGTCGTCAAGACCGAACACGGTCCCTCCCACTCTCGGCCTCGAGGCGCGCGCTCGCCACGGCGAGCTGGCCGTAGGCGATGCCGCCGTCGTTCGGCGGCAGCGCCCCCGGCACGAGCACGCGCAGCCCGTCGGCCTCGAGCGAGGCGCGCGTCCGGGCGAGCAGCAACCGGTTCTGGAACACGCCGCCCGACAGCACCACGGTCGATGTGCCGGCCCGCTCGGCGGCGGTTCCGCAGGCGGTCGCCGTCGCGCTCGCGAGGGCGTTGTGGAACCGGGCGGACACGGACGGCACCGGAACGCCGCGAGCGAGATCGCGCGCGATCGCGCGGATGGTCGGGCGCGCGTCGAGGATCAGCGGCTCCCCCGCGAGCGGCAGCCGATACGCGCGCGGCTCGGCGGGGTCGGCCGCCGCCTCCAGCTCCACGGCCGCCTGGCCCTCGTAGTTCACCTCGGCTCGGATGCCGCACAGCGCGGCCACCGCGTCGAAGAGGCGGCCGGCACTCGTCGTGATCGGCGAGGCGGTGCCAGTCGCGGTCAGGTCGGCCACCTGGCGCCACGCGGTGTGCGGCACGCGCCCGCGCAGCACGAGGGGAAGGGCGGGCCGCACGCCCAGCGCGGCCGTGAGCCACGCGCACGCCATCCGCCACGGCTGCCGCACCGCGGCGTCGCCGCCGGGGAGCCGGACCGGGAACAGGAGGCCGACGCGCTCGAAGTCAGCGAGGCCGCCCACGAGCAGCTCCCCGCCCCAGACGGTGCCGTCGTCGCCGTACCCGCTGCCGTCGAAGATCGCGCCCACGGCCGGACCCTCGTCGCCGTGCTCGGCCAGGCACGCCGCGAGATGCGCGTGGTGATGCTGCACCCCGATCAGCCGCACGCCGTCGAGCTCCATCGCGTGCTTCGTCGACAGGTACTCCGGGTGCAGGTCGTGCACCACCACCTCGGGCTCGATCGCGAACAGGCGCCGGAAGTGGTCGATCCCGGTGGCGAACGACGTGAGCGTCTCGAAGTTCTTCAGGTCGCCGATATGGTGACCCACCCACGCGCGGCCGTCCTTCGCCAGCGCGAACGTGTTCTTCAGCTCGGCCCCGCAGGCGAGCAGGTGCCGGCCGCAGTCAACCGGCAGCGGCAGCGCGCCGGGCACCAACCCGCGCGAGCGGCGCAGGAACACCGGACGCCCGTCGGCCACCCGCACGACGGAGTCGTCGGTGCGCGTCTCGATCGGGCGGTCGTGCAGGAGGAAGAGGTCGGCGATGTCGGCGAGCCGCAGGCACGCGTCGTCGTCCTCGTAGGCGATCGGCTCGTCGGAGACGTTGCCGCTGGTCATCACGAGCGGCTCCCCCACGTCATCCACCAGCAGGTGATGAAGCGGCGAGTACGGCAGCATCACGCCGAGCTCCGGCGCGCCCGGCGCCACCGACGGCGCCACGCGCGCGCCCGGGCGCCTCGACGCGACCACTATCGGCCGCGCCGGCGACAGCAGCAGCTCCTCGCCGGCCGCGCTCATCGCCACGAGGTCACGCGCCGCCGCGGCGGTCGCGGCCATCAGAGCGAATGGCTTGTCCTCGCGGTGCTTGCGCGCCCGGAGCTCCGCCACCGCGTCCTCGTTTTCGGCCAGGCAAGCGAGGTGGAAGCCGCCCAGCCCCTTGATGGCGACGATCGCGCCCTCCCGGAGCGCCCGGGCGGTCGCCTCGATCGGATCGGCCGAGCGCGCGTCGTCGACCGTTCCCCCGCCCGCGTACACGAGCCGCACGCGCGGGCCGCAGTCCGGGCAGGCGTTCGGCTGGGCGTGGAAGCGCCGGTCCGCCGGGTCCTCGTACTCCGCGCGGCAGGCGGCGCACATGTCGAAGCCGGCCATCGTCGTGTTCGGCCGGTCGTACGGGACGTCGCGCACGATCGTGAACCGCGGGCCGCAGTTGGTGCAGTTCGTGAACGGGTACCGGAAGCGGCGATCGGCCGGGTCGAACAAGTCGGCGAGGCAGTCGGGACACGTGGCGCTGTCGGGCGTGACGGCCGCGCGCGGCTCGCCCCCGGCCGGGCTCTCGCGGATCGAGAACCCGCGTTCCCCGAGCTCCTCGAGCTCCTCCGCGGTGACCCGCTCGACCGTGGCGAGCGGCGGCGCCTCCGCGGGAAGCCGGGCGAGGAAGCGCTCCACCGTCTCGCTCGGCGCCTCCACCTCCACGACCACGCCGCGGGAGTCGTTCAGCACGTGCCCGGCCATTCCCATCTCGTCCGCCAGCCGGTACACGTAGGGACGGAACCCCACCCCCTGAACGGTGCCCTCGATGCGCGCGCGGACCCGGCTCACGGCCTCTCGCTCACCCGACCAGCTCCCGCAGCACGTGGTACGCGCTGGCCTGCGCCTCCTGGATGCGCGGGATGTGCTCAGAGCGGGTGACCACCACGTGGTCGGCCAGGCCCTCGGCGGCCACGCGGCCGCCGTCGTAGCCCACCATCGCGATGGTGCGGAGCCCGCGCGAGCGCGCCTCGGCGAGCGCGGCGATCACGTTGGACGAGTTCCCGCTGGTGGAGATCGCGAGCAGGGCGTCGCCCTCCCGCCCGTGGGCGATCACCTGGCGGGCGAAGATGGCCTCGGTGCCGATGTCGTTGGCGATCGCCGTCAGGATCGCCGAGTCCTCCGTGAGGTCGAGCGCCCGGCGGGCGGCCCAGCGCGGGTCGGGCGGGCGGCGGAGATCGGCACCGACGTCCATCGCGTCGGTCGCCGAGCCGCCGTTCCCGAGTGCCAGCAGGCGGCCGCCGGCGTCCAGGTCCGCGCGGAGCGCCTCGGCGGCGGCGATCAGGGTGTCACCGTTTTCGGTGAGCGTCTGCTCGCGGAGCTCGCCGATCTCGTACGACTTGGCGAGCACGGAGTCGCGCACGTCGGCGACGACGCTCTCCAGGTCGTGCTCGCCCTCGGACAGGAACGGATAGAGGAAGCTCGACGCGCCGGTGTCGTGCGTGCGCCGCGCGCTGCGGCCCTCGAGGAGGCCGCGGTGGTCGAAGAAGACATGCACGAGCTCCCAGAGCACGTGATAGAGCGTCTCGACGAGCTCCTGCCGCACCGATGCGTCGCCTGACGGCGGCTCGAACTCGAACTCGGCGCCGGCGGGCGCGAAGGCGAGCGTGAGGCAGCCGCGCTCGCGAGCGATGGCGACGGCCGCGGGCGCCTCTTCGCGATCGTCCTCCGCGCCGAAGCCGATCGCGATGTCGTCCGGCTCCGCCAGCAGCGCGACCTGGTCCGCCAGGTTGCCACCCTCCCCCGCCAGCCCGATGGCGGGCAGGGCGCGCTTTCCGACGATCACCGGGTGCACGAACTCGACGGCCACGTGGCGGGCGTCCGAGCGCGCGGACGGCGAGCGCCCGAACGCGATCAGCCGGCCGCCGCGGGCGAACCGCTCGGCCATCCTGTGACACACGCGCGCGAGCCGGTCGGCCTCCGCGTCGAAGAAGTCGCGATTCGCGCGCGTCCGGTCGGCGAGAGCGCGCTCGACGACGTCGGTTCGGAGCGCCTCCGTCACACCCCAACCTCTTGGGGAGCGGCGACCTTGACGAGCCAGTCGCGCCACTCGTCGATGCCCTCCCCCGTTTTCGCGCTCACCAGGATTCGCTCCACGCCCGGGTGGACCTGGTCGAGGTTGTAGAGGAACCGGTCGAGGTCGAAGTCGAGGTGCGGCAGCAGGTCGATCTTGTTGACCAGCACCAGCTCGCAGGCGCGGAACATGAGCGGGTACTTGAGCGGCTTCTCCTCGCCCTCCGTGATCGACGACACCATGATCCGCGCGTCCTCGCCGACCCTGAACTCGGCGGGGCAGACCAGGTTGCCCACGTTCTCGATGACCAGCAGGTCGATGTCGTCGAGCGGCAGCTCGCCCAGCGCCGAGCGCACCATGTTCGCATCGAGGTGGCACTCGCCGCCGAAGCCCGCGTCGGTGTTCAGCTGGGTCACCGGCACGTGGAGAGCCGCCAGCCGGTCGGCGTCCATCGACCCCTGTACGTCACCCTCGAGCACGCCGACGCGCACCCCCGGAAGGTCGGCCACCACGCGCTCGAGTAGCGCCGTCTTGCCGGCGCCCGGAGCGCTCATGAAGTTCACAACGCGCACGTCGGCGCGGTCGAAGTCTGCCCTGTTCGCCTGGGCGATCGTGTTGTTGGCGTCGAGCGCCTCCTCGACGATCTTCACCTTTGTGCGATGCATTCGGCCTCCTCGACCTCGATCGACTCAACTTCGAACTCGTCGCCGGCCGCGACCTCGATCCGCCCGGACGGACCGCATGCCGGGCACATGAACACCGGCAGCTCGATCTCCCACTCGCGCTCGCACTCCGCGCACCGAAGCCGCGCCGAGATCAGCTCCTGCTCGAGCCGCGCCCCCTCGCAGACGGTCCCCTTCGAGACGAAGCCGAAGTAGAACTCGAGCGTGTCGGGCACCACCTGGCGCAGTGCTCCGATCCTCATGCTCACGACGTTCACCGGCCGGCCCGCCGCGTGCTTCTCCACGGTGTTCACGATCGCGCCGGAGAGCGAGAGCTCGTGCATCAGTCCACGGCGTAGGCGGCGTCGGCCTGGAGCTCGGCGATCGTATTCGCGACGAGGTCCGCGGCGCCATCTACCGCACGCGCGACCTCGTCGCTCAGCCCGATCCCCATCTCCTCCACGCTCGCCGGCTCGCACGCCACCACCACGACCTTGCCCGGCCACGCGCCCACGGTCTTCACGAAGCGCAGCACGGTCTGCGGGTCCATGGCGTGCGGGTTGATCACCTGGCCGTCCTCGATCCCGGCCTCGACCTCCTCCTCGGAGGCCT
>JBEVKE010000098.1:0-8943 GCA_040509835.1 Thermoleophilaceae bacterium
CGCGGTTTAGCGTGACAACAGCGGAGGGCGCCGCCTCCTCCAGGCGCTCGTACAGGCTCGCGATACGGCGCCAGTCGGTCGCCTCCGCGGTCGCCGCTCGCGCATGTTCGGCGGCGATGGCGGCCTGGATCGCGTAGGGCGCTGCCGCGCCGGCCTGAGCCGCGAGGCCCAGTCCCTCCTCGACCTCATCCCGGTGCCACAGCGAGCGGTCCTGGTCGTCCAGCAGGACCATGTCTCCGCGGGCGTCTACGCGCGCGTCGCGCCGCGAGTGGTGGAGCAGCATCAGGGCGAGCAGGCCGAGCGTCTCCCTCTCCCCGGGCATGAGGCCCGCGAGCACGCGGCCGAGCCGGATCGCCTCGTCGCAGAGCTCGCGGCGGACGAGCGTGTCGGCGCTCGTGGCCAGATAGCCCTCGTTGAAGATCAGGTAGAGCGAGGCGAGCACCGAGCCGAGGCGGTCGGGGAGCTGCTCGTCCTCGGGCACCTCGTACGGGATCCCAGCCGTGCGGATCTTGCGCTTGGCGCGGACGAGCCGCTGCTGCATCGCCGGCTCGGTTGTCATGAACGCCCGCGCGATCTCGGGTGTCGAGAGTCCCCCGAGAGTGCGCAGCGTGAGTGCCACACGCGTCTCGATCGCCAGCGCCGGGTGGCAGCAGGTGAAGAAGAGGCGCAGGCGGTCGTCGGGGATGGCGCTCATGTCCGTGTCCGAGGACGGCTCGCCGCCCCCGAGCCGCTCCAGCTCGCGGAGCTTCTCGGCGTAGCGGCGCTCGCGGCGCAGCCTGTCGATCGCACTGTTCCGCGCCGTGAGCGTGATCCACCCGCCCGGGTTGGGCGGGATCCCGTCGCGCGGCCACCGCGACATCGCGGTCGCGAACGCATCCTGCACCGCGTCCTCGGCGAGGTCGAAGTCGCCGAGCACCCGGATCAGGGCCGCGACCGCCCGCCCCGACTCGCGCCGGAACAGGCGGTCGACGACCGCACCCGGTGTTGCTAGCTCTGAGCGGCCGCCGATTGCCGCGCGTCCTCGCTCCCGGCGCCCTCGTAGTTCATGACCGGACGCACCTCCACGGAGCCGGTCGCGGCGCCGGGGATCTTGGCCGCCCAGCCGATCGCCTCGTCGAGGCTGTCGCACTCGAGCAGGTAGAAGCCGCCGAGCTGCTCCTTCGTCTCCGCGAAGGGACCGTCGGAGAGCACGCGCTCGCCATCGCGGACGCGCACGGTCGTCGCCGACGAGCTGGGCTCGAGGCCCTCGCCGCCGAGGATCACGCCTGCCGCCTCCTCGCCGAAGGCGCCGTAGGCGGCCATTACTTCGCTCATCTGCTCGGGGGTCGCATCACTCCACTGGCCCTCTTCGCCATAGATCGTGCAGAGGTACTTCATGAAGAGCTCCTCTCGTCGGGCGACGCCCAATCGTCGCGCTCACCCTAACCACGAACGGCGGGCCGCGAGATCGACACTCCTGCGTCAGGATGTTCCGATGGCTCGACTGGAGGTCATCGCCGCCGACGTGACGGCGCTCGACGTGGACGCCATCACGAACGCGGCCAACACACAGCTGCGCCACGCCGGCGGCGTGGCGGCGGCGATCGCGCGCGCCGGCGGCCCCGCGGTTCAGCGCGAGTCCGACGAGAGGGCGCCCATCGGGCTGGGCGAGGCGGTCGAGACCACCGCGGGCGACATGCCCGCCCGCTGGGTCATCCACGCCGCGACGATGGAGCTTGGCGGCCCGACCTCCGCGGCCATCATCGAGCGTGCGACCCGCTCCACGCTGGCCAAGGCCGAGGAGCTTGGAGCCCGCTCGCTCGCGCTTGTGGCGTTCGGGACCGGCGTGGGCGGCTTCCCGCTCGAACAGGCCGCGGGGATCATGGTCGGCGCGGCCCGCGAACACGAGGGCCACCTGGAGCGGATCGTCTTCGCGGTGCACGGCTCGGAGGCCGAGCGGGCGTTCCGCGAGGCGCTTTGAGCCTTCCGGTCCTCGTAGCTCCGGATTCCTTCAAAGGGACGTTCTCCGCGTCCGAGGTGGCGGCGGCGATCGCGTCCGGCCTGCGGTCGGCCGGCCGGGAGGCCCATGAGCTGCCCGTAGGCGACGGGGGCGAGGGGACCATGGACGTGCTCGTCTCCGCGCTCGGCGGCGAGGTGCGCACGGCGACGGTCTCCAATCCGCTCGGGCGGCAGGTGGAGGCGCGCTTCGCGCTCCTCCCGGACGGGAGCGCGGTGGTGGAGATGGCGCAGGCGAGCGGCCTCTCGCTCGTGCCCGAGCGCGAGCGCGACGCGTGGACAGCATCCACGCGCGGCACGGGCGAGCTGATCGTGGCGGCGGCGGAGGCGGGCGCCTCACCGGTGGTCGTGACGGTGGGCGGGTCGGCGACGACCGATGGGGGCGCCGGTGCGATCGAAGCATTGAGGGAAGCGGGCGCGAGCCCGGAGCTCGAGGTCGTGTGTGACGTGAGCGTTCCCTTCGAGGATGCTCCGCGTGTCTTCGGGCCTCAGAAGGGCGCGGATCCGGCGCTCGTCGGGCGCCTCGAGCGCCGGCTCGACGAGCTGGCGGCGACATTCCCGCGCGACCCGCGCGGCGTGCCGATGACAGGCGCCGCCGGCGGCCTCTCGGGCGGGCTCTATGGCGCGCTCGGCGCCACGCTGGTTCCCGGAGCCGCCTACGTGCTCGACACGATCGGGTTCGATGCCCTGATGCGCGGGGCGGCGTTCGTCGTGACCGGCGAGGGCGCGCTCGACGAGCAGACCCTTGAGGGGAAGATCGTCGGCGAGGTGGCCACCCGGTGCCGCCAGCGCGGCGTGACCTGCCACGCGATCGTGGGCCGCGACCGCCTGGACCCCTTCAGCGAGCGCATCATCGACCTCGCATCCGTAACCGAAGCGTCGACGCTCGACGACATGGCACGTGCAGGAGCCGCCCTCGTCGAGGCTTGAAAAAAAGGGCGCTCAGGCGACGCCTAGCGAGGCCGGAGCCGGCGCGCCGCTCCGGCGCGTCACCGAGGCCGCGTAGGCGCGTGGACGGAAGCGAAGGATCTGATCGTCGCTCAGCTCGATGCCTTCGGTGACGCGGATGGGGTCGAAGACGAGGATGTCATCGCCCTGCTCGCGCTCCGTCTCGGGCCCGGTCAGCTCGAGGCGGCCCACCTCGATCGTTTCGCGATCCGAGGGCCACGCGACAGTCGGGTCGTCCACCTCATCGGTGTCGTTCGCCACGATGACCACCATGCGGAACGCAGACGACCCGCGCGCCGCGATCTCCTCCTGGAGGTAGTCGCGGCCCCGCTCGCGGGCGGCCTCCTCGGACAGCGTCCGCTCGCCCTCCTCCGGCTCGAAGCGGTAGCGCACCCAGCGCTCGGTCCCGTCCGGCGCGGTCCACCTGAACGAATGAATCGAGTTGTAGGCCACGGTCGCGTAGCTCTCCGGCGGATCCGCGCCCAGCGCCGCCTGGATGGCCGGCCCGGCCTCCGGATGCTTCCCCATCCACTCGCCGAGCTTCTCGAAGTCGGGCTGGCCCGTCTCTGGGTCGGGCTTTCGCAGGCGCGTGAAGTCGAGGAAGTCCTCTGGCGTCCGCACGAAGAAGCAGGGCAGCGACAGCGCGACGATGTCCGTCTTCGAGCCGTCCGGCAGGTAGAACTTCACGGCGAGGCCGCGGCCCTCCTTGGCGTAGTCCGGAATGCCGGGATCGCCTCCTCCGTTCGAGAAGCGGACGGTGACGGGAACGGTCACGTCGCCCATGTGTGCCGCTGTTGTCAGCCCGGAGCCGCCGCCCGTGAACGTGCCGGTCAGCAGAGTGCCCTTGGCGTGAGCCGCGCGGTGGCCCTCATGCCGTCCCGAGATGTCGTTGATCGCGTCCACGACCTGCTCGGCGAGCGAGTCCATACATGAAGACCCTAAGCGACGGGCGCCCACTGAGGGCGCCCGTGCTGCCTCACCCGTGCGGCGGCCCGGGGCCGCCGCGGTCCGGGAGCTAGCGCATCCCCGGCACCGGGCGGAAGCCCTCGTACTCGGGGGTGTGCTCCCAGGCCTCGTCCGTCTCGCGCAGGACCAACCGGCCGATCGCTCCGAGGCCGACGACGAGGAACGCCGCCGCCACGACCGTCAGCCAGTTCATGGTGGTGCCGATGGCGAAGCCGAACAGGACCGCGCCGGCTGCCGTGGAGATCGCCATCCACGACTGCACCGCACGCGCCCGGTAGAGCCCGACCGCCAGGCACGCCAGCCCCAGCGCGAAGCCGAACGACACGAATGCGAACGGGATCACGATCCCCGCCGTGTTGTTCAGCCGCTCAAGCAGGGCGACCGCTTCGCGGGTGCTACCGCCGGCGGCCATCTGCCACATGGCGAGCTCCATCCCCACGATGCCCGCGAACGCGAGCAGGCCCAGCATCGCGAGGCCTCCGCCCACGTGCCCGAACGCAACCTGGCGCTCGCGCATCATGTGCATCAGGCCGAGCACGGCCGGAACCATGAAGGCGATGGAGATCAGCGCCAGCAGGTGAGCCACGTACCACGCATCCAGGTTGTCCTGGATCGTGGCCACCTGGGTCGCCTCGTTCATCGAGCTCGCGGGATGGATGACCATCGCGACGAGCAGTACGAGCGGCGCCACGACCATGCACGCCCCCGCAACCATCTTGCGGAAGTGATGTGCATCGGAAAGGTGCATCTACTGCCTCCTGAGTAAGTGGGATCCACGGCTGATCCCGACTGCTCGGAGTACCCGCGATTGTAACGTTGGTTACTAGCTCTCTGCCAGTGCACGAATTACTGCTTCGTAGAAGCCTTCGCTCATCGGAGACTCGGTCCGCTCGACGTTCGAGAACCGCGACGTGTCGCCGGCCACCGCGTTCGCGACGAGGAAGAACCGACCCACCACCTCCGCCACGACCAGGTCCTCGGCGGAGTCGCCCACCCCGATGCACTCCTCGCGCGCGTACCCGCGGGCGCGCATGTGCGCGGCCACTGCGCGCGCCTTGGACACCTCGGCCGGGATCAGGTGGAAGGTGTGCGTCTCGGGACCGATCTCGCCGTTGTCCACGAGTCGCAGCCCCGAGTGGCCCTCCGCGGCGAGCAGGTCGTTCGCCTCGCCCGCGTCCACGAGGCCGCGGAACACGTGCGACACCTCGCGGCCGAGGTGGAATGGCGCGTGGTACTCGAGGCGGCCCTCGTAGGCCGAGACCAGCAGCCCGGGCGCGCCCGTCGCCGCGATCTGGTCGTGCACACTCTCCCCCTCGCGCGGCTGGAGATCGCCGGTGAGGAAGGTGGTCTCGCCGTCTACCACCATCGCCGCGCCCACCTCGAAGATGTACGAGCTCTGCCCGATCAGGCGCGCGTCCTCCATCACCTGCGCACGCCGGCGGCCGGACTGGATCACCACCTCCGCACGCGCTCGATGACACGCCTCGAGCGCGCGCGCCGCGAGCAGCGTGAAGTCGCCGTCAGCGGTGCGGAAGAGGGACGCCCCCTTGCCCAGGAGGGTGCCGTCGAGGTCGGTGTAGACGCACCTGATCGCCACTACGCGCGGGCGCGGAGCGTGGCGTGCGGCGGCCGCTCCACGATCTCGACCTGCACGAGTCCGCCGTCGGCCGTCTGGAGCGGGGGCGCCGCATCGTCGAGCAGGCGGCCCTCGGCCCGCAGCCGCTCGAGGATCACGCGAAGGACGGCGTACGCCATCGGGCTGAGGTTGCGGAGCGGCTGATGGCTGTTGAGCCGCACGTCGAGGTCCACCTGCGCCATGCCGCCGGTGCCGCCGAGCGCGTCGCGCGCGTGGAGCAGCATCGCCGTCTCGACGGCGTAGCCGGTGGCGAACCGGATCCGCTCGAACAGCGTCCGGTGCGCCGCCACCTCACCGGCCAGGGGCTGCACGAACCCCGCCAGCTCGGGGAAGAACGCGGACAGGAGGGGGCGCGCAGTGAGCTCTGTGACGCGGCCGCCGTCGGCCTGCGGCTCCGCGCCGTCCGATGGCCCGTATGGGCGGCGGAAGAAGGCCTTCACGAACCGGACCTCCGGCTCGCAGATCAGCGGTCCGAGCATGCCGAGCGCGAAGTGCGGCGAGAAGTCGCGCGTGTCCGAGTCCAGGTAGACGACGAGCTCGCCGCGTGCCACCGACAGCGCCCGCCACATCGCGTCGCCCTTTCCCAGCACCTGCCCGAACTCGGGCATGAGCTCGGCCTCCTGGTGCACGTCCGCGCCCGCCCGCGCCGCGATCTCGCCGGTGCCGTCGCGCGACCCCGCGTCCACCACGAGGACCTGGTCGACGAGCGGGTCGAGCCCGCGCAGCCGCTCGACGATCTCGCCGACCGTGTCCGCCACCTCGCGCGCCGGCAGCACCACTGTGATGGGCTCCGTCTTGCGCTCGAGCAGCCGGCTGAGGTCGAACTCGGAGTGGTGGAAGCGCCGGATCAACTCCCGCGTACTATCGCAGCGTGCCCCGCGCGCCGACCACATATCCATGGGAGGCCGTGCTCGACCCGGGACGCGACGAGGAGCTGGTCGCGACGTCCCGCGAACGCGAGCAGGCCGGGCTCGCGGAGCCGATTCCTGACGACCTCCATCCCGCGCTGCGCGAGGGGCTCGAGGCGGCCGGCGTGGAGGCCCTGTGGGCGCACCAGGCCGACGCGCTGGAGGCCGCGAGGCGCGGCCACGCGATCGTGACCACCGGCACCGCGAGCGGCAAGTCGCTCGCCTTCAACCTGCCCGTGCTCGACACGCTCGCGAGCGACGTGGCCGCGCGCGCCTTCTACCTCTACCCGACGAAGGCGCTGGCGCAGGACCAGGCGCGGGGCCTCGCCAGGATCGGCGGGCGCTACCTCCGGCACGCGATCTATGACGGCGACACGCCACGCGAGGAGCGCCGCTCCATCAGGCAGCGCTCGAACCTCATCCTCACGAACCCGGACATGCTTCACGTGGGGGTGCTGCCGAATCACCGCTCGTGGGGCGACGTGCTCGCAAACCTCGCCTGGGTTGTGGTGGACGAGGCGCACGTGTACCGCGGCGTCTTCGGCTCCCACGTGGCGAACGTGCTGCGCCGGCTGCGGCGGCTCGCGCGCGCCTACGGCAGCGATCCCCGCTTCCTGCTCACCAGCGCCACGATCGCGAACCCCACCGAGCTGGCCGAACGGCTGACGGGCGTCGAGGTGCAGCTCGTGGATCGCGATGGCGCGCCGCGGGCCGAGCGCCAGATCGCCATGTGGAACCCGCCGCTCGTGGACGAGAAGCTCGGTCGTCGCGCCTCCGCCCTTGGCGAGGCCTCCAACCTGCTGGCGTCGCTCGTGGATCGCGAGGTCCGCACGATCTGCTTCCTGAAGTCGCGCCGCGGCGTGGAGCTGATCCTGCGCTTCACCCGCCAGCGGCTCGAGGCCGAGGGCCGAGTGGACCTCGCCGAGCGGATCGCGCCCTACCGGGCCGGGTACACGCCGGCGCAGCGGCGCGAGATCGAGCAACGGCTGTCCGATGGCGACCTCCTGGCCGTCGTGGCCACCGACGCACTCGAGCTCGGCATCGACATCGGCGACCTGGACGCGGCGCTGTGCGTGACGTTCCCGGGCACGGTCGCGTCGCTGCGCCAGATGTGGGGCCGCGCCGGGCGCCGCAGCACCGGGCTCGCGATGTACGTGGCGGGCGAGGACGCGCTCGACCAGTTCTTCTGCCGCCACCCAGCCGAGTTCCTCGAGCGGCCGGTGGAGCGGGCGATCCTCGACCACGAGTCCGAGCAGATCCACGAGGCGCACCTGGCCGCCGCGGCATACGAGCTGCCGCTCACGCCGGAGGACGGCGAGATCTTCGGCCCGCAGTGGGAGGAGCACGCGCGCCGGCTGGTGCAGCAGGGCGCGCTGCGCGAGCGGGGCGGGAAGTACCTGCCGCGCGGGCCCGGCTACCCGGCGGCGCGGATCGCGCTCCGGTCGGCGTCGCCCGACTCGGTGTCGATCGTGGAGACGAGCGGCGGCGAGGTGATCGGCAACGTCGAGATGGCGCGCGCGATGTCGGCGGTGCATCCCGGCGCCGTGTACCTGCACATGGGGGCGGCGTATGAGGTCGAGGAGCTGGACCTGGCGCAGCACCGCGCTGCGGTGCGGCCGTTCGACGGCGACTGGTACACCCAGCCGAAGAGGGAGTCGGAGACCTGGATCGAGCGGGTGCGCGACCAGCGCCACACCTGCGGCGTGACGCTCTCGTTCGGACTCGTGTCGGTGACCGAGCAGGTGGTGGCGTACCAGAAGAAGAGCGTCACGGACCACTCCGTGCTCGACCTGATCGGGATCGACATGCCCGAGCAGGACTTCGTGACGCAGGCGCTCTGGTACGAGCTGCCCGAGTCGCTCGTGCGCGAGGAGTTCCCGCTCGAGGTGCTCCAGGGCTCGCTGCACGCGGCCGAGCACGGGCAGATCGCGGTGCTGCCGCTGATCGCGATGTGCGACCGGTGGGACATCGGCGGCCTCTCGACCGCCTACCACCACCAGACCGGCGTGCCGACGATCTTCATCTACGACGGCCACCCGGGCGGCGTCGGGATCACGCGCGCGGGCTTCGACCGCTTCGAGGCGCTGGTGGGCGACGCCCTCCGGCTGATCTCCGAGTGCCCGTGCGAGAGCGGCTGCCCCTCCTGCGTGCAGTCGCCGAAGTGCGGCAACCTGAACGAGCCGCTCAACAAGCGCGGCGCGATCGAGCTGCTCTCCAGGATGGCGGCCGCCTAGCTGCGATACAGCTTCACGGCGGCGGCCTGAGCGGCGCGCGCGGCGTACGAGCGGCGCTAGTGGGGCGTCTCGCCTGCCGCGAGCATCCCGACGTACTTCGCGATCCTGCGCTCGCGTGTCTCCGCCTTCTTGGCCGTCTGCACGCGGTGCAGGATCGCGTAGCGGTTCTGGCGGCTGAGTTCCGCGAACGCGTCGGTGAGGCCGGCCGCCTCGAGCGCCGCGGCGAGGTCCTCGGGCACTGCGGAGGTGGCCATGC
>JBEVKE010000099.1:0-11110 GCA_040509835.1 Thermoleophilaceae bacterium
GAGCGGCTGGACTAACCTCACCAACGCGGCGCTCGTCGTCGACCCGGGCGGGCTGCGCGTCTTCTGGGGCGGCTTCCGCACCACCGACACGAGCGACCCGCAGCGCGAGACGAACACCGCGCTGTCGCCCGACGGCGGCGCGAGCTGGGCGCTCCAGCCTGGTCAGGTCGTCCCCGACGGTGCCCAGTCGTATGCCAGCAACACCGCGGCGACCGTGCGCCCGGACGGCTCGACGCTGCAGGCCTTCGCCGGCACGCTCGGCACGTGGGTCCACGCGGGCCTCTCGCCGGTGACCCCGAACCACGACTACCAGGCGCCAATCGGGCAGTACGGCTACGACCCGAACCTGGCCACGGACGCCACCGGCCGGAGCGTCATGGCCTGGTACTCGAGCACGAGTGGCCACCTCGGCGTCCTGGCGCAGGACGTGGGCGCGGACGGCAGCCCAGTCGGAAGCGCGGCGACGATGCCCGGCACGAGCGACATGCAGATCGGCATGCTCGGCCGCACGCCGCTCGCCGCTCGCGCCGGCGGCGGCTTCTACGTCGCGTATCCGGCCGGCTACCCGTCGCAGGACAGGATCCGCCTGTGGCGCATCGGCGCCGGGAACGCACCGGTCATCGCCCGGGTGACCAGGGGGAGCCCCGCCGTCGCGATCGCCGCGGACGGCGACGGGCGGCTGTGGGTGCTCTGGACGAAGGGCTTCGGCGACCCGGACGTGCTCGCCAGCCGCTCGAACGAAACGGCGACCAAATTCGGGGCGGTGGTGAACGCCGGCCACCCGAAGGACGCGGCTCAGGCCTACAAGCTGGACGCGAGCGCCGCCGGCGATGCCGTCGACGTGCTCGCCAACTTCAACATCGGCACCACCACGAGCGCCGTCACCTCGTATCGGCGCATCCTGCCCGGCCTCACGCTCGCGGCCAGCCGGCAGAGCGTGCGCAGAGGCGAGCCGACCACGGTGCGCTTCACCGTCAAGGACGCCGGCTCGCCCGTGAAGGGGGCGAAGGTCACGGCCGGCGGTGACTCCGGAAAGACGGACAGGCGGGGTCGCGTGACGCTGTCGGTGAAGTCCCGCAAGCCGTTCAGTGCGAAGGCCTCGCACTCCGGCTTCGTTGCCGCGTCGAAGCGGCTCGCCGTGCGCCGCTGAGGCGGGTCGGGGCGCTAGCCTCGATGTCATGGCGCAGCGCACGGACAGCTTCGACGTCGGGCACCTCGGGCTCTCCTCCGGGGAGGGGCGCGGAGTCGATCTCGAGGTGCCCGTGGACGCATTCGATTTCGGCGGCCAGCGCTACGAGGTGACGGGCGGCCAGGTGGACGCGCGGCTCGACGTCTCCCACACGGTCAGCGGCTACGCCTTCCGGCTGCGCTTCGGCGCCGAGCTCGAGGGGCCGTGCGTGCGCTGCCTCGAGACCGCGGACCAGCGAGTCGACGTCGACGCCCGCGAGATCGATCAGCCCGGCGGCGGCGAGGAGCTCAGCTCGCCCTACTTCGACGAGGGCCACCTCGACGTGCGCGCCTGGGCGCGCGATGCGCTCGCGCTGGCGCTTCCGGTGCAGATCGTCTGCCGCGAGGACTGCGCCGGCCTCTGCGCCGTGTGCGGCGAGAACCTGAACCGATCGCCGGACCACGCCCACGAGCGCGAGCCGGATCCGCGCTGGGCGGCGCTGCGAGAGCTGAAGCTCGACTGACCCTCGGCCACCCTCAGGGGGTCTGACCCCTCAAGGTCGCCGCCCAGTTCGCCGTCGGGCCCAGGTGGCCGAGCTTCTCGGGGTTCACGATCGACCGGATTCCCTGGATGCGGCCGTCGGCGATGTCCAGGGCCATCACGTTGATGACGTTGCCGTCGCCGTCGGTGGAGATCGCGCCGGGCTGGCCGTTCACGTCGACCATGCGGATGGTTAGTCCGGGGATCCGCGCGCCGGTGCGGCCCCACGCTCCGAGCGTCCGCGCCACGCGCCGGGCGCCGTGGAGCGCGCGGCCAAGCGCGGGCGCCTTGCCGCCGCCGTCCCCGTGGAGGACCACGTCCTCGGCGAGCAGGTCGCGCAGGCCGTCCACGTCGCCGTCCTGTGCGGCGGCGAAGAAGCGCCGCGCGAGCTTGTCGCGCTCCTCGCGAGAGGTCTCGAAGCGCGGGCGGCGCTCGTCCACGTGCCGCCGCGCCCGCGCAGCCAGCTGCCGCGCGTTGTCCTCGCTCTTGCCGACGATGTCGGCCACCTCGCCGTAGCCGTAGCCGAACACGTCGTGCAGGAGGAATGCTGCACGTTGCTCGGGCGACAGCGTCTCCAGCATCACGAGGAAGGCCAGCGAAAGCGAGTCGGACATCTCGGCGTGGCGTGCTGGGTCGGCCGAGGGGTCGCTCACGAGCGGCTCGGGCAGCCATTCGCCCACGTACGTCTCCCTTCTCACGCGCGCCGACCGCAGCACGTCGATCGACAGCCGGGTGGCCACGGTCGCCACGTAGGCCCGCGGCGACTCGATCCGCTCGCCGCGCTCGAGCGCGGCGAGCAGCCGCAGCAGTGCCTCTTGGACCACGTCCTCCGCCTCCGCGACGCTCCCGAGCATCCGGTACGCGATCGCGAAAGCGGCAGGACGAAGCTCCTCGAGCAGCTGGTCATGCGGCCCGCTGCCCGTCACGCCGCCGCCTGGGCGAAGCCCTCCCGCCAGCTCGCGTGACGCGGCTGCCAGCCGAGCTCTCGCTTCGCCTTCTCGTTCGAGGCTCCGCGCATCTCGGTCATCATGACCATCGCGGCGTCGCCGGCCACGAGCCGGCCGAGCCAACGGGGGACATGCCTGGGCGGCCGCGCGCCCACCGCAGCGGCGGCCGCCGGGAGCCACTCCGCGACCGGCGCCGGGTCGTCGTCCACGATGTTGTAGATACCGCGGCCGCCGTGGGTGACCGCGGCCACCGTGGCCTCGGCCGCGTCCTCGATGTGGATAAACGACCACACGCCGCCGCCGTTGCCTACCACCGGGAACTTACGGCCACGGATCATCTCCGTCTGAAGGCCGTCGCGGCTGAGCCCGGTGCCCGGCCCGTAGAACCCGCCGTACCGGAGGACGATCCCGTCCAGCCAGTCGGGCCCGGTCACGGCGCTCTCGAGGTGGCGGATCGCCTCGAAGCTCTCGCGCATGGCGTCCGCCGGATGCGGATCGAGCGGGTCGTCCTCGGTCTTCACCGGGCCGCCGGTCCGCTCGGTGGGCCACCCGGCGAAGCTCTGCGCGATGAAGCGCTTCACACCGACCGCCCGGCCGGCGGCCAGGAGGTGGTCCGTGGCCTCGGTGCGGAGCCGGTTGGTCGTCGCGAACGTGCGGTCGAAGTGCCGCATGTCGAGGTCGCCCGACAGCGCGGTCAGCTGATGGATGATCACCTCCGGCTCCACCTGAGCGACCACCCGCGCCACGTCGTCCGGGTCGAGCACGTCGGCGACGATGCCGGTCGCGCCCAGGTTGCGAATGAGCCCGAGCTTCGCCTCGCTGCGCGTGATGCCGACCACGTAATGGCCCTCGGCCACCAGCCGTGGCAGCAGCTGCTTGCCCATCGCCCCCGTCGCGCCTGCCACCAGGATCCTCATTGCTTCTCCTTTCGTCGTTTCCCCTTTGACGAGACGGAGCGCCGGTGTGTGACAGCCGTGTCTAGTACACATCGGCTTTGCGTCCATGGACGCCCCGGATGGCGGAAACCGGGTTAGGTTCGATGCATGCGCCGAATCGTCACACTCGCGCTCGCAAGCGCTTCGCTGTTCGCAATGTCCGCCGGCGACGCCGCTGCCGCCGGCAAGAATCCGCCGACCAGCTGCGGGCTGGGCAACCTCGTATCAGAGGGGACTCAGGAGCTGGGAGGCATCGGGCGGGCCTTTCACGAGCTCGGCTTCGGCAGCGTCGGCCACCGGCTGCAGCTGTTCCACGAGGACGTGAAGTTCTTCTGCAACGAGGACTTCGGGGTCTGACGAGGGCCTTCAGGCGGCCGGCGCCGTCTCCGACAGCTCAGTCTGGGTGCCCACCGGCACCTCGCCCCTGATCAGGTCGGCGGCGCGCTCCGCAAGCGCGATCACCGGGGCGTTCGTGTTGCCGCGCGGGACGGTGGGCATCACCGACGCGTCGACGACACGCAGGCCGTCCACGCCGCGCACCTTGAGGTCGCGGTCCACCACGGAGGTCGGCTCGTCGCCCATCCGGCAGGTGCCCACCGGGTGGTAGAGCGTCTGCAGGCGCTGGCGGCAGTGCGCCTCGATGTCCTCGTCGGACCTCGACTCGGGCCCGATCAGCATCCCCGTGGAGAGCTCGGCGAGCCGGCCCGACTCGCAGATCTCGAGAGCCGTGCGCAGGCCCGCCACGGCCGACGCCAGGTCGTCCGGGTGCTCGAGGTAGTTGTGGAGGATGAGCGGCTTGGCGGTCGGGTCGGGCGAGCCGAGCGCCACGAAGCCGCGGCTCCGCGGCGCGAGCACGCAGGCGCCGACCGCGAAGCCGTGCCCGTCGCCCGGTACCAGGCCCTCGGACTGGAAGCGCGCGGGCGCGAAGTGGAACTGGATGTCCGGCGCCTCGAGGTCGTCGCGGGTTCGGATGAACCCGCCCGCCTCGGCGACGTTCGACGTGAGCGGACCGCGGCCCTCCGCCTCGAACAGAGCGAGGTTCTCCTCGTTCAGCGCGCCGAACAGCGAGATCTCCTCGTCGATGCCCCAGACGGCACCCATGTTCGGGTGGTCGTGCAGGTTCAGCCCCATCTCGGGCGACTCGGCCACGACCTCGATCTGGAGCTCCTGGAGCTCGGCGGCGCGGCCGATGCCGGACAGCATCAGGAGCTGCGGCGTGTTGTAGGTGCCGCAGCACACGATCACCTCGCGCTCGGCGCGGTTCACGACCATCTCTGACAGCCGCGCGCCCACCACGCCCACGGCGCGGCCGTCCTCGAACAGGATCGAGAGAGCGTGCACGTGCGTCTCGACCGTCAGGTTCGGGCGGCTCATCACGGGGTGGAGGTAGCCCACGGCGGTGCTGCAGCGGGCGCCGTTCCGCTCGGTCACCTGGTACCAGCCGATGCCGTCCTGCACGCCGTCGTTGAAGTCCTCGTTCGCCGGCAGTCCCAGCGCGAGCGCCGAGTCGATGAAGTGCTGAGCCAGCGGATTCCGGGAGCGGCCCTCGGACACCGACAGCGGCCCGCCGGCCCCGTGGAACTCGCTCTCGCCGCGCTCGTTGTCCTCGGCGCGCTTGAAGTAGGGAAGCATCTCGTCCCAGGTCCAGCCGGGCCCCCAGCTGTCGTAATCCAGCGGGTTGCCGCGGATGTACACGAGCGCGTTGATCGAGGACGAGCCGCCCAGCACCCGCCCGCGCGGGAGGTACACGCGCCTGTCGTTCGCGTACGGCTCGTAGATCGTCGAGTGGTCCCAGTCCTGCGCGCTCCGGTACAGCGCGGAGAAGGCGGCGGGGAGGTGCACCAGCTCGTTCGTGTCCGGGCCGCCGGCCTCGATCAGGAGGACCGAGACGTCCGGGTCCTCGCTGAGCCGGTTGGCAAGCACGCAGCCGGCCGAGCCGGCCCCGACGATCACGTAGTCGTACATGAGCCGACGCTAACCCTCTGCTGCCCGGGCGGCAAGGGCTGGGCGGCTGCGCTGGCGCCATCGAGCGACGGCATTGAGCGGTGATCGGGAGGGGGTGGAGGAGAAAACTCGGTCTAGGCCCGAGTTTTTCAGCGCACACCCTAACCCCCACCCCTCACCGCTGCCGTTCGCGCGACCCGACCCGCGCGCGGCCGCAAGCTATCCTTCCGGCCCGTCATGGCCGTCCCCAAGCAGAGACAGTCCCACTCGCGGACGAACAAGCGTCGCTCGCAGCACAAGGTCGAGGCGCCGGGCCTGCGGCGCTGCCCGCGCTGCGGCCACGCTCGCCTTCCGCACCGCGTCTGCCCCAACTGCGGCACGTACGCCGGCCGCGAGGTCGTCGTGCGGCAGCCCGGGGTCAACACAGACAACGAGTGATCGCGGTCGACGCGAACGGCGCCGACCGGGGGCCGGCCGCCGTCGCAGAGGGAGTCGCCCGGTCCGGCCTGCCCGTGCTCCTGTTCGGGCCGCGGCGTGAGATCGAGGGCATAGCCGGCCCGCACGCGGAGATCGTCGACGCCCCGGAGACCATCAAGGCCGGCGACGAGGCCGTCGCAGCCGTCCGCTCGAAGCGCGACGCGTCGATCGTCCAGGCCGCCGCGGCGGTGGGCGAGGGACGCGCGGACGCGCTCGTGTCGGCCGGCAGCACCGGGCCCACGCTGGCAGCCGCGACCCTGTCCGTGAAGCGCATCAAGGGCGTCTACCGCCCGGCGCTGGCCGTGCTGATGCCGATCCCCGGCGGGCCGGTGCTTCTGCTCGACGCGGGGGCGAGCGTGGAGGTGCGCCCCGAGCACCTCGTCCAGTTCGCCTACATGGGCGCCGGCTTCATGGAGGCGGTCGTGGGCATCGAGCGGCCCTCGGTGGGGCTGCTCTCGGTCGGCGAGGAGTCCGGCAAGGGCACCCCTGACGTGCTCACCGCGCACGACCGCATCGCGGAGGCGGGAGCGCTCAACTTCGCCGGGAACGTCGAGGGCTTCGACATCCCCACCGCGGGCGTGAACGTGGTCGTGGCCGACGGGTTCACCGGCAACGTGGCGCTGAAGGTGCTGGAGAGCACGCTGAAGGTCTTCGGCGCGGAGATCCGTTCGCGGATCCGGTCCGGCGTGTTCTCGAGCATCGGCGGGCTGCTGGTTCGGGGAAAGCTCGGGAAGCTCCGCGATGACTTCGACCCCGAGAACGTGGGCGGCGCGATCCTGCTCGGGCTGCGGAAGCCGGTGGTCGTGGCGCACGGAAGCTTCGGCCCCACCGGCATCGAGCATGCCGTGAAACTGGCCCGGCGCGCGGCCGACGAGGACATGGTCGGCCGCACCACGGCGGCGCTCGAGGCGGCCGGGGCCTTGCGGTCCGCGACCGCTGCTAGCGTCGCCCGGCGATGACCCGCGAAGAGGTTCTCGACCGCATCCGCGAGCATTTGGCCACCGAGTTGGAGGTCGACCCGGGCCGCATCGACGAGTCCACTCGCTTCAAGGAGGACCTGGAGGCCGACTCGCTCGACCTCGTGGAGCTCGTGGTGGAGCTGGAGGACAGCTACGGCGTCCGCATCCCCGATGAGGAGGCGGCGAAGATCCTGACAGTCGGCCAGGCAGCCGACTTCGTCGCCGCCCATGCCGCAGGAATCGAGACCTGAGTCCCTTGAGAAGCTGCTCGCGGAGCTGCCGGACGACCTCCGGCGGCAGGCCTTCACACACTCGTCCTGGGTCGAACATCGTGCAGAGGCATACGAGCGGCTGGCCTTCCTGGGGGACGTCGTCCTGAGCCTCGCGGTCTCAGATCACCTGTATCCGCGCTTCGAGCGCTACGGCGCCGGCCGGCTCACCAAGGTGCGCGCGCAGGCCGTGAGCGGCCCGTCGTGCGCGCGGGTCGCGCGGGCGCTGGGCGTGCCGGACGAGCTGCGTGCGACGGCGCCGGAGGGCACCGGCCGCACCGCCGACATGCTGGTGGACTCGGAACGGGTGCTGGCCTCGGTGTGCGAGGCGATCATCGGCGCGAGCTACCTGGCCTTCGGCCTGGAGCGGACCGCGCCCGCCGTGGTGGAGTCGTTCAGGGGCGAGATCGAGCAGGCACTCGAGAACCCGGTGGACTACAAGTCCGTGCTCCAGGAGCGGCTGGCCCGGCGGGCCGCGGTGGTGGCCTACAAGACCGTGTCGGAGGAGGGCCCGGCGCACGACCGCAGCTTCATCGCGGTGGCCGAGGTGGCGGGGGAGGAGCTGGGCCGCGGGGAGGGAAAGACGAAGAAGGCCGCCGAGCAGGAGGCGGCCCTGCACGCCCTTGACGCACTCGACGAAGTGGCGGCCTCGTAGCTATGCACCTGCGCTCCATCTCCATGAAGGGCTTCAAGTCCTTCCCCAACCGGACCAAGCTGGAGTTCGGGCCGGGGGTGTCGGTCGTCGTGGGGCCGAACGGATCGGGCAAGTCGAACATCACCGACGCGGTGCTGTGGTCGCTCGGCGAGCAGTCGCCGCTGGCGGTCCGCGGGCAGTCGATGAAGGACGTGATCTTCGCGGGCGCCCACGGGATCAAGGGCGCGAACGCCGCCGAGGTGGAGGTCGTGATCGACAACCACGACGGCGCGCTCGACCTCGACTTCTCTGAGATCTCGATCGTGCGCAAGCTGGACCGGGACGGCGAGGGCGAGTACCGCCTGAACGGCGCCAGGTGCCGGCTCGTGGACGTGGTCGAGGTGCTCTCCGACTCGGGGCTCGGCAAGGAGATGCACTCGGTCGTCTCGCAGGGCAAGGTCGAGCAGATCGTGCTGTCGCGGCCGCGCGAGCGGCGGCTGATGATCGAGGAGGCGGCAGGGCTCGGGAAGCACCGCAAGCGCCGCCGGCGCGCACAGCTGAAGCTGGAGCGCACCGAGGAGAACCTCTCTCGCGCGCTCGACGTGGAGCGCGAGGCGCGCTCGCGGCTACGGCCGCTGAAGCGCCAGGCGGAGGCGGCGGAGCTGCACGAGCGGCTCGAGCGGCAGACGCTGGAGGCGCGCTACGCGCTGTCACGCGACGGCGCGCGAGGCGCCCGGCTGGCGCTTGCCGAGGCGGAAGAGCGGGCGCGGGCCGTGCGCGCCGAGCGCGACGAGGCCGAGCGGCTGCTCGGCGAGGTCGCGAGGCGCCGCGAGGAGGCCGAGGAGGCGTTCGCGGCCCAGACGCGCGACCGCGAGCAGCTGCAGGCGCGCCTGTACGCGGCGCGCGCGGCCGGCGAGCGGATCGCGATGCGGCTGGAGCGGGTGCGCGAGCAGGGCGAGGCGGCCCGCGAGCGCCGCGAGCGGCGGCTGCGCCAGGTGGAGGTGCTCGAGCAGCAGGCGGTCGCCGACGCCGAGCTCGCCGGCGAGGAGGAGCGCCCACAGGACCGCATCGCCGCGATCGAGGGCGAGCTGGCGGCGCTGGACGCGGGCCGCGAGGAGCGGCTGGCGCGCGAGCTGGCAGGGCTCGAGGAGGAGCTCGCCGCGGCGCAGGCCCGGGTGCAGGAGCTGGAAACGGCGGCCGAGGAACGCCGCGCGGCGCTGGCGGCGGCCGAGGAGACCGCCGACGCGGCTCGCACAGCCCGCCGCGACGCCGAGCGCGCCGCCGAGGCGGCCCGCGCGAGAGCGGCCGACGTGGGCTCGGAGCTGGCCGCCCTGAACCAGTTCGTCCGCGGGGCCGGCGGTCTGCAGGAAGCCCGCCCGCTCGCCGAGCGCCTCCATGTGGAGAGCGGGTACGAGCTCGCGCTCGCCGCGGTCCTCGGTCCCCGGTTGACGGCCGCGGTCGTCGACGACATCGGAGAGGGCGGACGACTGCTCGACGGATCGGGTGCCCACGGGGGCAGCGCGCTGGTGCGGGGAACGACCTCCGCGCCGGGGCCGGCTCCGGCCTCGCCCTCGGTTCCAGGAGGGCAGCAGCTTGCGCAGCTCGTGCGCCCGGAGTCGGATGTCGCGGCGCTCGCCGAGCGGCTGCTCGCCGGCGTGTGGGTCGTTGACTCGATCGGTGCGCTGCCGGCGACGTTCAGCGGCGTCGCCGTGACGCGGTCGGGGCGTCTGTTCGACGCGCGCACCGGTGAGCTCTCGCAGGCGCCAACCGGTGGCGCCGAGCGGCTGCTCGAGGAGCTGGGGCGGCGTGACGAGCTGGTCGTGGCGTCGGAGTCGGCCGTCCGCGAGGAGGCCGAGGCGCGCTCCGCCGTGGAGCGGCACGGCGCGGCGGTCAGCGAGGCGGACGCCGCGCGCGAGAGCGCGGAGTCGGCGCTCCGCGACGCGCTGCGGGCCACCGCCGAGGCCGCCGACGGCGCAAGCCGCTCCGAGTGGCTCATCGCCCGCCGCCGCGAGGCTCCTCAGGACGGTCCCGAGGCGGTCAGGCGCGCCGAGCTGCTCGGCGACCTGCGCGCGGAGCAGCGGCTGGCGGAGCGCATCGAGCGCGAGCGCGAGGAGCGCGCTCACAACCTCACGGCGCTCCGCACCGGCGCCGAGCGCGACCTGGCGCTCGCCGCGGACGCCGATCGCGCCGCCGTTGCCCTCGAGAGTGCCCACGAAGCGGTCGGCGCCCGCCGCGACACCCTCGGCCATGAGCTCGAGGCCGGCGCCGCCGCCGGTGAGGAGACCGCCGCGGCGCTGAAGGCGTGCGCTCAGGAGGAGGCCGCGATCCACGGGCGGCTGAAGGACGCGAGCGAGGCCGTGACCGGCGCGGAGGTGGCCGCGCAGCAGGTGCGCGACTCCGCCGCGGACGCCGAGCGCGAGCTGAACGACCTCGCCGGGCGTCTGGGGCTCGAGCCGCAGCCCGCCGCCGAGCCCCTGCCGGACGAGGAGCGCGAGTCGCTCACCCAGCGGGTCGAGCGTCTGGTGCGCCGCCGCGAGCAGCTCGGCCCGGTGAACCCGCTCGCCAAGCAGGAGTACGACGAGGCTGTGGCGCACGTCGACGAGCTCGAGACCCAGCGGGCCGACCTCGAGAGCGCGCTCGCCGAGCTCGAGGGCCTCATCAAGGAGACGGACCGGCGCATCCGCGAAGCGTTCGAGGAGACATTCGACGCCGCCGCGAGGAACTTCGAGGACGTCGTCCAGCACCTGTTCCCGGGCGGCCGCGGCGCGCTCCGGTTGGTTCACGAGGAAATGGGCCCGCGGCCGGTGGTGGGCGGCGAGCAGCCCGAACCGGTCGAGAGCGAGGACGAGGAGCCCGAAGCAGGAGTGGAGATCGAGGTGACCCCGCCGGGCAAGTCCACCAAGCGGCTCTCGCTTCTCTCAGGAGGGGAGAAGTCGCTGGTCGCGCTGGCCTTCATGTTCGCCGTCTTCCTCGCCCGGCCGTGCCCCTTCTACATCCTCGACGAGGTCGAGGCGGCGCTCGACGACCTCAACATCGACCGCTTCCTCCAGCTGGTGAAGCGCTACTCGGACCGCGCGCAGTTCATCGTGGTCACGCACCAGAAGCGCACCATGGACGCCGCCGACACGCTCTACGGCGTGAGCATGGGCGGCGACGGCATCTCACGGGTCGTGTCCCGCAAGCTGGCCGGCAGGCCGGCCGAGGAGCACGCCTTGTCGTCCGCTGAGGAAGCCGCGG
>JBEVKE010000100.1:0-19470 GCA_040509835.1 Thermoleophilaceae bacterium
CGGTAGCCGAACACGGGCTTGCGCGCGTGGGTCGAGATGACCTCGCTGATGATCCCGAAGCCCGGCAGCATCATGATGTAGACCGCCGGGTGCGAGTAGAACCAGAAGACGTGCTGGTACATCAGCACGTCGCCGCCCAGCTGATAGTCGAAGAAGTGGGTCTGGATCGTGCGGTCGAGAAGCACGAAGAACTGCGACCCCGCGATGAACGGGGTGGCGATCACGACCAGCAGTGAGGTCGTGAAGTTCGCCCACACGAGCAGCGGCATGCGCCAGAACGTCATTCCGGGCGCCCGCATCGTGATGATCGTGACCAGGAAGTTCAGTGCGGTCGCGATCGAGGAGGCGCCTGCGAACTGCACGCCGAGCGTGAAGAACTGCTGGCCCATGGGAGTGTCGGTGGACAGCGGGGCGTAGGCGGTCCAGCCGGTGGCGAAGGCGCCGCCCTCCGCGAAGTACGAGCTCAGCATCATCACGCCGGCGATCGGCAGCATCCAGAAGGACAGGGCGTTCAGCCGCGGGAACGCCATGTCCGGCGCGCCGATCATGAGCGGGATCACGTAGTTCGCGATCCCGGCGAACACCGGGATGATGAACAGGAAGATCATCAGCGAGGCGTGCACAGAGAACAGCCCGTTGAAGGTGTTCGGGTCCACGAACTGCGTGCCCGGCTGGGCGAGCTCCGCGCGCATCAGCATCGCCATCAGGCCGCCGCAGACGAAGAAGAAGAAGGTGGTGCAGATGTACTGGATGCCGATCACCTTGTGATCGGTGTTCACGCGGAAGTAGTCGCGCCAGGAGTACGCGCCGTGACCCGAGTGGTCCTCGGGCACCGTGGGCGCGCCGGAGGCCCAGCGGAACCAGTAGTCGAAGCAGCCGATCCCGATCAGGTAGCCGAACGGCGCGCAGATGAGGGCGCCCACGGTGATGATCGCGTCCCAGTTCCAGACCGGGTCCCAGCCGTACAGGGAGCGGACCACCACGACGATGGTCGTGCCCAGCCCGAAGCCGAGCGCCATGCCGAGGAAGGCGCGGTACCACCCGGGTGCGGTGAGCCTCTGAGCGAACGTCATCCCTGCGCCTTCAGAAGGTACTTCACGAGGGCGTCGAGCTCCTCTTTCGAGAGCCTGTCCTTGAAGTCCTGGGGCATGATGTTCGGCTTGTACCCCTTGGTGATCTTGGCGTTCGGGTCGACGATGGAGGTGCGGATGAAGGCGGCGCTCACCTTGCCCAGCTTGCCCAGGTCAGGCCCGACCTGTGCCGTGGCGCCGGCCTCCGCCAGCGTGTGGCAGCCCGAGCAGCCGGCGGAGGTGAAGATCTGCTCGGCGTCGGGGCCGCCGGCCTGCTGGCCGCCACCGCCGCCGCCCGTGGCGCCGCCGCTCGCGGCCTTCTTCTGATCCGCCACCCACGACCTGAACGCGCCCGCCGGGACGACGCGCGCGAACTGGCGCATCGTCGAGTGGCCGAGGCCGCACAGCTCCGTGCAGACCACCTCGAAGTTGCCCTCCCTGTCGGGTGTCACGCGGACGTGTGTGGTGAGCCCCGGCACGGCGTCCGACTTCAGCCTGAACTGCGGCACCCAGAAGGAGTGGATCACGTCCTTCGTGTGGATCCTGAACTCGACCGGACGGTCGACGGGGAGCACCAGCTCCTTGGCGTCGAGCTTCTCGTCCGGGTACTGGAAGGTCCAGGTGAACTGCTGGCCGGTAACGTTCACGACCATCTCGTTCGGCTGCTTGGCCTCGATGTCGTCGAGCGTGATCCAGCCGTAGATCGCGAGCGCGGTGACCATCAGGAACGGGATCGTCACCCAGATCACCTCGAGCCGGGTGTTGCCGTGGATCGGCGCCCCGTCGCCCGTGTCGCCCGGCCTGGCCCGGAAGCGGACGACGGAGTAGATCGCGACCGTCATCACCAGCACGAAGACCGGGACCGAGCAGATCAGGAGGACGTCGTAGAGCGTGTCGATCTTGTTCGCGGAGGTGGAGCCCGGCTCCGGGAACCAGTCGATCCATAGCGTGATCGCGATGCCGATCAGGGAGGCGAACACGCCGATCCCGATCATCCGGGCAACAGGGTGCTTCTCGCCCGCGATCCGCGGATCCGTCTCGGGCGGGCCCTTGGCCTCGTCCTCCTGAACGCGCTCCCTCTCGTCCACGGCGCGCGAGTTTATTGGGTGGTCAAGCGGCTAGGTCGTGCGGCGCGCGGCGAAACGAAGAGGGGGAGGTGCCGTGGTGGCGGCGGAACACCTTGGCGAACTGGGCGGCCTGCCGGTAGCCGACCGCGCCGGCCACCGCCTGGACCGGCAGCGAGCGCGTCAGCAGCAGCTCCGCGGCCCGGTCCATGCGGGCTCGCTGGAGCTCTCGGCTGAAGGTCGTGCCGCCCACCTCGGCAAGGGCGCGCTGCAGCTGGCGGCGGCTCGTGGCGATCTCGTGGGCGACCAGAGAGAGCGACAGCTCGGGATCGGCGTGGCGAAGCCTGATCACCTCGACCGCCTCGCGATAGAGCTCGCGCCTCCGCTGGACCGTTGATGGCCGCATGAAGGGGAATACGGCCGATCCGCCCGGGCGGATCATCGGCTAAATTGGCGCGTATGGAGGTCCGCTCGGGTATGAGCAGCTCCGTAGTGACCGTCGCGCCGGGATGCACGATTCACGACGCCGCGCGCTCCATGGCGGAGCGCAAGGTGGGGGCCGCGGTGGTCATCGACCCCGAGCAGCCGGGCCCCGGGATCATCACCGAGCGGGATGTGCTCCAGTCCGTGGGGCGCGGCGAGGACCCGAACGTCGAGCTGGTCCAGGACCACCTGTCCGCCGACCTCACGTTCGCGGCGCCGGAGTGGTCGCTCGAGCGGGCGGCCGAGGCGATGGTGAGGGGAGGCTTCCGCCACCTCGTTGTCGTGGACGGCGGCCAGATGGTCGGCGTGCTCTCGATGCGCGACATCGTCCGCTGCTGGGTGAAGGACGGCGCGACCTCGGAGCTGCCGAGGGACGTGGCCGAGAGCGCCTAGCCGGTGGCGCCTGGCTAGTGGTCGTGCTCGAGCGGTAGCTCGCGGATCTCGCGGCGCGTGTCGCGGATCCACATGTACAGCGTGACCAGCACGATCGCGAGGCCGATCACCGACAGGGCCGGGAAGATCACGACGCCGGTGATCGCGAGCGTCAGGCCGAACGCGAGCACCACCGGCTGATACGACGGCCCCGGGAGGTGGATCGCCTCGCCCGGCTCGTCCGCCTCGGCGTCCGTGACGCGGACCTCGTCGGCCATCAGTAGACGAGTCCCACGACCCAGCTGAGGGCGAACACGATCAGCGAGATCGCGCCGGCGATGAGGCCGGTGCGGATGTTCTTGTAGGCGAGCCGCCGGTCCACGATTGGTGGTTTTAGCAGACGGCCAGGGGGTATTGGCGCCGCCAGCATGCCCACGTTCGACGCGTCGGCGCTGGACTACGTCATCATCGCGATCTACTTCGTGACGGTGCTGGGTGTGGGCTTCCTCGCCCGCCGGCTGATCAAGACCGACCTCGACTTCTTCCTGTCGGGTCGCCGCCTCCCGGCGTGGATCACCGGTCTGGCCTTCATCGCCGCGAACCTCGGAGCGCTCGAGATCCTCGGCATGGCGGCGAACGGCGCGCAGTACGGCGTGGCGACGGTCCACTTCTACTGGATCGGCGCGATCCCCGCGATGGTCTTTCTCGCGCTCGTGATGATGCCGTTCTACTACGGGTCGAAGGTGCGGTCGGTGCCCGAGTACCTCCGCCGCCGCTACGGCAACGAGGCGCACCTCTTCAACGCGCTCTCGTTCGCGGTGGCGACGGTCCTGATCGGCGGCGTGAACCTGTTCGCGCTCGGCCTCGTGCTGTCGCTGATGCTGGGCTGGTCGATCAACTCCGCGATCGTGCTGTCCGCGGCAATCGTGCTCACGTACATCGTGCTCGGCGGCCTCACGTCGGCGATCTACAACGAGGTCATCCAGTTCTTCGTGATCGTGGCCGCGCTCGGCGCGCTCGTCACGGTGGCGCTGATCGACGTGGGCGGCTTTTCCGGCCTGGCCGACCAGGTCAAGCAGTCGCCGCTGAAGGAGGCAGGCCTGCACGCGTGGGAGGGCATGGGGATCGGCGGCGACAACCCGATCGGCGCCGACTGGGTCGCGACGGTCTTCGGGCTCGGCTTCGTGCTGTCGTTCGGCTACTGGACCACCAACTTCGCCGAGGTCCAGCGCGCGCTGTCGGCGAAGGACATGAACGCGGCCCAGCGGACGCCACTGATCGGCGCCTTCCCGAAGCTGTTCATCCCGCTGCTCGTCGTGATCCCGGGCCTCGTGGCTCTGGTGACGGTGAAGGACTTCGGCACAGGCTCAGCCGACATCCAGCAGTACAACAACGCCATTCCGGCGATCATGGCCGAGTACCTGCCCAACGGGATGCTCGGCCTCGCCATCACGGCCCTGATCGCGAGCTTCATGGCCGGCGTCGCGGCGAACGTGTCGGCGTTCAACACGGTCGTCACCTACGACCTCTACCAGGACTACATCCGCAGCGACGCGGAGGACCGCCACTACATCCGGTTCGGGCGGGTCATGACGGTCGTCGGGATCCTGATCTCGATAGGCACGGCGTTCATCGCCAAGGGCTACGAGAACATCATGAACTACGTCCAGCTCCTGTTCTCGTACTTCAACGCGCCGCTGTTCGCCACGTTCATCATCGGCCTGTTCTGGAAGCGGGCCACGCGCTGGGGCGGCTTCGCGGGACTCGTGGCCGGCACGTTCGGCGCGTTCATGACGCACCTCCTGTACTCCAAGGGCACGATCCACTTCGGCTCCGCCCTGTCGGCCGACTTCTGGGGCGCGATCATCGCGTTCAGCGCCGACGCGGTCGTCACGGTCGTGGTCAGCCTCGCGACGCAGCCGCGGCGCCTGGACGACCTTCAGGGGCTGGTCTGGGGGATGGCCGAGATCGACCCGGACGCCGACCTTGAGCGCCCGTGGTGGCAGCGGCCCGTGGTGCTCGCGGTGATCATCCTGGCCCTCGCGGTGATCCTGAACATCATCTTCATATGACGACGACTCTGCTCGACATTCGACGCATCATCGCCGGGCTGCTCGGCGTGTACGGCGTGATCCTGCTCGTGGCCGGCATCGTGGGGTCGAGCGCGCAGAAGAACAAGGCGGCGGGGGTGAACATCAACCTGTGGGCGGGAATCGTGCTGCTCCTGATGGCGACCTTCTTCCTCGTCTGGGCGCTCACTCGCCCGTTGTTGGAGGAGCTGGAGGACGCGGCCGCAGAAGGCGAGCGCCCGGAGCCGGGCGGACCGGAAGGGCAGCACTAGGCGGGTCCGCGCCGGGCGGGAACAGCGCGAGGACCGAGCCGCCGAACCCTCCGCCCATGATCCGCGCGCCGAGCGCGCCGGCCTCGTGGCAGGCCTCGACCGCGCGCTCGACCCCCGGGACGGACACCTCGTAGTCGTCCCGCAGACTCCGGTGCGAGGCGTCGAGCAGCTCGCCGAGCGCGCCGAAGTCGGCCTGCTCCAGCGCGTCCACGGCGGCGTCCACGCGCTCGTTCTCGGTCACCACGTGCCTGACGCGGCGGTCGAGCGGATCGGGTAGGCCGGACCAGGTGACGGCGTCGCGCAGCGACTCGACGCCGAGCAGATCGGCGGCCCGCCGGCACTCCTCGCGGCGCTCGTTGTAGCCCGACTCCGCCAGGCTGCGCGGGCTGGCCGAGTCGAGCACGGCGAGCACGTGGTCGCCCAGGTCGAGCGCCACCTGCCGCGATTCCAGCGTGCGCATGTCGAGCCGAACGGCCCTGCCCTCCTTGCCGAGGATCGAGGCGAGCTGGTCGAGCAGCCCGGTCTCGGCGCCGGTGTACTCGTTCTCGATCCGCTGGCACAGGCGGGCCAGGTCGTTGGGCTCGGGGGGGTCGGCGTCCGCGACGGCCCCGAGCGCGAGCACGAGCGCGATGCTGAGCGCGGCTGACGAGGAGAGGCCCGCCTGCTGGGGGAGGTCTGAGTCCACCTCGATGGTGCAGCCCGGAAGCTCCAGCCCGGCCGCGCGCAGCTCGGCGACGGCGCCGCGGAGATACGGATCGTCGTCGGCAAGCCCGGGCGCGACGATCTCGCCGCCGTCGCGCAATTCCGCTGTCACGGTGATCCCCAGCTCGACCGCGAAGGGGAGGCAGAGGCCGAGGTTGTAATCGGTGTGCTCACCGATCAGATTCACGCGTCCAGGCGCGAAAGCCCTGCTGCCATGCGGGTTCATGGACGCCCACACTACGGCGGCGGGGGCGTCCATGGACACATGGCGGAGAGCGTGTGGAGCCGATCGCACCTACGGTCGAAGCGTGATCGGCGAGCGGCGAGCGGTGCAGGCATTTCTGGGCGCGAAGCCCATCAGCCGCGGCTCCATCGACGTGGAGCTCCGCGAGTCGCCCCCCACGAGCGACCCCCGCTCCGGCCGGCCGCTGTTCGTGCCGCCGGTGGTGGTCCTGTGGATCGAGGAGCGGCCCGTGGCCGTACGCGTGCGCAGCGTCGTCGCGATCAGCCGCTTCCCCCCGGAGCCCCGCCTCGTCTCGGCCCTCGAGGCCGACTGCCTGGCCGCCGGACTGGCCGTCGAGCGCATGCCCGAGGCCGGCCTGTGGCGGCTGTTCGCGCACCCGCCGCGCCCCCGGCTGGCGTACTAGCGGGCGCCTTTCTCTCCGCCGGCCGCTTCACCGCTTTCGGCGAACGACGGGCATTGAAGGGTGGCCCAAGCGGGTGTGGAGGAAAAAACTCGGCCTGACACCGAGATTTTCAGCGCACCCCCGAAAATCACCCCCTTCACCGCCGTCTTTACCGAGCCGGCAGGCGCACGTGGAGGTGGTTGTCGTGGTGGACCAGCGGCTCGACCCTCCCGGGCGGGCCCAGCAGCGCGGTGTTCGGGCCCACGAAGATCACCGCCGCTCCCGCGGCGAGGAAGCGGTCCACGAGCTCCTGTGAGCGGCCGCGGTCGATGTCGCTCGCGTCGCGAGGGGCCCGCTCGCGACGGTCGGCGCGTGGGTAGTACACGTCCACGTCGAGGCCGTTCTGGTGGCTCGCGTGGCCGATGTAGCCGAAGCGGGGGCCGAAGTCGCCGCCGTGGGGGCGGCTGAGATCGCCGACGAGGAGCCGCGGCGCGCGCGGGTGTGAGGCATGGAAGCCGTGCGCCACGGTGAGGACCGTGCGCACGAGCCGGTCCGTGCCGAAGCGGCGCCAGGCGCGATTCGGCGAACGCCTGAGCACCGGATCCCAGGTGACGAAGGCGCGCCCCGCGGGCGGCAGGCGCACGCCGCCGGCGAGCGCGCCCGACGAGTACGTTCCGAGCGCGGTCGAGTGATGCCACTGGACGTGCAGGCTCGCGGCCGCCATCGCCAGTCCCAGCGCGATGTGGCGGGCCACGTCCATGCCACTCCGGTTACGCGCACGCGCGCCCCTCCGGTCCGATTGGTACTCATGTACCGGTGAGAAGGCTCGCTCGGATCGTGGCCGGGCGCCGGAGCCCGGCTGCCGTGGAGCGCTCGGCGACCGGATCTGGTGGCCGTCCGGGCGCGCCGGCGGCGCGCACGCCATCGGCGAGCAGACCGGTCCGGAGGAGCCGGCGCCGGAGCCCGCCCGGGCCGCCTAGCCGCGCGCCGTCAGCAGGACGTGGTTGCCGGCGGGGTCGGTGGCGAGCACGCCGTCGTCCGTGTGCGCCGGGTCGCCGGTCTCGCCGACGCGCGCCGCGGCGGCGTCCCGCTCGTTCTCGTCGGGCAGGACGAGCTCGTAGCGGTCGAGGCCGAGCGATCCCTCCGGCGGCGCCGGCGCGCCCTGGCTCTGCCAGGTGTTGAGCCCGATGTGATGGTGGTAGCCGCCCGCAGAGACGAACAGCGCGCCCGGGTAGGAGCGCACCATCACCTCGAGCCCGAGGGCGCCGTTGTAGAACGCCTCGGCGGCGGGGATGTCCGCCACCCGGAGGTGCACGTGGCCCATCGTCGTGTCGGCCGGCATGCCGTTGGCGGACCCTTCGCCTACGCCCTCGTCGGCCATCACGCCCTCGAGGTCGAGCGGGAGCGTCGCCATCCTGAGCTCGCCGCCGTCGTGCGCCCACTCGTCGCGCGGGCGGTCGCGGTAGATCTCGATGCCGTTGCCCTCGGGGTCCTGCAGGTAGAGCGCCTCGCTCACGAGGTGGTCGGACGCGCCTGTCAGGCGCCAGCCCTGCTCGGTCACCCGCCGGAGCGAGTGCGCGAGCTCGGCACGGTCGGGCACCAGGATCGCCATGTGGAACAGGCCCGTGCTGAAGCTGGGCGGCGGCGGGGCGGTGGGGGCCGACACCAGCTCGACGAGCGGCTCGCCTCCCTCCGGCCCGAGCTGGGCCAGGTCCCCAGCTCGCTCAACGCTCCGGAGCCCGACCACGCGCTCGTAGAACTCGGACAGCGCGTCGATGTCCGCCACCCGCAGGCGGACCTTGCCGATGGATGTGTCAGGGGGAATCACGTCACGGCCTCAAGGGCGTCGGCCTCGGTTCGGAAGAACCCGAAGAACACGATCTTCGCATCTCGTACCCGGGCGCCCAGCCAATACGTCTGGTCGATCGGCACGCCGCTGCCGGCGCCGGTGGCCGTCACGTCCAGGCCGATCACGACGGCGCCGTCCTCGTCGTGCGAGGTCGGCCGCGGGCGCGGCTGCCAGTCGGGGAACACGCCGAACACGTTGTCGAACCAGTCGCGCACCCCGTCGTGGCCGTGGTAGAGCGGCCGCTCCGCCTCCGTGAGCAGCGAGCGGAGCACGATCTCGCGGTCCGCGACGGCGAGGATGCCGTCGAGGTCGCGCGCCATGAAGGCGGCGACCGCCCCCCGCACGACCGCGTCGGACATCAGCGGACGACGCCGGCGTACGCGCTCAGCGCCGGCTGGCCGCCCAGGTGCGCGTACAGGACGTTCGAGCCCTTCTCGATCTCGCCGAGGCGGACGAGGTCGATCATGCCCGCCATCGACTTCCCCTCGTAGACCGGGTCAGTGATCATGCCCTCGAGCCGGCCCGCGGTGCGGATCGCCTCGAGCGTCGTCTCGTCCGGGATCCCGTAGGTGCCAGCGTGGTAGCGGTCGTCGAGCACGATCTCGTCGTCGCGCAGCTCGCGACCCACCTCGATCAGATCCGCCGTGCGCCGCGCTATCCGCGCCACCTGCTCGCGCGTCTCCTCCGGCCGCGCTGAGCCGTCGATCCCGATCACGCGCCGCTCGGCCTGCTGGCCCGCGAAGCCCGCGATCATCCCGGCCTGCGTGCTGCCCGTCACCGAGCACACCACGATCGTGTCGAAGAAGACGCCGAGCTCGCGCTCCTGCTCCGCCAGCTCCTGCGCCCAGCGCGCGAAGCCGAGCCCGCCCAGCTCGTGATCGGACGCGCCGGCCGGGATCGCATAGGGCGTGCCACCAGACGCCTCCACGTCGGCGAGCGCCTGCTCCCAGCTCTCCTTGAAGCCGATCCCGAACCCGGCGTCGACGAGCCGGACGTCGGCACCCATGATCCGCGACAGCTGGATGTTGCCCACCCGGTCGTAGACCACGTCCGGCCAGTCCACCCAGCTCTCCTGGACGAGCACGCAGCCCAGGCCGAGCCTCGCCGCGGTGGCGGCCACCTGCCGGGTGTGGTTCGACTGGACCCCGCCGATCGACACGAGCGTGTCGGACCCCTTCGCCAGCGCGTCGGCCGCCAGGTACTCGAGCTTGCGCGTCTTGTTGCCGCCGTAGGCGAGCCCGCTGTTGCAGTCGTCGCGCTTCGCCCACAGGCGCGCGCCCCCGAGATGCGCGGTCAGGCGATCCAGCGGATGGACCGGCGACGGGCCGAAGAGGAGTGGCTCGCGCGGGAACTTGTCGAGGTTCATGGCGCCGATTCTCTTCAATGTGGGGAATGGCCGAGCCCACGGTCCCCACGGTTGACGATCTGCCCGCTGACGCGGACGCCCTCCAGGCAATCGAGCTGCGCCGCGACAGCATCGGCGACGGCGACGTGCGCGAACCGCACCGGCACGCCTACCACGAGCTGATCTGGGTCCACGACGGGCACGGGCGCCACCTGATCGACGGTGAGGTGGTGGAGTTCGGGCCGCGCACGATCACCCTCATTCCGAAGGGTCAGGTGCACCAGTTCAAGGAGGCCGAAGACGTGACCGGCATGGTGGTGCGCTTCGACGACGAGTGGCTCACCGGGTCCCGTCGCTGGCTCTTCTCTGGCGGGTCCTGCTCGGCGCTCGCCGTTCCTTCGGACGACTCGCCCCGCTTCGAGGCGCTGCTGGACCTCCTGCGCGCGGAGATCGAGCGCCCGGCCGGGCCGGAGTCCGCCGAGCTGCGCAGGCACCTGCTCGCATCGGTGCTGCTCTGGGCGCAGCGATGGCGCGAGGCGCAGCTCGAGGGTCGCGGCGCAAGCGGCACGGACGTGGACCTCCACCGCCAGTTCCAGGAGCTGCTCGAGCGAGACTTCGCCACGAGCCACGAGGCCGGGCACTACGCGGCCGAGCTGGGCACGACGACGGGGACGCTGTCGCGTGTGCTCACGAGGCTGACCGGCCGGTCGACCAAGCAGCTGATCATGGACAGGGTGATCCTGGAGGCCGTCCGGCTGCTGCGGTTCAGCGACCTGTCGATCAAGGAGATCGCCGCTCGGCTCGGCTTCGGGGACCAGTTCGCGTTCTCGAAGGCCTTCAAGCGGCAGCGCGGGGAGGCCCCGCTCGACTTTCGCGAGCGAGCGGCCTCCCCGAGCGTGCCGGCTACTCCTTGATCTCGTGGTTGGCCAGGAAGACGCCGCTCGGGTCCCACTCCGTGCGCAGGGCGCGGAGGAGCCGGAACGTGTCCTCGTCGTAGAACAGCCGGGCGTCCGTGGCGCGCTCCTCGAAGTTCGCGTAGCGAGCGCCCGCGTCCCACGGGGCGAGCGCCGCCGCGATGCCGTCCGCCTGGCCCTGGACCTCGGCCTTCGCATCCGGGCTCATCACGCCGCCGACGGCGAACATGATGTAGTCGCCGTGGAGCGTGGCCCGGGCGCCGGCGCCCTCGGGACGCCTCGCCAGCGCGCCGCCCAGCGAGCGGAGCTCGACGGACGCCAGCTGCGACGGCGAGCCCGGGCCCGCCGAGTCGAGGAACGCGTCGACGGTCGCCGGCGTCGCGTTTGCGATGGTGCGCGTAGCGCTTGCCGCCGGGATCGGATCCTCGGGATCCATGGCGAGGTGGCCGAGCGCGGCCGGCTCCACCATGCCGAACGTGTTCATGTTCGGGCCGAGGTCGGTTAGCGGGGCGATCAGATCGGCGCCGTCACGCTCGTTGCCGAGGTACGCGGCCTGGACCACGGTGAACGACTTGCCGCGGATGAGCTCAGGCAGCATCGGCAGCGGCGGGAACTGGTACACCCGCGCAACGGTCGTGATCTCGTCGGGAAGACCTGCGGAGACGAGGTTATGCCAGGTGTGCATGACCTCCGAGGCCCGCTCGAACGGGAAGAACAGCGCGCCGGCGTAGATCTCGGGAGCCGGGAACAGCTCGAACTCGAGCGCCGTGACGACGCCGTAGTTGCCCCCGCCGCCGCGGACCGCCCAGAAGAGGTCGGTCTCGTTGTCGTGGTCGATCCGGCGGAGCTCGCCGTCGGCCGTGACGATCTCGACCGCGGTCAGCGCGTTGGCCTGGAGGCCGTGCTTACGGCCGAGCCAGCCCATGCCGCCGCCGAGCGAGTAGCCGGCCACGCCGACGGTGCGCGACGAGCCGGACAGCGGAGCGAGGCCGGCCTCGGAGGCGGGGTCGGCGACGGCGCCCCAGCGCACGCCGGCGCCGACGCGGGCGCGGCGGGCCGCGACGTCGATCTCGACGCCCTGGAGTGCGTCCGTGCGGAGGAGCAGTGCGTCCTCGATGCCGTCCATCGGGCCGGCGTTGTGCCCGGTGCCCTGCGGGGCGACTCGGAGGCCGCGCTGGGCGGCGTACCGGATCGTCTCGGCCACGTCGTCGGCGTTCGCGACGCGTACGACCGCAGCTGGGCGCTGGTCGACGAGGACGTTGAAGGTCTGACGGGCCGAGTCCCAGGCCCCGTCGGTATCGGTGAGGACCTGGCCGTGGATTCGGGACTGGAGTTCAGAGAAGCGAGTTGACTGAGAGATGAGCATGCGCCAAGCATCGGCCGCGGCGGCCCGCATGGCATCGAGGGGTCCCCTAACCCTGACCCGGATCTTTCGCGGGCGGACCCCTACATCAGGGGGGTGCTCGGCGCGAGCGCCGCGGGCAGCTCGCGGCGTGCGCCTCCGCCAATCCGGGATCTGGCACGGCGCACATCCTAGGAGCGGCCCTCGCTTTCGGCCAAACGACGGGCATTGAAGGGGTGGCTCGGCAGGTGTGGTGGAGAAAACTCGGCCTGACACCGAGATATTCAGCACACCCCCAAAAATCACCTCCTTCACCGCTGCCGTTCGCCCGCGGAACGCAACACGCTGGCGGAGAACGTATCGTAAGTATATACTTACCGTAAGTGACCACTTACCAGAACGGTTTCAGCGCTCTCGCGGATCCCACGCGGCGGCGGATCTTCGAGCGGCTCGCTCGCCGGCCGCGGCCGGTCGGGGAGCTTGCGGAGGGGTTGCCGGTCTCACGGCCGGCGGTGTCGCAGCACCTGAGGGTGCTCGCCGACGCCGGCCTCGTCGTAGCCACGAATGACGGGAACCGCCGGCTGTACCGGGTGAACCCGCGCGGGGTGGACGGCATGCGCTCGTACCTGGACCGGTTCTGGACAGATGCGCTCGCCGCGTTCGAGGATGCGGCGCGAGCCGAGGAGAAAAAATGACGCAGACGACAGACCCAGTCACCCAGTCGGTGCTCGTCCCGCTCGAGCCGGACGCGGCATTCGAGCTGTTCACCGACCGCTTCGCCGAGTGGTGGCCGAAGGACAGCCACCACATCCGGGACAGCCCCGCGGCGGACGCGGTGCTGGAGCCGCGCGAGGGCGGACGCTGGTACGAGCGCAGCGAGAGCGGTGATGAATGTGACTGGGGCGCGGTCCTCGAGATCGACCGCCCCAACCGCATCCTGCTCGCGTGGCAGCTCACGCCGGAGTGGAAGTTCGATCCCGATCGCGCGAATGCAACCGAGGTCGAGGTCACCTTCAACGCAGAGGAGAACGGCACCCGCGTGACGCTCGAGCACCGCGGCTTCGAGGTGCACGGGGAACCCGGCGCCGCGATGCGCGAGTTGGTCGGCGGCGACGGCGGCTGGGCGCAGCTGATGGAGCTCTACAAGAACGCCGCCTGAATCCGCTTAGCTTGCAGGGCCGCGTTCCCGGAGATAGGAATCTCTCGTGGTCCTGGGAGTGGATGTAGGAGGTACCAAGGTCGCCGTCGCGGCGGTGGACGGCGTGATGGCGACCCGCATGAGAGAGCACCCCACCGTCACCGTCAGCGCCGACGCCCTGCTCGACGGCGTCGAGCACGTGGTCCGGGACCTGATCGCGGACGCCGGGCAGCCCGAGGCGATCGGCGTCGGCGTGCCGTCGCAGATCGAGTTCGCCACCGGCACGGTCGAGACGAGCGTGAACATCCCGCTCACCGGCGTCCCGCTGCGCGAGGAGCTGGGCCACCGGTTCGGCGTGCCCGTCTTCGTCGACAACGACGCGAACTGCGCAGCGCTCGCCGAGGCCCACATCGTGGGCGCGAGCCACCTCGTGATGCTCACGCTCGGGACCGGGGTAGGAGGGGGCGTGGTCATGGACGGACTCACCTTCCGCGGCGCTCACGGGCTCGGCGCCGAGCTGGGGCACATCGCGGTGAACTCGGACGGGCCGCCCTGCCCGGGGAACTGCCCGAACCGAGGCTGCCTGGAGGCCTACTGCTCCGGCCAGGCGCTCGAGCGCGACGGCACCGAGCTCGCGCGCGACAAGCCCGACAGCCACCTCGCCCGCCTCCTCGGGTCGGACGACAGGCTGACCGCCCGCAAGGTCGTCGCGGCCGCCGAGGCCGGCGACGACGACGCGCTCCTCATCATGGACAACTTCGGCCGCATGCTCGGGATCGGCATCGCGAACTACGTGAACATCTTCGAGCCCGAGCGGCTTGCGATCGGCGGCGGGCTGTCCCGCGCGGCGCATCTCTTCCTCGACCGCGCCGTCCAGGAGGCGGGCGCCCGGAGCCTTCCCGCTCTGTGGAAGCGCACCCGCGTCGCACTCGCCGAGGGCGGCGCGGACGCCGGCGTGATCGGCGCCGGCCTGCTCGCGGCCCTGGAAATGGAGCGCGAGCGCGATACTGACCTGACCAAGGCAACGACAAGCGAAGGAATCGAATGACGACCAGCACGGAGAGCACCGTCGAGCTCGCGATCAACACGATCCGGACGCTCTCGATGGATGCCGTCCAGAAGGCGAACTCCGGCCACCCGGGCACCCCGATGGCGCTCGCCCCACTGGCGTTCACGCTCTACACGCGAGTCATGAAGCAGAGCCCGGACAACCCGGACTGGTTCGACCGCGACCGCTTCGTCCTGTCGGCCGGGCATGCGTCGATGCTCCTCTACTCGACGCTGCACCTCGCGGGCTACGGCATCACGCTCGACGACCTGAAGAACTTCCGTCAGCTCAACAGCCCGACGGCGGGGCACCCGGAGTACCAGTACCACGACGCCCCGGGGATCGAGGCCACCACCGGCCCGCTCGGCCAGGGGCTCGCGATGTCGGTCGGGATGGCGCTCGCCGAGCGGATGCTCGCCGCGCGTTTCAACACCGCCGACACGGAGCTGATCGACCACCACACCTACGTGATCGCGAGCGACGGCGACATCCAGGAGGGCGTCGGCTCGGAGGCATCCTCGCTGGCCGGCCACCTCGGCCTCGGCAAGCTGATCGTCTTCTTCGACAACAACCACATCCAGCTTGCGGGCCCGATCGACCGCGACTTCAGCGAGGACGTCGGGAAGCGCTACGAGGCCTACGGCTGGCACGTGCAGGACGTGGGCGAGGACCTCTCGGTCGAGACGCTCGAGAGCGCCACCGAGGAGGCGAAGGGCGTGAAGGACAAGCCCTCGCTCGTGATCGTGCGCTCGCACATCGGCTACGGCTCGCCGAACAAGCAGGACACCTACCAGGCCCACGGCTCGCCGCTCGGCGAGGACGAGGTGATGGCGACCAAGGAGGTGTACGGCTGGCCGGTCGACAAGACCTTCTACGTGCCCGACGAGGCGCGCGAGCCGTTCAACGAGGCGGCCGAGCGCGGGCGCCAGGCCGTGGAGGAGTGGGAGCAGCAGCTGGCCTCGTTCCGGGACGCCAACTCCGACGCGGCCGCCGAGCTCGACCTGATCATGAACGCCCCCCGCCTGCCGGACGGCTGGGACGAGGGCGTGCCGACGTTCGACCCGGCCGACGACAACATCGCGACCCGCAAGGCCTCGAGCCAGGTGATTCAGTGGGCGGCGAGCCGGGTTCCCAACCTGATCTCCGGCTCGGCCGACCTGGAGCCCAGCACGCTGACCGAGATCGAGGACGGCGGCTCCGTGGAGCGCGGCGCCTACGGCGGCCGCAACGTGCACTACGGCGTCCGCGAGCACGCCATGGGCGCGATCGTGAACGGCCTCGTCCTCCACGGGTTCCGCGCCTTCGGCTCGACGTTCTTCAACTTCCTCGACTACATGAAGCCCGCGGTGCGGCTCGCGGCGCTGATGGAGATCCCGGTGGTGCAGGTGTACACCCACGACTCGATCGGCCTGGGGGAGGACGGCCCCACCCATCAGCCCGTCGAGCAGCTGGCGACGCTGCGGGCCCAGCCGAACACCTACTGCGTCCGGCCCGGCGACGCGAACGAGACGGCGCTCGCCTGGAAGTTCGCGCTCGAGCAGACCGAGACGCCCACGGCGCTCGTGCTGAGCCGGCAGGGACTGCCGATCGTGAACCGCGACGACATCCCCGACGACGCGATCCACCGCGGCGCGTACGTCCTCCGCGACTCCTCGAACGGCGAGCCCGACGTGATCCTGATCGGAACGGGCTCCGAGGTGCACATCTGCTCGGGCGCCGCCGAGCTGCTCGAGGAGGACGGCATCGCCACGCGGGTCGTGTCCGCGCCCTGCCTGGACCGGTTCGCCGAGCAGGACGAGGACTACCGCGACAGCATCCTCCCGCGGGGCGTGCGGGCACGCGTGTCGGTGGAGGCGGCCTCGCCCCTTGGCTGGAGCACCTGGATCGGAGAGGATGGGGACGCCATCGCGATGACCACGTTCGGCCAGTCGGCGCCCCAGCCCGACCTATACGAACATTTCGGTTTCACCCCCGAGAAGGTGGCCGAGCGTGCGCGCGCGGTCGTGGAGCGCGTATCCGCGCGCGCCTGAAAGGAGTCAGACCATGAGCGTCGGCGCAGCGCAGAACGAAAGGCTCGCGGCTCTGACCGCGGCGGGCACGAGCGTGTGGCTGGACCAGATCCGCCGCAACCTGATCACGTCCGGCGAGCTCGAGCGGCTCGAGCGCGAGCTGTCGCTCCGGGGCGTCACCTCGAACCCGGCGATCTTCGAGAAGGCGATCCTGGGCTCGAGCGACTACGACGAGCAGATCGCCGAGCTGGCCGAGCGGGGGATGGACGCTCGTGAGATGTTCGAGGAGATCGCGATCCTCGACGTCCAGCTGGCGTGCGATGTGCTGCGCCCGGTCTGGGATCAGGCGAACGGCGCCGACGGCTTCGTCTCGCTCGAGGTGGAGCCGGCGTTCGCGCACGAGGCCGAGAAGACCGTCGCGCAGGCGCGCGACTTCTGGGACCGGGTCGACCGGCCCAACCTGATGGTCAAGATCCCGGGCACCGAGGAGGGCGTCCCGGCGATCGAGGAGACGATCGCCGCCGGGATCAACGTCAACGTGACCCTGCTGTTCTCGGTCGAGTCCTACGAGACGATCGCGGAGGCGTACATCCGCGGCATGGAGCGGCGCAAGGAGGCCGGCGAGTCGCTCGACGTTCACTCGGTCGCGAGCTTCTTCGTCTCGCGCGTGGACACCGAGGTCGACAAGCGGCTGGCGGACCTCGGCAAGGAGGATCTGCGCGGGATCGCGGCCGTCGCGAACGCGCGCGCCGCCTACATGCGCTTCAAAGACCTCTTCTACGGCGACCGCTTCGCGGAGCTGCGCGAGGCCGGGGCACCGGTACAGCGCCCGCTATGGGCGTCGACGGGTGTCAAGGACCCGCACTACCCCGAGACCAAGTACGTCGACTCGCTGGTGGGGCCGGACACCGTCAACACGATGCCGATGAACACACTCCTCGCCTGCGCCGAGGAGCTCGAGGTCAAGGGCAACACGGCCGACCAGGACCCGGCCGAGGACCTCAAGCGGCTGGCTGACGCCGGGATCGACATGGGCGACGTGACGAAGAAGCTGTTGAATGACGGCATCGACAAGTTCGTCGAGCCGTTCGACGACCTGATCGGCGGGATCGAGCTCTCACGCGAGGGCATCGTCACGGGCCGCCCGAAGACGATCCAGTCGGCGCTCCCGAACGACCTCGAGCCGCGGATCATCGAGCGGATCCAGCGGGCGCAGGCCGAGGAGGTGGCGAAGCGGGTCTGGGCGCGGGACGAGTCGCTCTGGGGCGGCCCCGGCGTCGCGGAGATCGGCAACCGGCTCGGCTGGCTCACGATCAGCGACAAGATGCTCGAGCACGCCGCGGACCTGCACGCGTTCGCCGAGCGGGCGCGAGCCGACGGCCTGGAGCACGCCGTGCTGCTCGGCATGGGGGGCTCGAGCCTCGGCCCGGAGGTGATCCGGCGCTCCTACGGCGACGTGCCGGACGCCCTGCGGCTGCACGTGCTCGACTCCACCGACCCGGGCGCCATACGCGCCACGGAGGAGGCGGTGGACTTCGACAGGACGCTCTTCATCGTCTCCTCGAAGTCCGGTGGGACGATCGAGACGCTGTCGCACATGCGCTACTTCTACGAGCGCACCGGTCGCGACGGGTCGCGCTTCTGCGCCGTCACCGACCCGGGCAGCCCGCTGATCGACGCGGCGAACGAGCGCGGCTTCCGGCGCGTATTCGAGAACGACCCGGACATCGGCGGCCGCTACTCGGTGCTCTCCTACTTCGGGCTGGTGCCGGCGGTGCTCGCCGGCGTGAACATCGAGGGCATGCTGCACCAGGCGCAGGTGGCCGAGCAGAACTGCCAGCAGTACGACTCGCCCCAGTCGAACTCCGGCCTCTGGCTGGGTTGCGTGATGGGCGAGCTGGCGCAGCTCGGCCGCGACAAGCTCACGTTCGCGGTGTCCGAGCCGATGTCGAGCTTCGGCCTGTGGGTCGAACAGCTGGTGGCCGAGTCCACCGGCAAGGAGGGCAAGGGCATCCTGCCCGTGGCCCTCGAGCCGCTCGCCGAACCCGAGGCCTACGGCGACGACCGCGTGTTCGCGTACCTGCGGAACGAGGACGAGCCGGACGAGGACATGGACGCGAAGATCGAGGCGCTCGGGCGGGCCGGGCACCCGACGGCCACGCTCTCGTTCAGCGGCGGCGCCGGCGACCTCGGCCGGATCTTCTTCTTCGCCGAGTTCGCCACCGCGGTGGCCGGCTGGGCGCTCGGGATCAACCCGTTCGACCAGCCGAACGTTCAGGAGGCGAAGGACAACACCGCGCGCATCCTGAAGGAGGGGCTGCCGGACGAGGACGCGGGCTCGCTCGAGGACCTGCTGGCGAAGGCCGCGCCGCCCAAGTACATCGCGATCCTCGGCTTCGTGACTCCGTCCGAGGAGTACGACGCGGCGGCCGCGGATCTGCGCGCCAAGCTGCGCGAGCGGACACGGTGCACGACCACGTTCGGCTACGGCCCGCGCTACCTGCACTCCACGGGGCAGTACCACAAGGGCGGCCCCGCGAACGGCTTATTCGTCCAGCTCTACCAGCGAGCGTCGGAGGACGTGGAGATACCCGACGCCGGCTACTCGTTCGAGCACCTGAAGAACGCGCAGGCGCTCGGTGACATGCAGACGCTGCGCGCGCACGGCCTGGAGGTCGTTCGCATCGAGGTGAACGGGCCCGACGACCTGAGGGAGTTGATCTGATGCAGCTGGGATTTGTCGGCCTCGGGAAGATGGGCGCGAACATGGTCCACCGCATCCAGCGGGACTCGGACCACGAGTGCGTCGTGTTCGACCACCACGAGGAGAGCATCAGCGCGGCGGAGGGGCACGGCGCGACCGGGGCGAGCTCCCTGGGTGACATGGTCTCGAAGCTCGACCCGCCCCGGACGGTGTGGATCATGGTCCCCGCGGGCGACCCGACCCAGAGCACCGTGGAGGAGCTCGCCGGGCTGCTCGACGACGGCGACACGATCGTCGATGGCGGCAACTCGCGCTGGACGGACGACAAGCGCCGCCAGGAGGACCTCCGCAAGCACGGCATCCACTACGTGGACGCGGGCGTCAGCGGAGGCGTCTGGGGCATCAGCGTGGGCTACTGCATGATGGTCGGCGGCGACGACGAGGCCGTGGAGCGGCTCAGCCC
>JBEVKE010000101.1:0-7190 GCA_040509835.1 Thermoleophilaceae bacterium
TGCGCGCGCTGGCCGGCGTGTCGTTCGGCGGGTCGACGGAGATGGCGATGGCGGGCACGTCGTGGCCGAGGTCGTCGAGCGCGCCCCGGATCGTCTGCGCGGTGATGGGGCAGGTGTCCTGGCAGTGCGAGTACAGGAACGTCACGACCACCGGGCTCCCGCGCAGCGCGCTCATGGATACCGGGTTGCCCTGCTCGTCGCGCAGCTTGAAGTGGGGCGCCGGCGTGTTAGCGGGCATCGTCGACCCGGCGACCTGGTTCGCTGCCACGGCGGCCGACTGCTCGTCGTTGCGGCTCGTCTTGGCCAGCACGATGCCGCCGAGCGCGAGGGCCGCCACCAGCACGAGCGCGATCGCGATGCGCGGGTTCACGGAGCGCAGGCTAGATGGCGGGGCGGCGCTAGCTGAGCGCCAGCTCCCAGCGCTCCCAGTGCATCTCGCGGCCCCAGCGGACCGTGTGCTCACTGCTCGTCATCTCGAAGCCGGTGCGGCGGTAGAGCTCGCGGGCGTCGGTCAGCGCGCTGAAGGTCATCAGCTCCACGCGCTCGTAGCCAGCCGCCCGCGCCGCCTCCAGCACGCTCTCCACCAGCCGCCGCCCGGCGCCGGCCCCGCGCGCCTCCGGCTGGAGCGCCAGGTGCCCGAGCCGGGCGAGGCCGCCGCCCTGGTCGCGCAGGGTCACGCCGCCCACGACGGCGCCGTCCGCCTCGGCCACCCACAGTCCCTCGCGCGCCCCCGGCCAGCCGGATCGGCGGAGCTCCGCGAGCTGCACCGCCATGTCGCCGGCGAACGAGGGGGAGAGCGCGTACTCCGGCTCGAACACCTCGCCGTTCACCCGGACGAGCTCGTTCACGTCGTGGGCGGAGTCACCGGGGCGGATGTGCACCACAATCCCCACAGTGTCATTCTCGTTCGACCCCGGGGTCTTCGTCTATCTGGCGATCGGCGTCACCCTCTACGTGCGCGCCGTCCGGATCGCGCGCGGGCGCGGCCTCGAGGTCACGACCTTCCAGCAGTGCGCCTTCTACGGCGGCGTCGCGCTCTGGGCCATCGCGCTGTTCTCGCCGGTGGACACGCTCGCGGTCGAGCTCCTGTCATTCCACATGGCTCAGCACCTCCTGCTCGCCGAGCTCGGCGCGCCGCTGATCCTGGTGGGCCTCCGCGCCCCGGTGATCTACTTCTTCCTGCCGAAGCCGGCCATGGTCTGGCTCGCCCACCGGCGCACCCTCCGGAGCGTGATGCGGAAGCTCACGACCCCGCTCGGCGCCATCGCCACCTACGCCATCGTCCTCTACGGCTGGCACTTCGCGCCGGCGTTCGAGGCGGCCCTCCACAACCCGTTCGTCCACGCCCTCCAGCACGAGTCCTTCTTCGTGATCGCCATCCTCGTCTGGATCCCGGCGCTCGAGCCCGCCCGCCGGCGGCTCCGGGGCGAGCTCTGGAAGGCCGGCCACATCGTCGGGGCGCGGCTGGTGGGCATGTTCCTCGGCGCGGCGTTCATCGTCATGCGCACGCCGGCCTACGACTGGTACGTGGGCCGCACCTCCGAGCACGGGATCAGCGCGCTCGAGGACCAGCGGATCGCGGGCGCCCTCATGATGAGCCTCGACGTGGTGATCATCCTGGTCGCCGTCGCGTTCTTCTTCTACCGCTCAGGTCAGGACCACGACCGGGCGGAGGCGGAGGCTCGTGCCTACGGCTCCACTAGTCCGCGCCGGATCGCGTAGCGCACGATCTCCACGCGGTCGCGCATGCCGAGCTTGCCGAAGACGTTGGTGCGGTGGGACTCGACCGTCTTCTCCGACAGCTTCAGCGTCTCGGCGATCTGCTTGTTCGTGAACGCCTCGGCGATCAGCTTCACGATCTCGAGCTCGCGCGGGGTGAGTCCGTCGTCCACGTCGGTGGAGCCGCCCGCGAGCCACTCGTCCATCAGCGTCTTCTGTGCGTCGTCCGACAGGAAGGTTCGGCCCCCGGCGACGGTGCGGACCGCGTCGATCAGGTCCTTGTCGGCCGCCCGCTTGAGCACGTAGCCGGCCGCGCCCGCCTCGAGTCCCTCGAGGAAGTAGCGCTCGTCGTCGTGCATCGAGAGCATCAGCACGCGCGTGTCCGGCGCGTGCGCGCGGATCTCGCGCGCGGCCTGTAGGCCTGTCATCCGCGGCATCGACACGTCGAGCACCGCGACGGTCGGACGGTGCTCCTGGGTGGATTCGAGGGCCGCGACCCCGTCCTCCGCCTCGGCCACCACCTCCATGTCGGGCTGGCGCTCGATCAGCATGCGCAGCCCCGAGCGCACGATGCCGTGGTCGTCCGCGATCAGGACGCGGATCACGTGGCCGCCTTCACGAGCTCCGCGATGCGGAGCGTGACGGTCGTGCCGCCGCCCGGGGCGGAGCGCACGTCCAGCTCGCCGCCGGCGAGGCGCGCGCGCTCCGCCATCCCGCTCAGTCCCAGCCCGGCGCCCCGGCCGTCACCGTTCGAGCGGCGCGCGAGCGCCGAGGGGTCGAAGCCCGCTCCGTCGTCGCGGATGCGCAGCTCCAGGCGCTCCCCGTCCGCCTCGAACTCGACGGCCACCGCGGTGGCGCCGGCGTGGCGGCCGACGTTCGCGAGCGCCTCCTGGAGGATCCGGTAAACGGCCGTCTGCACGTCCTCGGGGAGCGCGTCCGGGTCGCCCTCGGAGTTGAGGCTCACCTGGACACCGGTGCGCGCCGAGAAGCGCTTGAGCTGCGTCTCGACCGCGGGCACGAGGCCGTGGTCGTCGAGCGCGGTCGGCCGGAGCTGGCGGGCGAGGTTGAGGAGCTCCTCCATCGCCTGGTTCACGAGCCGCTTCAGCTCGGTGAGCTCGGCCATGTTCACGCCGGGGCTGTCCTGTGCGAGCGCCTCGAGCCGGAGCAGGATGGCGGTGAGCGCCTGATTCACCTCGTCGTGAAGGTCGCGCGCCAGCCGGCGGCGTTCCTCCTCCTGCGCGCGCATCGCGAGCGTGCCGGAGCGGCGGCGCTCCTCCTCGATCCGGTTGAGCAGCCCGTTGAACGAGCGTGAGAGCTTGTCGATCTCCTCCACCGGGTCTTGGTCGGGCAGGTGATGGCTCGACGGCTCAGCGGGGTCGATGCCCTCGATTCGCTTGATCAGCCGCTCGAGCGGCGCGAACCGGCGCTGGAGCATCCACAGGTTCACGCACAGCGTGAGCATGATCGCCAGCGCCAGGATCAGGAACGTCCAGCGCTGGTCGGACACGGTCAGGTCGAGCCCAGCGGCGAGGCTCGCGGCGAACAGCGTGATCGCGACGAGCACGACGTTGGCGGCCACGACCTGACCGATCAGGGAGTCGTCGCGTCGCGTCATAGAGGGTGTCTTCATGGATCGGAACGGTGTCCGGGGCGAGAAATGGGGTCTCCACCCCATATCGGCAGGCACCGCGAAAGACGAAACTCTTGGTGAGGCTTCAAGCAGGTGGAACTGCCGAGGGCTTCCGCACAATCTAGGTCTGGGTCTTCCGCCGGGGCGTCCGAAAGGGCGCCCCGGCTGTCGTTATGGCTCGCCGAGGCGGCGCTATACTTTCTGAAGCAATGGCTTCAGGCGCAGAGCTCATCCGCAAGATCAAGGAGCAGATCGAGGAGGTGGACCCGAAGGAGGTCCACGACCTCGGGCTGAACGGAAACGGGAACGGGCGCGGGCCCGTGATCGTCGACGTGCGCGAGCAGCACGAGTTCGAGGAGTCGCATCTCCCGGGCGCCGTGCACGTGCCGCGCGGCCATCTCGAGTCGCGCATCGAGGGCGCAGTAGGCAACGATCGCTCGAAGCGCGTGATCCTCTACTGCGCGTCCGGCCAGCGCTCCGCGCTCGCCGCCCACACGCTCCAGGAGCTGCTCGGCTACGAGGACGTCGCGTCCATGCGCGGCGGCATCACGCTCTGGAAGGACCGCGGCTACGACGTCGAGGTCCCGCGCGCGCTCACCCCCGAGCAGCGCGAGCGCTACTCACGCCACGTGCTGATCCCGGAGATCGGGCTCGAGGGGCAGATAAAGCTTCTCGACGCGAAGGTCCTCCTGCTCGGGGCTGGCGGGCTCGGCTCGCCGGCCGCGCTCTACCTGGCGGCGGCGGGCGTCGGCACGCTCGGCATCGTCGACAACGACGTCGTGGACCTCTCGAACCTCCAGCGCCAGGTGGCGCATTCGAACGACCGCATCGGCGTCCCGAAGGTCGACTCGGCCGAGATCTCGATCCACGGGATCAACCCGGACGTGAAGGTCGAGAAGTACCCGGTCCGGCTGGGCGCCGACAACATCATGGAGATCGCCGAGGGCTACGACGTGATCGTCGACGGGCTCGACAACTTCCCCACGCGCTACCTGCTGAACGACGCGAGCGTGCGGCTACAGATCCCGGTCGTCTCGGCCTCGATCCTCGGGTTCGAGGGCCAGCTGTCGGTCTTCCACCCGTACGAGGGCCCGTGCTACCGGTGCCTCTACCCGACGCCGCCGCCGGCCGAGCTGGCGCCGTCGTGTGGCGCGGCCGGCGTGCTCGGCGTGCTGCCCGGCGTGATGGGGCTGCTCCAGTCGGTCGAGGTGATCAAGCTGGTCACGGGTGCCGGTGACACGATGGCCGGACGCCTGCTGCTGTACGACGCGCTCGGCACGACGTTCACGGAGCTGAAGGTCCGGCGTGACCCCGACTGCCCGATCTGCTCGCGCGACCCGAGCGAGATCTCCGACGAGGAGATGGGCGTCTTCCCGGACTACGAAGCCTTCTGCGCCGGCGCTGGCTAGGCTGCCGAGCTTCTATGGCGACCATCAAGATCCCCCCGGTGCTCCGGGGCAGCGTCGGCGGCGAGAAGGAGGTCGAGGCCTCGGGCTCGGACGTCGGCGAGGTGCTTCGGTCGCTCGCGTCGCAGCACCCCGAGACCGAGTCGCAGCTCTTCTCCGAGGACGGCGAGCTGAACCGCTACGTCAACGTCTACCTGAACGACGAGGACGTGCGCGTGCTGGACGGCCTCGACACGAGCGTGTCCGACGGCGACACGGTCGTGATCCTGCCGGCGATGGCCGGCGGCAGCCGCTGATCGTCCGGCGCGCCCGCGCCGAGGACAAGGCCGCCTGGACGGGCATCTGGCTCGACTCCGCGTTCGCGGGCTTCGGCCCGCTGCTGCCCGAGGGGCACGAGTACCCGACTGCGCAGCCCGGGCTGTGGGAACAGCTGCTGGCGGACCCGGAGATATCGGTCGTGGTCGCCGACGATGAGGGCAGGCTGCTCGGCTACGTGGGCTGCGGCGCGAACCGCGACCCCGACCCGCCGCCCCTTGTGGGCGAGGTACGGAGCATGTTCGTGGCCTCGAGCGCGTGGCGCCGCGGGGTGGGGAGGGCGCTGATGGACGCTGCGCTCGACGACCTCCGCGGGCGCGGCTACGCCGCCGCCGTGGTCTGGTCCTTCGCGGACAACGACCGCGCGAACGCCTTCTACGAGCGCATGGGCTTCACGCGCGACGGCGGCGAGCGGTCGAACGAGGTGTGGGCGCACATCCTCGAGGTGCGCTACCGCCGTAGCCTCTGAGCCTTGGCTATGGACACGACAGGCATCGACCTGGCGGCGCAGGATGCGAAGACCGCCGTGTGCACGATCAGCTGGCGCGCTCGCACGGCGTCCGTCGCACCCCCGCTCGGCGGGGCCGACGGGATCACGGAGGACGCCCTCGTCGATGCGGTCGGCCGGGGAAACTGGGTCGGGATCGACTCGCCGTTCGGCTGGCCCGCGGGCTTCGTCCGGGCGGTGAGCGGATACGCCGAGCGCGGGCCGTGGCCGGACCTCGATGCCGACTCGCTCCGGTATCGCCTCACCGATCAGTTGGTCCGTAAGGAGGTGGGGATCTCACCGCTCAGCGTCTCGTCCGACCGGATCGGCGTCACCGCCTGGCGCTGCGCCCGTCTCCTGACGCTGGCGCGCGACGGGAGGAAGGCCGCCGATCGCACGGGCCGCGACCGGATCGTCGAGGTCTATCCGGGCGCGGCGCTCACGCGCTGGGGCCTGGACCGCCGCGGCTACAAGGCGAGTGGGAACAGCGAGCGCAAGCAGGGTCAGCGCATCAAGCGGGAAGAGCTGCTGAACGAGCTGGAGAAGTCAGCGGACTGGCTTCGCTGGGAGGGTGACGCGCGCGATCGCTGCGTCGAGAGCGATGACTTCCTCGACGCGTTCCTGTGCGCGCTGATCGCGCGCGCCGCCGCGGTCGGGCTGACCGAATGGCCCAGGAAGAAGAAGAAGGAATGGAAGGCCGCCCGTGTGGAGGGCTGGATCCACCTTCCGCTGGCCGACAGCCTGCCCGCGCTCCTAGAGGCCTCCGAGAAGCCGCCTCCGTCGAAGCCATAGGCTCGGGGCCGGTGCGCAAGGAGCGACTCGACACCACGGAGCCGTTCGTCACGAAGGACGGCTCGGAGATCCGAGAGCTGGCCGGCGCCCCGACCGGCAACTCGGTCCATCAGAGCCTGGCCGAGGCCACCGTGCCACCCGGCACGGACACCGAGGAGCACTACCACCGCATCTCCGAGGAGATCTACCTGTTCACGAGCGGCACCGGCCGGATGAAGCTGGGCGACGAGGAGGCCGAGGTGTCGGCCGGCGACACGGTCGTGATCCCGCCGGGCACCCCGCACAAGCTGTGGAACACGGGCGCCGAGCCGCTGCGCCTTCTGTGCTGCTGCGCCCCGCCGTACTCGCACGACGACACGGTCCTCCTACTGTAGACCGGGTACTACACTTTCTGAAGTGCTGGATCCGCGCCTCGACAACAGGCCTTGCGGGGGCAAGTACGGCGACATCGTCCAGGCGATCGGCAACACGCCGCTGGTCGAGTTGCGCCGGCTGAGTCCCAAGCCGGGCGTTCGCATCTACGTGAAGCTCGAGAGTTACAACCCGACCGGGTCGGTCAAGGACCGCGTGGCGCGCTCGATGCTGGAGCGGGCCGAGGAGGACGGGCTGATCCGTCCGGGCCAGACGATCCTCGAGCCCACCTCCGGCAACACCGGCATCTCGCTGGCGATGATCTGCCGGCGTAAGGGCTATCCGCTCAAGGTGGTGATGCCGGACAACGTGACCCAGGAGCGCACCCAGCTGCTCCGGATGTACGGCGCGGAGATCGTCAACTCGCCGGGCGAGCAGGGCTCGAACGGCGCGGTGGCCATGGCGCTCGAGATGGCCGAGGCCGACTCGA
>JBEVKE010000102.1:0-6247 GCA_040509835.1 Thermoleophilaceae bacterium
TCGCTCTGTCGCGCCTGCGGCGCGTGCTCGAGGTGGACGTGGAGAACGGGCGCGTGCTGGTAGAGCCGGGCGTCACGAACATCGCGGTCTCCCAGGCGGTCGCGCCCACCCACTTCTTCCCTCCCGATCCGTCGAGTCAGATCGTCTGCACGATCGGCGGCAACGTGGCCGAGAACTCGGGCGGCGCGCACTGCTTCAAGTACGGCTTCACGACGAACTACGTGAGCGGGCTCGAGGTGGTGCTGCCCGACGGCTCGGTGGTGCAGCTGGGGGGGCCGGAACTCGACCATCCGGGCTACGACCTGGTGGGCGCGTTCGTGGGCTCCGAGGGCACGCTCGGCATCGCCACCAAGATCTGGCTGCGCGTGATCCCGAAGCCGGAAGCCTGGCGCACGCTCGTGGCGTTCTTCGGCTCCACGGTCCAGGCTGGCGAGGTGGTGTCGAGGATCGTGGCCGAGGGGATCGTCCCGGGCGCGATCGAGATGATGGACAACCTCTCGATCAGGGCCGCCGAGGGGGCCACGAACGCCGGCTACCCGCAGGACGCCGGGGCGGCGCTGGTGGTCGAGCTCGACGGCTCCGAGGCCGAGTGCGAGGCGCGGTTCGAACACGTCAAGGAGCTGTGCGGCGAGGCCGACAGCGTCCGCGTGGCTCAGGACGAGGCCGAGCGCGACCTGATCTGGCGGGCGCGCAAGGCGGCGTTCGCCGCGATGGGCCGGATCGCTCCAAACTACTACGTGCAGGACAGCGTGATCCCGCGGACGCGGCTGGCCGAGGTGCTCGGCCAGATCGACAAGCTGGCCGCCGATCACGACCTCCAGGTGGCGAACGTCTTCCACGCCGGCGACGGCAACCTGCACCCCCTGGTCTGTTACGACGGCTCGAAGCCCGGTGAGGCGGAGCGTGCGGAGGAGCTCGCCGGGCTGATCGTCCAGGCATGCGTGGACGCGGGCGGCTCTATCACCGGCGAGCACGGCGTGGGCGTGGACAAGAAGCGCTACATGCCGGCGATGTTCGACGAGCCCGATCTCGCCACGTTCCAGCGGCTCCGCTGCGCGTTCGACCCGGACGGCCGGGCGAACCCGGGCAAGGTGATGCCCACGCCGCGGCTGTGTGGCGAGGTGCCCGGCCCGTACCGGCGGCACCCGCTCGAGCAGGCGGGGCTCGCGGAGCGGTTCTGATGACGGTGGCGACGCACGTGCCGGCAACGCGCGAGGAGCTGGCGGCGGCGCTCGCGGAGGCGGCCCGGGCCGGCACGCCGGTTCGCTTCCGCGGCGGCGGGACGAAGCTGGGGTGGCCGCCGGCCGCGCCCGCGAGCGCGACCCTGCTGTCCACGACAGGACTCACGAAGATCGTCGAGCACAACGCCGGCGACCTCACCGCGGTGCTCGAGGCCGGCGTTCCGCTGGCCGAGGCGCAGGCCGTATTCGCGAAGGAGGGCCAGCGGCTGGCCCTCGATCCGCCAGACCCCGGGGGCGCGACCGTGGGCGGCGTTGTCGCAACGGGCGACACCGGTCCCCTCCGGGGCCGCTACGGCGGCCCGCGCGACCTCCTCGTGGGCATACGCGTCGCGCTGTCCGACGGGACGCTCGCGAAGAGCGGCGGCAAGGTGATCAAGAACGTGGCCGGGTATGACATCGCGAAGCTGTTCGGCGGCTCGTTCGGAACGCTCGGCGCGATCGTGGAGGTATCGGTGCGCCTGCACCCGGTGGCGCCGGCCACGGCCACCGCCGTCGCCCAGGCGAACAGCCCCGACGAGCTGGCGCGAGGCGCCCTCGCCGTCGGGCGGTCGCCGCTCGAGCACAACGGGATTGACATTGCCTGGCACGCCGGCAGCGGGCGCGTGCTCGCGCGCTTCGCCGGTGCGGTGCCGCGCCCGCAGGCCGAGGCCGCCGAGAAGCTGCTACGTGCCGAGGGGCTCCCAACCGAGATCGTGGACGACGACGAGCCGCTCTGGGACGAGCAGCGCGCGGCGCAGCGCGGCCCTCTGGTCGTGAAGGTGTCCGGGCTGCCGGCGCAGATCGCGGAGCTCGCGCGGACGGCCGAGGAGATCGGCGGCTCGGTCGTGGGGCGCGCGGCGCTCGGCTTGTCCTGGGTGCGCTTCGAGGAGCCGACCGCGGAGGCCGTGGAGCGGCTGCGGCGCGACTTCCCGCTGGCCGTCGTGCAGGACCGCCCCGCGGATCTCGACATCGACCCCACGGGCCCTATCGACCCGGGCACGCGGGAGCTCATGCGGCGCGTGAAGGAGCGCTTCGACCCCGCCGGGGTGTGCGTGTGACCGGCTACGACAACACCCGGGCGCCCGAGCTCGACCTGATCGCGGACTGCGTCCACTGCGGCTTCTGCCTACCGACGTGCCCGACCTACGTGCTGTGGGGCGAGGAGATGGACTCGCCGCGCGGGCGCATCGTGCTGATGAAGGAGGGGCACGAGGAGATCTCGGCACCGATGGTCGAGCACCTCGACCGATGCCTCGGCTGCATGGCATGCGTGACCGCCTGCCCGTCGGGCGTTCAGTACGACAAGCTGATCGAGGACGCGCGCCCGCAGATCGAGCGCAACTTCGAGCGTCCTCCGGCGGAGCGCGCCCACCGCCGCCTGATCTTCGAGCTGTTCACCCGGCCAGGGCGGCTCCGGGCGCTCGCGCCCGCCGCGGCGGCGGCGCAGAAGCTCGGGCTCCCGCGGCTCGCGCGCCGTCCCCGGGTACGCCGGCTCGCACCCCGGCTGGCCGCGATGGCCGCGATGACGCCGGAGACATCGCTCAGGCGCTCGCTCACGCGGCTCCCGGAGCGGTTCGAGGCGCACGGCGAGCGGCGCGGCACGGTCGCGCTCCTCCAGGGCTGCGTCCAGCGCGTGTTCTTCAGCCAGGTGAACGAGGCCACCGCGCGCGTCCTGGCCGCCGAGGGGTTCGAGGTGCACGTGCCGCGCGAACCGCGCTGCTGCGGCGCGCTGCCGCTGCACGCCGGGGAGGACCCCGACGCGCGGGAGCTCGCCAAGGAGACGATCGAGGCGCTCGAGGGCTACGAGACCGTGGTCGTGAATGCCGCCGGCTGCGGCTCCGCGATGCGCGATTACGGCCACGTGTTGAGAGACGAGCCCGAGTGGGCGGAGCGCGCCGCGCGCTTCGCCGAGCGCGTCCGCGACGTGTCGGAGTTCCTGGCCGAGGCCGGTCCGCGCGCCGAGCGCCGCGCGGTGGAGATGAAGGTGGCCTACCACGACGCCTGCCACCTGGCCCATGCGCAGGGCGTGCGCGAGCAGCCTCGCGAGCTCCTGCGCGGCATCCCGGGCCTCGAGCTGCTCGAGCCCGACGAGTGGCAGCTCTGCTGCGGCTCAGCGGGCATCTACAACCTGATCCAGCCCGAGCCCGCCGCCGAGCTGGGCGAGCGGAAGGCGCGCAACCTGCTCGACACCGGCGCAGAGGCGATCGCCGCCGGAAACCCCGGCTGCGCCCTCCAGATCAGCGCCCATACGGAACGGCTCGGTCGCGCCCTGCCGGTGCTCCACCCGATGGAGCTGCTGGCGCGCTCGATTTGTTAAGGGTCAGACCCCTTACGAGCGATAGGAGAGGCCCATGACGCAGACGACTGTCCGGTACTTCGTCACGAACGTCGACGATGCGGTCGACTTTTACTGCAATCGCCTCGGCTTTCATGTCGACCTCCCCCGTGCCCCGGGATTCGCCGGTTTGGCGAAGGATGACTTGCGACTGCTCCTACACGAGCCGGGCGCGGGCGGCGCGGGCAAAGCCGGCGGCATTCCGAAGCCCGGAGGGTGGAATCGGTTCCAGATCGTCGTGGACGATCTCGATTCGACCGTTGAGCGTCTCGCTGCTCACGGGGCGAGCTTCCGTGGTGAGATCGTCGAGGGACCTGGCGGCCGCCAGATCCTCATCGAGGATCCAGCGGGCAACCCCGTCGAACTCTTCCAGCCGAAGAGAGCGTAGGCGGCAAGGCGCCCCCGGCCGGGTGAGCGCAGCCTGTCTCGAGTCGCTCAAGACGGATATGGCTACGCTTCACGTACCTGCTGGTCGGGCCTCCTTCGTTTCCTCTCCCTTCTCGTGGTTAACCCGCAATTGAGGAAACGGGCCTGGAGGCCCCTGTGACCCAGCAACGCGACGGTCCCTCAAGCGAGTCTGTGGAGCGTGCACGAGCGGAGCGGTACCAGCTCCGTCAGCGCGACATCAGGCGCGGGGCGCGCGCAAGGCATGGCCGCGTTCATCCGTCGGAGTCCGAGGCGAGAGGCTTTTCGATCCCACGGCTGGCCTCCGGATTCGTCCGGCGCGTCGGGAGGGTGCTCAATGGCAACTGACCCCGTCAGTCGATCACTCGCACCAGACCTGGACGCGCCCGCCGCTGCACGACGAGCGCTTGAGGGCTTTGGCGGACAGCTCGAACCGGATCTCATCGAGCGGAGCGCCCTGGTCGTCACCGAGGTCGTGACCAACAGCGTCACGCACGCCGGCCTGACGGGAGCTCAGCGGATTGAGCTCAACATCCAGGTGTCCCCCAGGTGTCTGCGAATCGAGGTAACGGACGAAGGCACCCGGGGCTTCGACCCCGTTGTAGCGCTGCCCCACCCCGGCCAGGACTCGGGCCGCGGTTTCTGGGTGATCGACCAACTGACCGACCGTTGGGGCGTCAACTTCACCAGCAGCACCCGCGTGTGGTGCGAATTCGACCAGGCCCTGGTTAGACCGGCCACTCGTGCACGGGCTCGTTCCCGTGCATGAGGTCCCGGTAGAGCACCGTCATACGCCGCAGAGCGTCGATGCGGTCCAGCTTGTCGTCCTCGTAGAGCTTGTGGAAGGTGGCGGCCTGCCACGCGGCACCGTTCTGCATCGTCACGCAGCGGCGCTCGATGATCCCGAGCAGGTGGTCGCGGTCGGCGGCGCTCACGCCCGCGTCCTCCAGCCCGGCGTGGGCCGCCGGAAGCAGCCGCCGGAGCACCAGCTCCGAAACCGGCACCTCCCCCACGTCCGGCCAATACACGCGCGCCTCGATGCCGTCGCGCGCGGCAGCGTGGAAGTTCTCCTCGGCGGCCGAGAACGACATCCGCGTCCACAGCGGCCGCTCCTCCGCGACGAGCGCCCTGACGAGCCCGTAGTAGAAGGCGGCGTTCGCGCAGATGTCCACGACCGTGGGCCCGGCCGGCAGCAGCCGGTTCTCCACTCGTAGGTGGGGCCGCCCGCGGACGGTGTCGTAGATGGGCCGGTTCCACCGGTAGATCGTCCCGTTGTGGAGCTTCAGCTCCGCGAGCTTCGGCGTGCCGCCGCGCTCGATCACCTCGACCGGGTCCTCCGGGTCGCACTCAGGCAGCAGTGCGGGGAAGAAGCGCACGTTCTCCTCGAAGAGGTCGAAGATCGACGTGATCCAGCGCTCCCCGAACCACACCCGCGGGCGCACTCCCTGGGCTTTCAGCTCCTCGGGCCGCGTGTCGGTGGCCTGCTCGAAGAGCGCTATGCGCGTCTCGCGCCACAGCTCGCGCTCGAAGAAGAACGGTGAGTTGGCGCCCACGGCCACCTGCGCGGCGGCGATCACCTGGGCCGCATTCCAGTGACTGGCGAACCCCTCCGGCTCCACCTGGAGATGGAGTTGCACGCTGGTGCAGGCGGCCTCGGGGGCGATCGTGTCGGCGAAGGTGGCGAGCCGCTCGACGCCGTTGATCTTGATCTCCAGGTCCTCGCCCCTCGCCGCGAAGATCTGCTCGTTCAGGTGGCTGTAGCGGTGCCCGGCGCTGAAGACCTCGGCGGTGAGGTGACGCTCGCCGACCGTGGGCAGGATCCCGATCATCATCATGTGCGCGCCGACCGTGCGCGCCCGCTCCTCGGCGCGGTTCAGGCTGCCCCTGACGGCACCCTCGAGCTCGCTGAACACGTCGCCCTCGAGCCTCCGCGGGGGCACGTTGATCTCGATGTTGAACTGGCCGATCTCGGTCTGGAAGTCGGCGTCCGCGATCGCCTCGAGCGCGCGGGCGTTGACCAGGGAGGGGTCGCCGGCCTCGTCGGTGAGGTTCAGCTCGATCTCGAGGCCGAACGAGCGGCGATCGGACTCGAACCGCGACTCGTGCAGCATGCGCGCGAAGACGTCGAGGCAGGTCCGGACCTTCTGCCGGTAACGCTGGCGGTCCTCGCGAGAGAAGACAGTGGTCTCGACCTCCTGTCCCACGGCGTGACTCTATCCTCGGCCGTTCATGTCAGCGCAGTACATCTTCACCATGTACAAGCTTTCCCGGGTCCACCCGCCCGACA
>JBEVKE010000103.1:0-24410 GCA_040509835.1 Thermoleophilaceae bacterium
ATTGACGGAGATGACCCCGGCCGTCATGGACCCGATCCGCTCCATCAGCTTGTTGCCGTAGCTCGGGCCCTCGTTGATCAGGTGCAGGACGAGGAGCGGCAGGATCTGCCGGCGGCGCAGCTGGCCCGCGAACGGATCCTGCGCCTTCCGGCCGGGCGCGACCGCGGCGTCGATGCCGCCCGCCTGCGCGACCGCGTCCCGAACCGCTTCTCGCTTGCCCGCCATTCCTGGCGGACATTGTTACGTCTAACTAGGCAGCTGGCTAAGCAGCAGCGGCAGCGGGCTCTTCGACGCGGCGCGGCATCAGCACCTCGCGGGCGATTACGAGCCGCTGGATCTGCGACGTGCCCTCGTAGAGCTGCATGATCTTCGCGTCCCGCATCAGCTTCTCCACCGGGTACTCCTTGATGAAGCCGTACCCGCCGTAGACCTGCACCGCGTCCACGGTCACCTCCATCGCGCTGTCCGCGGCGAACCGCTTCGCATGCGACGAGATGAGCGTGTTGCGCTTGCCCTGGTCGAGCTCCACAGCCGACTTCCACACGAGCAGCCGCGACGCCTCCACCTTGGTCGCCATGTCGGCGATCAGGAACTGGATGCCCTGGTGCATCGCGATCGGCACGCCGAACTGCACGCGCTCCTTGGCGTAGTCCCGCGCGAACTCGAAGGCCGCGTTCGCGATGCCGACCGCCATGGCGGCCACGCCCGGCCGGGTGCGGTCGAGCGTCATCATCGCGAGCTTGAAGCCCTTGTTCTCCTCGCCGATCAGGTTGTCGGCGGGGATCTCCACGTCGTTGAAGGAGATCATCGCCGTGTCGGAGGCGCGCTGTCCGAGCTTGTCCTCCTTCTTGTCGACCGTCACGCCGTCGAGCTCACGCGGCACGACGAAGGCCGAGATCCCGCGGTGGCCGGCCTCCTTGTCGGTCTTCGCGTAGACCGTGTACCAGTCGGCGTGCGAGCCGTTCGTGATGAAGCACTTGGTGCCGTTGATGACGTACTTGTCGCCCTGCTTCACGGCGGTCGTGCGCATGCCCGACACGTCGGAGCCGGCGTCCGGCTCCGTCAGGCAGAACGAGGCGAGCTTCGGCTCTTCCGTGAGCCGGCCGAGGAACTCCTTCTTTACCTCCTCGGAGGCGCCGAGGATGACGGGCGCTGTCGCCAGGCCGTTGCACATCAGGGAGGTGCCGATGCCGGAGCAGCCCCACCCGAGCTCCTCCTCGATGAGACAACCGCTGAGGTAGTCGAGGCCGGGGCCGCCGTACTCCTCGGGGATGTGGTTGTTCATCAGGCCCAGCTCCCAGGCCTGCTGGACGATCTCCGTGGGGAAGGTGGAATCCCGGTCCAGATCCCACGCGACGGGCCGAATCTCCTTCTCGGCGAAGTCGTGGGCGAGCTGGCGAATGTCCTTCTGCTCGTCGGTAAGAGTGAAGTCGACCACTGCTTGAGGCTCCTCTGATTGACTCGTCAGTCAACGACGTACCCCTGAGGTTACAACAGGAAACGCCACACCACGTAGATACCCGCCAGGAGCGCGACCAGGGTGAAGATCAGAAGCCCGATCTGGTCCGGGTAGACGGCCGGACGGCTGGGCGCGAACGTACGTCGGCGTAGCCGCTTCCACATACGGTGAAACTACCCGGCATGGACTTCGGGACCGTCCTGATCAGCGTGTCGGTGCTGGCGGTGGTGGTGGCCGTTCTTTCGTACTGGGGGAGCGGGCGGATCTATTCCGGGCTCGGCCGTGGTGACCTGGAGCTCCGGCGCGAGCAGGCGGCCTCGCCGGCCGAGGCCCAGGAGGAGATCCGGCAGATGGTGGAGGCCAAGTCGCGGCGCCGCGAGGCGCGGGGGGAGGCGCCGCTCGACGTCGACGCGGAGATCGCAGAGCTCACCTCGGGCGCGCCCGCGCCCGGCGATCCCGCCCTCCGAGAGGAGGTCCGCCAGCTCGTGATCGCTCGCAACGCGCGCCGCCTGCGGCAGGGGAAGGAGCCGCTCGACGTGGAGACCGAAATCGATCGCCAGCTCCGCGATATCGGGGGGTGATTTCGCTGTGGCGGGGGGTATAGGCTGGCCCTGATGGCCGAACATCGCTTCGATCTCGACGACGTGCTCCTCCGCCCGGGCTGCTACCTGAACCCGCAGACCGAGATCATGGTCGTGGTCGACGACTCGCCCTCGATCGACGGCGAGATCTTCAACCTGGAGGAGTTCGAGGGCGCCGACTGGGTCCTGATCGCGGACGAGGTGCCGGTGGACGAGGCGCGCCGCGACGAGCTGCTCGAGCGGTTCCAGGCGACCTACTCCGGCGGCGACGGCCGCACGCGCGAGATCCGCGCCGCCACCGAGGACGATGAGGACGACTACGTCTCGGACGACGAGAACGCCCCGCCCGAGCCGGACGAGGAAGTAGACGACATCTAGAGGGCCTCGACCTCGAGCTCGAGGTCCGCTCCGGCGAGGATCGCGTCCACCTGGTCCGCGCGCCGAAAGCCCACGATTGCCCCGTCCACCGCCGGGTTCTGGAGCGTCCAGGCGACGGCGACCGCTCCCGGGGTGGTGTCGTGCCTTTCGGCGACGGCCCGCAGCCTCTCCACCAGCTCCAGGTGTCTCGAGAGCTCCGGCTCCTGGAAGCTCGCGTCGCGCTTTCGCCAGTCGTTGTCGGGCATCGCCTCGATGCGCTCCCGCGTCATGCGGCCGCTCAATAGCCCGGACCCCATCGGGGAGTACACGATCACGCCGATGTCCTCCCGCTCCGCGAATGGCAGCAGCTCCTCCTCCGCCTCGCGCTCGATCAGCGAGTACGGCGGCTGCAGCGTCTCGACCGGCGCGATCTGCTGGATGCGGCGCAGCTGCTCCACCGAGAAATTCGACACGCCGATGTGGCGGACCATCCCCTGCTCCTTCAGCTCGACGAGCGCCGACCACCCCTCCTCGATGTCCTGGTCCGGATCGGGCCAGTGGATCTGGTAGAGGTCGATCGCGTCAGCGCGCAGGCGCTCGAGGCTCGCCTCCGCCTCGCGCATCACCGAGTCGCGCTCCAGACTGTGGACCACCGTGCGATCCGGACCCTCGAGCAGGGAGCACTTCGTAAACACATGGGGCCGGTCGGCCACACCCCCGAGCGCTCGCCCCACGACCTCCTCTGAGTGGCCGAAGCCGTACGCCGCGGCGGTGTCGATCCAGTTCACGCCCTGCTCGAGCGCGCGGTGAATGGCCGCGATGGACTCCTCGTCCTCCTGAGCGCCCCATCCGAACTCCCAGTCGCCTCCGCCGATCGCCCATGCCCCGAAGCCGATCCGAGTGATCTCGAGGCCGGTGGTGCCGAGCCCGGCGGTCTTCAAGCGGGCGCGCCGGTCTCGTCGAGCGCGGCGCGCAGCTCGCGAACCTTCTCGCGGTACGCCGGCTCGCTTCCGCCGAGGAGGTACGACCCCCAGCGCACGCCGTTGTGCACGTGCGGCACCTCGTCGGCGAGCAGGTAGTCGAACACCATCGCCACGCGCTCCTGGCCGAGCTCCATCAGCGTCTTGCGCCGGTGGGAGTGGCGCCACATCGCGCGCTGCTCGCTCGTCCCGTTGAAGAGGCAGAGCCTGCCGAGCAGGTCGTAGGCGTAGATCGACTTGAAGTACGAGAAGCCGACCGGGAACTCACCCCACGCGCAGCCGAGCTCGTCCTTCATCAGCAGGTCGTGCAGCCGCGCGTGGCGCACCTCGTCCCAGTTCTGGCGCGCCATGTCCACATGGAAGTCCCAGGGCATCTCGGGATGCTCGTGCGAGTTGCGCGCCATCAGCTCGGCCGCCGACAGCTCGGCGTCCATCAGCCCGTGGAAGAAGTGCTGCTGCTCCTCCTGCTCCACCGGCACGTGGTTCTCCGCGCCGTTCACGTACAGGTCGCGCGAGAGATAGGGGTCGCCGGTCTCGGTGACCTCCACGAAGTCGTCCCGGAGCGGCTCGTCGAGCGGCGGAAGGATGCGGAGCGTCCGCGGCTCGGCCCGCAGCTGCACGGGGAACGTGCCGATGTCGGCGTCGAAGCTGCCTTGCCGGTCCGTGTGCCGCTCCTGGCGCTCGACGATCTGCGTGAGCAGGCGCAGCGAGGGCTCGTCGGCCACGGGGTCGAGGTTGTCGAGGTGGATCCGCATCGCGCGAACGAGCGCGGGCTTGGCCTCGGTGTAGGCGACTGTCAGGTACTCCTGGGCGGTCGCGGCACTCGCCATTCGGTCGAGCAGCGCCTCGAGCTCGGCCGACGGCGAGCCCGGGTACTCGCTGGGGTGGCGCAGCTCGTACAGCCGGCGCTTGATCTTGGTCAGCGCGCGAGCGTCGTCGTGGACGTGGTCGCCGAGCGCGTACTTGCGCTCCCAGCTCGGCTCCAGCGGCATCCAGCCGTTGGTGAAGTGTACGAGCTCGCGCAGCACGTGGAAGTAGTTGGAGAACCTGATTGCGTTGTCGTCAACGTCGTAGCCAAGCGGTCTCGTCATCCGCACCCTCCTCTGCCAGTAGCCGTTCGCGGTGCCTGCCGAGCACGCTCGGCAGCAGGCCGCCGCCCGCCGAGACGTTGATCACCGCCTGGTCGGATATACGCGTGATCATGCCCGCGTAGTTCCCGCCGAGGCCGAACGGGTTGATGTTGAACCGCTTGAGGCGCATGTGGACGTGGCCTCCCTCGACGGTGGGGAACATCTCCTCCGGCACGGGCACGTATTCCTGGACCACGTAGTCGCCGGGGCCGTGGTGCTCCTCGATCAGCCGATCCCAGTCCGCCTGACTCGTCTCCATTCCGAGCGAGACGCCGTGGCCGCCGTAGTCGGAGGCCGGCTTCAACACGAGCCGCTCGCGGTTGTCCGAGACGAACGCAAGGAGGTCGACCACCCAGTCGCCGTACGCGGCGCGCCCCTCGCGGAGCACTCGCGTCCACGGGATCGTCTCGGCGATCACCTGGCGCTCGGCGTCCTGGACGAGGTGAGCGAAGCGCGGGTCCCCGAGCAGCGCGAACAGCTTTTTGTTGTTCGCCACGCGCGCGCGGAACGGGTTCACGACGGCGGCCCTGCGATCGCGCGCCGCGGCGATCAGGTCGCCCTCCGGCAGGTCCTCGAGAAGCGCCCGCCGGTACACGAGGTGGACCGGCTCGCCCTGCACGCGCAGCACGGACCCGTCGTACTCCACCTCGTCGAGCGTCGCGTGGAGCGCCTCGATGCCGGCGCTCCTCGCGGCCGCGCAGATGATCCGGAACTCGGGCACGGACGGGCTGCCCTCCACGTCCACCAGCGCGAGCCGGGGCGACTCGGGCAGGTCGGCGCGTTCGCCCCGGAGCTCCCGGTAGGCGGACAGGAGCGTGTCGATCAGCACCGGCAGCATCGGCGTGTACGAGGTCTCGAACTCCGCGCTCACGCGTGGGAGCGAGATCGCCCGGGCGAGCCCCTCATACAGGACGTCCGTGTAGCCGATGCCGGCCGGCGAGTCCGCGTTGAACTCCAGGAACTTCACGTCGTAGCCCTGCAGGAACGCATCGAGCCGGCAGATGCGGAGCGGCCGAGAGAAGCCCGGGTCGAGCCGGATCAGGGCGTCCTCGGCCGGTGGCACGGCGAGCTCCTCGCGCAGGCGCTCGTCATCGGCGTAGGCGTCGCAGAAGCGGTCCAGCACGGCGGACAGGCACGCGACCGCGCGCTTGACGCGGCGCAGCTGCCCCGGCGAGACGAAATGCGGCATCAGGACGAACGGGATCGTGTGTCCCGCGAACACCACATCGTGCTCCGCGAGCCAGGCCTCGATCTCCCGCTCGATGGCGGCACAGCCGTCGCCCAGCTTGGAGAGCTCGACCAGGTGCTGCAGCTTCAGATTGTTGACGTGGTCGATCAAACCCTCTGCAACGACTGTACCCCGTAAGGTTGCGCCGCCATGCGCCCCATCCACTACCTCGGCGTCTTCATCCCGATCGCTATCGGGCTCGAGCTCGCGCACGCCGGGCCCGTGCCGATCTTCGTCGCCGCAGCGCTCGGCGTGATCCCCTGCGCGGCCGTGATGGGCGAGGCGACCGAGGCGATCGCCGCGCGCACCGGCCCCGGCATCGGCGGTCTGCTGAACGTGACGTTCGGCAACGCGCCGGAGCTGATCATCGCGTTCTTCGCGCTGATCGAGGGTCTGCAGGAGGTCGTCAAGGCGTCGCTCGTCGGCTCGATCATCGGCAACGTCCTGCTCGTGATGGGCGCCGCCATGATCGTGGGCGGGTGGGGGCGCGACAAGCAGGAGTTCAGTCGCACCGCGGTGAGTGCCCAGGTCGGCATGCTCACGCTTGCGCTTGCCGCCCTGGTGTTCCCTGCCATCTTTCAGCTCATCCACGGCGGCCGCCTTCCTCCCGTCGGCGCCGACCAGGTGGACTTCGGGTCCGACCTCGAGCACCTGTCGCTCGGCGTGGCGCTCGTGCTGCTCGTGAGCTACGCCTCCGGGCTGTACTTCTCGCTGAAGACGCACCGGGACGTGTTCAACCCGTTTGGGGCCGGCGAAGAGGAGGAGGAGCACAAGTGGCCCGTGAAGCAGGCGGCCATCTACCTGGCTCTGGCGGCGGTGGCGGTCGGCGTGATGTCGGAGATCCTGGTGGGGTCGATCAGCGAAGCGTCGGCGAAGATCGGGCTGTCGGAGTTCTTCGTCGGCGTGTTCATCGTGGCGATCGTGGGAAACGCCGCCGAGCACTGGGTGGCAGTGCTGGTCGCGGCCAAGAACAAGATGGACCTGGCGGTGAACATCGCGATCGGCTCGAGCGCCCAGATCGCGCTGTTCGTGGCGCCCGTGCTGGTGCTGCTCTCATTCGTGGTGGGCGACGACCCCATGGCGCTCGTCTTCAACGGCTACGAGCTGGGCGCGCTCCTGTTCGCGGTGATGATCGCCAACCTGGTGACCCAGGACGGCGAGTCGAACTGGTTCGAGGGTGTGCAGCTGCTGTCGCTGTACGCGGTCCTCGGACTGGTCTTCTACTACGCCTGAGCGCCCCTAGGGCGAGCCGCAGATGAGCGTCGAGTTGACCGGGATCGTCGTCGGGCCGGCCGCGGTGCCAGGCGGCGCGATGACGGGGATCTTGAAGCCGGTCGGTGCGCTCCCGGCCGGCTCGGGCACGCCGTTCGCCGCGTAGACCGGGACCTCGCCGGCCTGGCAGGCGACGGTCACCGACGGCTCATTCGGCGTGCAGAAGTAGAAGACCGTGGGTGGGATGCCGGTCTCGGTGCACGTGCCGGGCACCGTCGTCGAGTACTGCCGCACGACGAGGTTCCTCAGCCCACTCTGCGGAAGCTGACCCTTCGCGAAATCGATGGTCTTGAGAGCCCGGTTCTTCACCTCCGACGTGCCCACGGCACCGGGTGCGATCTGCTTCGCCTTGACGCTGTTCCTACCGAGCTGGATGGCGGCCACCGAGGTACCGCCGAGCGCAATGAAGAGGGCGAGCGTGGCGACGACGTTGGCGTACGTGACCCGACCCCGAAGTTTTGTGAGCATGCGCCACGTTAGCCCGCGACGCGGCTATTTGTCCCTCGCCGAGAGCTCCCTCAGCGCGGTCGCGGTCGTCTTCGCCATCCGGAGGAGCATCGGCAGGTCGACGTTGTCGATGGTGTCGCAGGCCAGGTGGTAGCAGGGGTCGCGCGGCTTTCCACCTGGGCCCGCCTCGCTGGAGCCGGTGTAGAGACCGTTCACCGGGATGCCGGCGAGGTCGAAGAAGGTGTGGTCGGACGCCCCGCCCACGGACACCTCGCCCAGGTGGCCGCCGTCGGCCTCGCGCAGCACCTTGGCCAGGTCGTCGTCACCGTCCGAGTACACGTCCGGGACGGGATTCGGCGAGCCGACCATGTCGAGGTTGATGTAGGCGTCGATCCGGTCGCGCTCGGCCCGGTCGAGTGACCTGACGTAGCGCCGCGAGCCGAGCAGCCCGAGCTCCTCCGCCGCCCAGAACCCCACGCGCACCCTCGCGCCCGGCGGGTTCGGACCGATCGCCTCGGCGGCCTCGATGAGGGTTGCGTCGCCGCTGCCGTTGTCATCGATACCGGGGCCGCCGGCTACCGAGTCGAGGTGACCGCCGGCCATGACCACGTGGTCCTCGGTGCCGCCCGGCGTCTCGGCGATCACGTTCTCCGTCTGGCCGCCGCGCGAGGTCGCGTCGATGCTCACGGACGCTCGGGTGCCGTCCGCGTTGCCGCCGAGCGCCCGGGTCGAGACCACCACGACCGGGATCCCGATGCCGGGCGCGACCAGGGTGCCGCTCGGCACGCCGCGGCTGCTGCGCACGTCCTCCTGGATGACCAGGGCCTTCGCGCCCGCCCGCTCGGCGTTTCGCGCCTTCTCGCGCGAGAAGCACTCGCCCCGCTCGACCAGCGGGATCTGGCCGCTCTCGAGCCCGTCGAAGTCGGCGGCTTCGCAGCCGAGGCCGAGTGCGCGCAGGCTGCCGGCCGCGCGACCCGAGCCGGAGTAGCTCAGCACCTGGAAGTCGTCCGCCCGGGTCAGCTCGCGCCCAGCGATGGCCAGCGACGCATCGTTCAGCCGGAAGTAGGTGAACGGGACGGGCTGCCGGGTCACGGTCCAGCCGGCGTCCTTCAGCCGCGCGGCGACGTAGTCGGCCGACTGGTCGTACCCCGGCGTGCCCGCCGCCCGGGTGCCGTGGTTTCGGTCCGCGATGCGCTGAAGCGCGGCCAGATGCTCCTCGAGCTCCGCACGGGTGAGTGCGGCCGGCGGCCGCTCCCGCGCAGTGACCGACGGCGCCGCATCATCATCGTCACCCAGACATCCGCCGAGAGCCAGCGCTGCCAAGAGGGCGGGTAGCAGCGGGGGCTGGAGGCGGCGCATCCGCGATTTCTATCCGCTCTCGTCCGCCCCCACCGCAGCGGCCGCGAAGCCCGAGGGCCCGCGGCGCAGCTCGCTCGCGGTCACGATCCGGTCCACGAGGCCGTAGTCCACCGCCTCCTGCGCGCCGAAGAAGCGGTCGCGCTCCATGTCGTCGTGGACATCGTCGGGCGTCCTCCCGGTGTGGCGCGCGTAGATCTCCTCCAGCAGCCGGCGGAGCTCGAGAACCTCGCGGGCGTGGATCTCGATGTCGGACGACTGGCCCTGGAATCCGGACGACGGCTGGTGGATGAGGATACGGGCGTTCGGCAGGGTGAGCCGCTTCCCCTCGGTGCCCCCGGCCAGGATCAGCGAGCCGGCCGACATCGCCATCCCGTAACAGATGGTCTGAACGTCGGGACGGATGTACTGGATCGTGTCGTAGATGGCGAGTCCGGCGTGCAGCGAGCCGCCCGGCGAGTTCACGTAGACGGATACGTCCTTGTCCGGGTCCTCCGACTCCAGGTGAACCAGCTGAGCCACGACCAGGTTCGCGATCTCGTCGTCGATCTGACGGCCGATGAAGACGATCCGATCGTTCAGGAGCCGCGAGTAGATGTCGAAGGAGCGCTCACCCCGCGACGTCTGCTCGACCACCATGGGGACAAGCTGGCTGTGGACGCGTCCGATCTGCATGTTGTGTCTCCTCTCCGCTAGGATGCAACCATCGGGTTGCGCATCACAATAGCAACCGATCAGTTGCACATCACACGGACACGGCGGCGAGGAGGTCGGAGCACATGGACGAGCTGGTCGAGCGGGAGCTGATCGTTTCGGACGACATCGAGGACGTGTGGAGCTCGCTGGCGGAGCCGGAGTGGCTCGGCGAGGACGCCACGATCGACCTGCGTGAGGCGGGCGACGTCCGCGCCGGCGAGCGGACCGGGTTCGTGGAGGAGGTCGAAGCCCCCCGCCGGCTCGCGTTCTGGTGGAGCGCGCCGGGCGAGGAGGCCACGCGCGTGGAGATCGAGCTCGACGAGACCGACGCCGGAACGCACGTCCGCGTAACGGAATCGCGACCGCTCGCCATCCTCGACGGGCGCGACCTGGCGATCGAGTTCGGCGGGATGCCGGGCGGAACCGGACCGGTCGCGGCGGCCGGCGGCATGCTGGCGGGCGCGCTGCGCTGATGGCGCCGGACCCGGCGGACGCCGTGTTCGCCGCCCTCTCCGACGGCACGCGACGGTCGCTGTACGCGACGCTCGGCGAGCGCGGAGAGGCGACGGCGACCGATCTCGCCAGGGAGGCCCCAGTGAGCAGGCAGGCGGTGCAGAAGCACCTCGGGACGCTCGCGGCCGCCGGCCTCGTCGCCACCCGCCGCGAGGGCCGCGAGGTCCTCTACCGGCCCACCCCCGCACCGATGTCGGAGGCGCTCGCCTGGATGGCCGAGGTCGGCGCCCAGTGGGACGACCGGCTGGCCGCCCTCGAGCGCCAGCTCGCGCGCGGCCGGAACGTGTCGGCCTAGGGCGCGCCGCTTCGGGCGTGCACCTCGGCTCGCCGTTCCTCGCGGTGCTCCTCGGCCTCCGGGTCATGCCTGTCGGCCCTGACCGACAGCAGAATCCCGATCGTGAACGCCACGGCGATCACAGCGAGGCTCGCCAGCGGACCGACCTTCACCAGGTCCTCGGCGAGTAGCTTCACGCCCACCAGCCCGAGCACGACCGCGATCGTCTCGTCGAGGTACCGGAACCGCGCGATCAGGCTCTCCACCAGCACGAACAGCGCCCGCAGGCCCAGCAGGGCGAATACGTTCCCCATCCAGATCAGATACGGGTCGCGCGTGATCGCGAAGGCGGCCGGGATCGAGTCGATCGCGAAGGCCACGTCGGCGAACACGATCGCCGCGAGGCACAGGAAGATCGGCGTCGCGTAGCGCCGCTTCGAGCCCTCCTTGTGCACGAACCAGCGCCCGCCGTGGAACTCGCCGGTGACCGGCCAGACGCGGCGCACCAGCCGCACCATCAGGTTGCGGTCGGGATCGACGCTCTCCTCGACCCCGCGGAACACCCGGTACGCCAACACGAGCAGCCCGACGCCGAGCAGGTAGACGACGAAGTGGAACTCGTCGAGGACGGCGGTGCCCGCGAGGATGAACACGCCGCGGAGGGCGAGCGCCGCGATGATCCCGAAGAACAGGAGGCGCGGGCGGTGGACGTACGGCACGCCGAAGTACGCGAACAGCAGTAGGAAGACGAACAGGTTGTCGAGCGAGAGCGAGCGCTCGATCAGGTACACCGTCGTGTAGGTGATCGCGTCGTTCCCGCCCTCCAGGAGGAGGACCGGGATCGCGGCGAGGAGGCTGAGCACGAGCCAGCCGACCGACCACCAGGCGGCCTCCTTGAAGCTCGGCTCACGCCCGCGGGCGAAGAAGTGGAGGTCGAGCCACAGGAAGAAGACGAGCGCGGCGATCAACGCTGCCCACGGTGCGAGGGCGTCGAGTTCCACGGCCGGGACCTTAGAGTGAGGGCATGCTCGGGCATGTGGCAGTGGGCACCTGGAGCGGCGGGCGCTTCATGCGCTTCGGCGAGCCGATCTCGGATGACCGGCTCGAGGCGCTGCTGCGGCCCGGCGGAGGCATCGACACGCTCATCACCGCCGACGCCTATGGGGCCGGCGAGGCCGACACCCTGCTCGGCCGCGCGCTCCGCGGCGTGCCCGACGAGCAGTACTCGCTCGTGGGCGCGGTGGGCCACGACTTCTACGAGGGCGAGCGCGAGGGCGCCAAGGGCTACCCCCGCTTCACCGACCCGCGCCTGCGCGGCCCCGACGGCTATCGCGACTACCTCCGCATGGCGGTCGAGCGGAGCCTCGAGCGGCTGGGGGTCGACTCGTTCGAGCTTCTTCTCCTGCACAACCCCGACCGGCGCGGCTTCGAGTCGCCCGAGGTGTGGGAGGCGCTGCGCGAGCTGCGCGACGAGGGGCTGGCCGGCCAGATCGGCCTTGCGCCCGGCCCGGCCAACGGCTTCACGCTGGACGTGATCGGCTGCTTCGAGCGCTACGGCGAGGCGATCGACTGGGCGATGCTGATCCTGAACCCGTTCGAGCCGTGGCCCGGCGAGCTCGCGCTCGACGCGGCGGTCCGCCACGACGTGAGCGTCATCACACGCGTGGTCGACTACGGCGGGCTGTTCCACGACGACGTGCTCCCCGGCCACAGCTTCGACTCACACGACCACCGCGGCTTCCGGCCCGAGGGGTGGGTCGAGGCCGGCCGCGAGCGGCTGGAGCGCGTCAGGCCGATCGCCGACCGCCACGGGCTCACCCCACTCCAGCTGGCGTGCGTCTGGAACCTCGCGCACCACGCGGTCGAATGCGTGGCCCCGACGCTCATCCAGGAGCCGGGCCCGGACGCCAAGCCGATCGAGTGGAAGCGCGAGGAGCTGGCCGCCGTGCCGGCGGGACCGGTCCTCACCGACGAAGAGGTCGTGGAGATCCGGACGATCGGGGACAACCGCGGGTCGATGCTGCTGAAGGGCGCGACACCCGATCACGAGGGCGACGAACGCCCGGATCGCTGGGCGGTGGACGACGAGAAGGCCGAGCTGGCCGACCGCTGGGGTATCGACCTAGGGGCGCTGCAGCAGATCCGCGCAGCGCTGTAGCGCCTCGGTGTCCTCCGGGCGCGCCTTGTCGAGACAGTCGGCGTAGTCCTTGAACTGCTGCGAGCCAGGGCTGGCGTTGTCCGGAACGCTCGGCGTGCCCGTGCCCGGCGAGCTGCCTCCTCCACCGCCCGTCGCGATCCCCGGCAGCGCGCTGGCGCCGCCCAGCGAGCGTGTCAGGGAGGAGAGCGAGCGCGCGTGCGCCGGCGCCTCGATCTGCTGGTCGCCGTTCACGTCCGCGAACTCGATCTTGAAGTCGAGCGACCCCGACTGGATCCCGCCGAGACTCGCGCGGCTCGCCTCGGGGACGTCGAACTCGACCTTGCCCGAGAGCCTCCGGATGATGTCGTCGTCCTCGCCGACGTAGACGTTGAAGGTCGGGTCGTGCACCACGCTCGCGACCATCTGGATGTCCTTCGTCGAGAGCGGCTGCGGCGGCGCCTGGCCGGTGGTCTGGCCCAGGGTCTTGCCGGACCTGCGGACGAACTCGTTGAGGTTCCGCATGACCGACTCGACGTCGAGTTTTCCGGCGATGTGCCTGGTCTTCACCCCCGCGATCTCGTCCTCGCCCACGTCCTTGGCCTCGGCCAGCCAGGTGCGCGGGTCCAGGCCGAGCCCGCGCAGGGAGGCGTTTCTCGACTTGCTTTGCGCGATGGACCGGTTCGCCTTCGCCACCTGCGCGCGCGGCTGCTCGTAGTAGATGTCCTGGAACTTCACGAAGGCGCGGTCGCCGGTCGACAGGAAGCCGGTCGTGATGGTCTGGCCGCCGCCGTCGTTCCCGATCTTCAGCTCCACATCCGCGGACGGGATCTTGCCCTCGTTGGTGCGGAATGGGCCCTTGGCCCTGATTCGGAGGGGCTTTTCGAGTCCGGGGCTACCCTTCACCTGAATCGTCGCGTCGACGCTCAGGTTGGCGCTCTTGATGGAGCTGCTGAACGCCTTGTCGAGCAGGCTCTGGACGTCCTCCTGGTCATTCCCTCCACCGCAGGAGGCGAGCGCCAGCGCGGCGAAGAGCAGGAGGAACACGGCGCGGCGCACGCGCCGCAGAGTAGCTGGAGGCACCGCAACTCGGTGCGACTGAGGGCGTTGTTCAGACGAATGGGGTACGTGAAGAGAACGGCACTGATTGCGGCCGTCATGACGGCGGTTGCCGCCGCTCCCGCGCAGGCCGGGACGGTGATCGAGGTGGACGGAACCAGCGCCCACCGGGTGAACGACCCGGCGGTGCCCACGCGCGCCGAGATCGCCCTGCCCACGCCGGCGAGGGCCGGGGCGTCCGGAGTGGTTGCGCGCGCCTCGACGAAGAGGGGGCGACGCGCGGTCTACGCCGCCCTTCGCGGGGAGCTCCGCCGCAAGCACATCAAGAGGTCGCAGTACCGGCGCTGGCGCGCCACCTTCGTGCGCTCGGCCCGCACGCTCCGGCGCCTGCGCGGAGCGCGGGCAGCCCAGCTGCGCTACGTGCTCACCTCGGTGGAATCGCTCGCCCTCCGGCGGCGGCTGATCCCGAGCCGGATGCCGGCCGTCTTTCTCCAGCTCGAGCGCAACCGCCAATACTGGCCGCGCATGCCGTACCCGGGGGTCGGCGACCAGGTGAGCTTCAGGGGCAGCGAGCTGCTCTACCAGTACTTCGCGGGCGAGGGCCTCCAGCTGCACCCGCTCTCGATCTTCAAGAAGGCCAACCACCTGCACGGCTTCTGCGAGCGGAAGGAGCCGATCTGCGACGAGGCGGCGCTGCGACGCATCCTCGACGAGATGACCGCGCTCGCCGTGAAGCGCGGCCGCCACTTCATCGCCTGGGAGTACCTCTTCTACTTCGGCGGAGGCGTGCCCCCGTGGATGAGCGGGATGGCGCAGGCCACCGGGATCCAGGCGCTCGGCCGCGCCGCGCAGCTCCTGAATGAGCCGAAGTACGCCGCCACGGCTCGGCGCGCCCTCGGCGCGTTCGAGACCGCTCCTCCCACCGGCGTGCGCACGATCGGCCCGCGCGGCGGGGTCGCGTACCTCCAGTACTCGTTCGCCCCCCGCCTCTACATCTTCAACGCGTTCCTGCAGTCGCTGATCGGTCTGTACGACTTCTCGAACCTCGCCGACGACGCGCGCGCCCGGGGCCTGTACGCCACCGCCATCGACGAGGCGCGCGCCGAGGTCCCGCTGAGCGACGTCGGCGACTGGTCGCTCTACAACTACGCCGGCCACGAGTCGAGTCGCGACTACCACGAGCTCCTCCGCGAGTTCCTCGACAGCCTGTGCTCGCGACGCCAGGGAGCGGTCTTCTGCGAGTACGCGAAGAAGTACCGCGGCTATCAGGTCGACCCGCCGGTGGTGACCTACGAGGGACCTGCGGCCGCCACTGAGGACGAGCCCGTGGCACTCGGCTTCGACGTGTCGAAGCTGTCGGCCGTGCAGGTGACCGTGACGCGGCCCGACGGCCGCGTCGTGTTCGACCGGCTCGCGACCTTCCGCCGTGGCACCAGCTCGTTCACGTGGACGCCGAGGGGGCCGTCCACATTCACGGTGCGGGTCGCGGCGAAGGAGCTCCGCACCGGCCTCGGCAAGCGCGACAGCGCCACGGCCGACGTCGTGGTGGCGAACCGACCGGGTTAGTCGCACTAGAGTGCGGGCGCTGATGACGCCACGCACCATCCTCTATACGGGCAAGGGCGGAGTCGGCAAGACGAGCATCGCCGCCGCGACCGCGCGACGGTGTGCCGACGCCGGTCTCCGCACCGTCGTGCTCTCCACCGACCCCGCCCACAGCCTGTCCGACTCGCTCGAGGTCGAGCTCGGCGCGGAGCCCACCCACGTGAGCAACAACCTGTTCGCGCAGGAGGTGCAGGCGCAGGAGGAGATGGAGCGTCACTGGGACGGCGTGCAGAGCTGGCTGGGCGACCTGCTCGCGGAGCGCGGAATCGACCGGATCTCGGCGGAGGAGCTGACCGTTCCGCCCGGCATGGACGAGCTGTTCTCGCTGCTGTGGATCAAGCGCCACCACGAGGAGGGCGAGTTCGACTGCGTGATCGTGGACTGCGCGCCCACCGGCGAGACGCTGCGGCTCCTGTCGTTCCCGGACGTGGTGACCTGGTGGCTCGAGCGCATCCTGCCGTCGCAGCGGAGGCTCGCCCCGTTCGCCCGAACGCTGTTCGACGTCCCGCTTCCCGGCGAGGCCGTGTTCGAGGACGTCGAGCGCCTGGCGCGCAACCTCGTCGCCATGAACGGCATCCTGCGCGACCGCTCCCGCACGAGTATCCGCTTGGTCACGAGCCCGGATCGGATGGTGGTGAAGGAGTCGATGCGCACCTTCACCTACCTGAACCTCTACGGCTACCTGACCGACGCCGTGGTGGTCAACCGGCTGCTGCCGGCGGAGGGCTACTTCGCCGCCTGGCGTGAATCGCAGGAGGAGCAGCTCGAGCTCGTGCGCTCCGCGTTCGCGCCCGTGCCAGTGCTCACGGCGGACTACTTCGAGCGCGAGGTGATGGGCGCGGAGATGCTCGACCGGCTCGCCGGCGCGATCTTCAACGGCCACGACCCGGCCGCCGTGCTGCACGATCGGCTCTCCCAGGAGCTCGTCACGAACAACGGCACCGCCACCCTCCGCGTGGACGTGCCGTTCGCCGAGCGCGGCGACCTCAGCCTGAAGAAGATCGGCCTCGAGGTGATAGTGCGGGTGGGCGGCCAGAAGCGGACGATCATGCTGCCGCCCGCGCTGAGCGCCTATGCGACGGCGGGCGCGCGCTTCGACGAGGGAAGTCTTGAGATCACGTTCGAGAAGGACGGCCATGGAAGCTGACACCGGAGGCCGCCCGGACGGCGCAGGCTGGGAGCGCGCCGACTGGGAACAAGCCCGCGATTCACACCGCCCGCCCGACCCGGCAGCCCTCTTCGCCATGCTCGACGGAATGCGGCGAATGGCGCCCCGCGAGCTCGAGGACCAGATCACCAACCTGATCCGCGAGTTCCTGCTGACCCTGCGATCGCTGATCGACTGGTACCTGGAGCGCCTCGACCGAAAGCCGGCCGAGCCGACCGTGGAGGACATTCCGATCGACTAGAAGCGGGGGAGCTTCCCGCCCGCGTCGTGGAGGATCGCCCCCCAGAGCTCGCGAACCTTCCGCGGATGCCGGTGCGCGACGTTGTGGCGCTCGTAGCGATCGGCCTTCGTGTCGTACAGGCGGAGCTCCTCCTTGTGGTTCCCGGCGATGAGGAGCCAGCGTCCGTCCGAGGCGCTCAGGTAGGTGTTGTAGGCGGCGGTGCGGTGGGCGCGCTTCGTCCGCGGCGCCCGGCCGTCGAACAGCGGCGAGAGGTCGGCGCCGTTCATCCCGCGCGGCTCGTCCACGCCGAGCACCGACAGCACCGTGGGGCCCAAGTCGTGCGTCGACGCGAAATAGCCGGATGTGCGGCCCGCCGCCTTCCCGGCCGGGTGGCGCATCGCCATCGGGACGTGGGTCAGCTCCTCGTGCATCTCCGAGTAGCGCTTGCCAACCCACCCGCGCTCGCCGAGCAGCACGCCGTGGTCGCTCACGAGCACCACGAGCGTGTTCCCCGCCAGGCCCAGGTTCTCGAGCCGGTCGAGGAAGCGGCCCAGCCAGACGTCGACCATCGTCACCTCGGCCGCGTACAGCTGCCGCATCCGGCGTAGGAGCTGCTGGTTGAGATCCACCTCGCTCACCTTCGCGGCTGGCGTTGCGAAAGGCTGGATGGGCTCGACCCCGTGCGGGTTCGCGTCGCCGTACATGTCGATCAGCCGGCGTGGCGCGTCCCACGGCTCGTGCGCGTCGAAGGAGTCGATGACGAGCGCGAACGGCTGCCGGGCGCGCGCCCATTCGATCCAGTCGATCCCGTTCCGGAACACCTTCGCCGCGTTGTAGTCCTGCTCGTCCCGCCCCGGCCGGTTCCACGCGAGATAGGCCTTCATCCGCGGTTCCGCGCGCGTGCCGCGGAGCGCCTTCGGCAGGTGGTGGTCGAGCTCGCGACGCGACACCCGGTGCGGCCCGCGCCCCGTGCCGGGCACCTGGCCATGCACCAGCTCGACCCTGTCGAACTTCGACCTGAAGCGCTTGTGGACCGGCAGCAGCAGGTGCGGGTTGTCGGTCACGTACCCGGTCGTCCAGCCGGCCTTGCCCAGCGTGACCGTCCACATCTCCCCGTCGATACCGACCGGCTCCCAGCCCGGCTGCGGCGGCAGCCCCGGCCACGGGTGCCAGCCACGGAACGGATACACCCGCCGGCCCGACATGATCGAGCGGCGAGCGGGGATGGTGGGCATCCCCTCCGGGTGCGCGTTCAGGAACCGCACCCCCTGCCGGCCGAGCCTGTCCCACGCGGCAGTGCGGGCGCGGTTCCCGTAGACGTGGTCCACGCGCAGGCTGTCCATGACCACCACGACCACGTTCATCGGCGCCGCCGCCTGAGCGGAGGCGCCGCTCAGGCCGAGGGTCGCGTACCCGAGCGCGCCGGCTCCGCCGGCACGCAGCAGGTCACGGCGCGACACCTCCCGCGGCACGCGCCGCCGCGCAAGCGTGGCTTGGGGGGCGGCGGTTTTCGCGCGGACTACCGGCCCTTGCTGATATCGATCGAGCGGATGGCGTGTTCCTCGGGGAGCTTGGCCAGCACCTCGCGCACAACATCGTGCACGACGCGCTCGTCATGGCCGAAATCGTCGAGGAAGGACCTAAGGGCTGTGTAAGTGATCTTGAGCTGTGCGGGCGTGAGATCGAGGCGATACGCGATCTCGTCGGGCCCGATCAGATGCAGTTCGTCGTCGGCCATAGCGCGCACAGGGTAACTAGGCTGTCCAGCGTGGCAAAGACCTGGGTGCTCACAGGATCGCTCGAGAACTTCCGCGCCACCCGCGAGCACGGCTTTCGCGTGATCGGCGCCAAGGAGGGCCGGCGCGGAATGGCCGAGCAGATCGAGCCCGGTGACCGGATCGCGTTCTACGTGACCGGCGTGCAGGCGTTCGGCGGCATCGTCCGCGTCACGGGCGAGATGTACGAGGACCGCACCAAGATCTGGCCCGGCAAGCCCGGCAAGGCGGATGCCTACCCGTGGCGCTTCGAGACCGAGCCGGAGGTCGTGCTCGACGAGGACGAGTTCGTGCCCGCGGTGGAGCTGGCCGGCGAGCTCGAGCACGTGCGCAAGTGGCCTGCCGAGCACTGGCACCTCGCCTTCCAGGGCCAGCTGCGGACCGTGTCCGACGCCGACGCAGGCCTGCTCGAGAGCCGAATCCGCGCCGGAGCCGGCGCGGCCGCGTGATCCACGAGCGCCACTACACGCTCGCCGAGGCGTCCGAGCTCCTGCCGCACGTCGTGGAGCTGATCGAGCGCATGCGCTCCGCCCGCGACCGGCTCGGGGACCGCGAGGCGCGTGAGGCCCTCTCGGAGGCCGGGCCCACGAACGGCGGCGGCGACCCCGGTCGTACCGTCTCGGAGGGATTCGTCGACCTGCGCGACTCGATCGCCGAGCTGCGCGAGCTCGAGGTCGTGCTCCGCGACCTCGACCGCGGCCTGCTCGACTTCCCCTCGATGCGCGACGGCCGCGAGGTCTACCTGTGCTGGCAGGAGGGCGAGGACGCGATCGAGTACTGGCACGAGCCCGAGGCCGGCTTCTCGGGCCGGCGGTCCCTCGACGATGGCGGCTGACGTCCTACGTCGCACGGCGCGCGCCGCGCGCATCCTGAACGTCGAGCAGCGCCTCGCGGCGGCGGGTGCGCTGCTCCTGATGCTCAGCACGCTCGGGTCCTTCTCGTTCGTCGAGGGCGGCCAGCTGATCCTGGCACTCGGCGTGCTCGCGTTGCTCTTCGCCCGGGCCGAGGGCGCCCGCTTCCACCTGCCCTTCGGCGACGGCACCGTGATCGCCGGCGCCGGCGTGTGGGCGGGCGCGCTCGTGTTCGCCGGACTCCTGGACCGGGGCGTGGGTCAGAACATTTTCGGCGCCGCCGGCGCGGCGATCCTGTTCCTGGCGGGAACGCGCGAGCGGGCGAAGCGGCCGCCCGACGACGTGCCGGCCGAGGCGCCTGGCAGCACGCCGCCGATCAGGACCCGCCGCCCGCCGCGCAGGCCCGGCGCCGCTGCCGAGGCGGACGCCACGACCGAGCCGCTCCCACCGCCCGAGTTCAGGCCCTACGAGCCGGCTGAGGGCGAGCAGCTCCATCTCGCTCCGGAAGACCAGGGAGACACGCAAGAGTGACGCCCACCACCGCGCCGGCAAGCTGCATGGTCGCGGCGATGGCGATCGTCTCCGCCGAGCCGAGCCCCGCGGCGATCACGCCGCCAAGGGCGGCACCCAGCGAGAACGATCCGACCTTCACCCCCACCGCCGTCGTGAACACCTGCCCGTAGAGCGAAGGCGGCACGTGCACCTGGCGGGTGCCGAACTGCGCGGCGAGCGCGGGGCCGTCCACCAGCGCCGCCAGCGCGACCAGGATGAGGAAGACCGCGAGCGTGTCGGCGAGCGGCCACGTGAGCATCAGGACGCCGAAGAGCGCGTAGCCGGCCAGCACGATCCGCTCGGGCGGGAAGCGGCGCTGGACTCGCACCAGGCTGAGCGCGCCGAGCGTCGAGCCGACCGCGAACGCCGCCCACATGTAGCCGGCCGTGCTCCGCTCCACGTCGAGATGCTCCACCGCGAACAGCGGGAACGCGACGGTGAGCAGCCCGAGCCCGCACATCCCGAAGGCCGCCGTGGCCGTGACCGCGCGCAGCTGCGGGACCGCGACGATCTTGCGCAGGCCGTCGCCGGCGACGCTCCACAGCGTACGGTTCGGCGCGTGCTCCGGCACCTGGTCCAGGCCGGGGATCCGCACGATCAGCGCGAGGGCGGCGAGCGCCAGCGCCGCCTCGACGACGAGCGGCGCGACGGGCGCCACGACCGCGGACAGCGTGCCGGCCAGCGCGGGCCCGATCACGAGCGCCGAGTTGAAGCTGGTCGTCTCGAGCGCGTTCGCGGGCGGCAGCAGCTCCCCGGGCACGAGCGAGGGGATCATGCTGGTGAAGCCCCCGAATGACAGCGGGTAGGTGATTCCGGCGGGGATCACGACGAGCGGCAGCACCCAGTTCGGCGCGTGGCCGATGAGCAACACCAGCGCGACGAGCACCGAGGCGATCACGAGCTGGTCGATCACCATCAGCGTGCGGCGCCGGCCCGTGAGGTCGAGCCACGCGCCGAGCAACGGGCCGCTCAGGAGGCTTGGGAAGGTGATCGCGGCCACGGTCGCGCCGGCCAGGCCGGGGCTGCCGGTGCGGTCGAGCACCAGCAGGACGACCCCGACCGAGAACATCTCGTCGGAGACGCGCGCCAGCGTCGCAGCGGACACGAATCTGGTGTAGCCGGGCTGCGCGCGCAGCCGCCGGAGGGAGCCGCGGTCCATCAGCGCGCCGGCGGAATCGCCTGCGGGAAGCGGAACCGGAAATCGGGGTCGACCTGCTTCTTGATCTCGCGCAGGCGGCCGAGGTTCGCCCCGTAGTAGGCGCGCTGCCAGTGGTCCAGGTCCCGGTCGATGTAGTTCTGGTACGCCTCGCCCGACACATGCGGGCGGAGGGCGTGCCAGACCCCGTTGATCCAGCGCCTGCTCGCCCGCCCGGCCGCGGCGCCGCCGAAGTAGGCCAGGTACTGGAGCGAGAACAGCATGTCGCGGTGGACGAACGCGGTCGCATCCGCCGCCGGCCTGTTCAGGGCGCCGCCGTAGGCGTCGAGGAGCAGCGCCCCGGAGCCCAGCGACGGCGTGCCCTGGCGGCGCTCGACCCAGTCGATCATCCTCGCGCGGCCGCGCGGGCCGGCCGGCGTGTGGAAGTAGTCCGACTTCGCGAAGAAGCTCGAGCGGGTGGAGCGGTGGCAGGCGGACAGGCCGCCGTCGAGGCAGCCGGCCCACCGCAGCACCATCGTGAAGTAGCTCGACGTGCCGGTCGTCAGGCTCGCGCCCGCCACGCCGGTGAGCGGCCGGACGAGCCGCCGCAGCGCCGCCTCGCTCCCGAAGTACTGCCCGAGCGCGGACACCCGCGGAGCGCCCTGACCACCGGTCGTGCCGAGCGAGAGGATCGACGTGAGCGCCCGAGGCGCGTGCGGCGCAAAGCGCTGCCACGCCGCGATCGCCTCGCTCGTCTGCGACCACGGCCATGACACGAAGAAGTACGCGGCGCGGGAGACGCGGTGCGTGCGCAGCGTCAGGGACGTGACGATCCCGAAGTTCCCTCCGCCCCCGCCGCGGCAGGCCCAGTAGAGGTCCTCGTTCGTGCTCGCGTCGACGTGGCGGACACGGCCGTCAGCGGTCACGACGCGCGCCGCGACGAGGTTGTCGCTCGTCAGGCCGAAGCGTCGCCCCGCGAGGCCGTGGCCACCGCCTAGCGCGAGGCCGCCGACGCCGACGGTGGGGCATGAGCCCGACGGCACGGTCACGCCGCGACGCGTGAGCGCCCGCTGGACGTCGATCAGCCGGGCGGCGGGCCCGACCGTGGCCCGCCCGCCGGAGACGCGCACGCCGTGGAGCGCCGACAGGTCGAGGACCACTCCGTCGGTCGTGGTCGAGTAGCCGGCGTAGCTGTGGCCGCCCGAGCGCGCCACCAGCGGCACGTCGAAGCGATTCGCCCAGCGCACCGCAGCGGCCACGTCGGCGGTGTCGCGCACGTGCACGACCGCGTCCGGGCGGCGGCCCTCGAAGCGCGTGTTGTAGACGAGCGCCGCGCTGCCACGCGGCGTCGACACCGGTCCCCGCACCGCGGCGCGCAGCTCGCGCAGCGCGCGCCGCGACAGCCCCGCGGACTCTCCGCGGACCCCGAGGCCGACTGCGGTGCCGGCAGTACCTAGGAGGAACTGACGGCGGTCGAGCGGGAGCATCCGCTCATTCCAGCATCAAGCGGGCGGCCGGGGCGGTGACTCGAAGTGCGTGAGCGCGAAGGTCGTCGGGATCCCGGCTCCGTTGCCGGCCTTCCGAAGGCGCGCCCTGCTGTCGGCCTCGATCTTCTCCACCTGGCCCAGGACGCCGTTCAGGAGCTTCGTTATCTCCGTCCAGCCCTCTTCGTCCAGGACCATGCGGGTGTGGGTGAGGTGGCGGTCGGCGCGCGCCTCGAACGTCCCCGCCTTGATGCTCTCGGAGACGTCTTCCCACAAGACCTGGAGGAGCGAGTCCGAAATCGCCTGCCGGCCCGAGCGGGGCAGCCGCTTCCAATCGCGGTCGCTGAAGAACGGTCGCACGACTGCGCGGTAGTAGTGCTCGATAGCGCCCCGCCGCTGGGCCGTGTCCACGAGCTCGATGCAGTCGAGCTCGAGCAGCGCGCGAACGTGGTAGCTCACATTCGGTAGCCGCTCGTCGATCGTGTCGGCAATCTCATTCGGGCTCGCCACCCTCTCGTTGAGGATCATCAGGATGCGCGCGCGCATCGGGTGAGACAGCGCCTTCGCGATCCGCGGGTCCACGAGGTCCAGCGTCGGGCGGGCCATCCCGCGACCTTAATGTAAGCGCCCCGGCGACGCGAACACGTCCCGGGGCATGGCGCCGAAGGTGGAGCTTCGACGCGCGACCACGATATCGCCCGTTCGGCCTTCAGGCTGGTGCGCCGCGACTGACCGTGTGCCGGTAGAACTCGACGGGCTCCGCCGGTAGCGGCGTGTTCGCGAGAATCAGGTCCGCGGCCTTCTCGGCGACCATCATCACGGGCGCGTAGATGTTCCCGTTCGTGACGTAGGGGAACACCGAGGCGTCCACAGCCCGGAGGCCCTCCGTGCCGCGCACCCTCATGGTGAGCGGATCCACGACGGACAGCTCGTCCGTGCCCATCCGGCACGTGCACGACGGATGCAGCGCGGTCTCGGCGTCCTTGGCCACCCAGTCGAGCACCTGCTCGTCCGTGTCGACGTCCCGGCCGGGCGACAGCTCGCCGCCGCTGAACGGCTCGAACGCGGGCGCGTCGAGGATGCTCCGGGTCACGCGGATCGCCTCGATCCATTCGCGCCTGTCGTTCTCGGTCGAGAGGTAGTTGAAGAGGAGCGCGGGCTTGTCGCGCGGGTCGGCGCTGACGATCTTGCAGGTGCCGCGCACGTCGGAGTACATGGGGCCCACGTGCACCTGGTAGCCGTGCCCGCCGCCACCCTCGGGCAGCGTGCCGTCGTAGCGCACGGCGATCGGCAGGAAGTGGTACATCAGGTTCGGGTACTTCACGTCGTCGTTGCCCCGCACGAAGCCGCCGGCCTCGAAGTGGTTGGTGGCGCCCGGGCCGGTCTTGCGGAACAGCCACTCGGCGCCCACCAGCGGACGCCGCTTCATCGCGAAGTACGGCGCCATCGTCACCGGCTGCGTCGAGCTGTGCTGCACGTACACCTCGAGGTGGTCCTGAAGGTTCTCCCCCACTCCGGGGAGGTCGGCCACCACGTCGATCCCGTGCGGGCGCAGGTCGGCCTCGGCGCCGATTCCGGACAGCTGAAGCAGCTGCGGGGTATTGATCGCACCGGCGCACACGATCACCTCGCCGGCGCTCACCCGCCGGCCGCCGCGGCCCCGGCGCGAGTACTCCACTCCGGTGGAGCGGTTGCCGTCGAACAGGATCCTCGTGGTGAACGCGCGCGTCTCGACGGTGAGGTTCGGCCGGTTCATCACGGGATGCAGGTAGGCGCGCGCCGCCGACAGACGCCTGCCGTCGTGCACGTTGCGGTCGAAGGGGGCGAAGCCCTCCTGGCGGTAGCCGTTCACGTCGTCGGTGAGCGGGTAGCCGGCCTGCTGGACCGCCTCGAAGAAGGCGTCGAACAGCGGGCCCTTCGCGGGACCGCGCTCGAGCACGAGCGGACCGTCGTGGCCACGGAACGGATCGTCCGGCGCCGCGGCGAGGCAGTTCTCCATCCGCTTGAAGTACGGCAGGCAGTGGGCGTGGTCCCAGGTCTCCATCCCGGGGTCGGACGCCCAGCGCTCGTAGTCCATCGGGTTGCCGCGCTGGAAGATCATCCCGTTGATCGAGCTCGACCCGCCGAGCACCTT
>JBEVKE010000104.1:0-8901 GCA_040509835.1 Thermoleophilaceae bacterium
CTCCTCGAGTGGTGTGGGCGGATCGCTCATTGCCCGGATACTGACGGCTAATCTCGAGCCCGTGAGCGCGACAGTCGACGAGCAGCTGGAGGCGGCGAGCTGGGATCTCGAGCCGCTGGTGGACGAGCGGGGACCGGAGGCCGTGGAGGAGCTTCTTACCGAGGCGCGCGACCGCGCCGAGGCGTTCGCCGGCACCTACCGAGGTCGCGTCACGGAGCTCGACGCGGCTGAGCTGGCTGAGGCGATGCGGGAGCTCGCGGCGATCCACGATCGCGCGGGCCGCGCCGGGTCCTACGTCATGCTCAGCTTCTCGCTGGACACGACCGACCCGGCTCGCGGCGCCCGCCTCCAGAAGGCGCAGGAGCTCGGCGCGGCGATCGAGACTCAGCTCCTCTTCTTCGACCTCGCCTGGAACGAGGTGCCGGACGAACGGGTGGACGAGCTGCTCGCGAGCGCAGAGCTCGGCTTCGCGGCCCACCACCTGCGCAACCTGCGCCGCTACCGCCCCCACCAGCTGTCGGAGCCCGAGGAGCGCGTGCTCACGGAGACGAACGTGACCGGTGGCTCGGCCTTCCAGCGTCTGTTCACGGAGCAGACGTCGGCGCTCGAGGTGCCGCTGCCCGGCCGGGACGAGCCGGCCTCGCTAGAGGAGGGCCTGTCGCTTCTCCAGGACTCCGACCGCGATCGTCGCCGCGAGGCCGCCGCGGCGGTCACCGCTGCGCTGCGGCCCGGCCTGCGCACGCGCGCCTTCGTCTTCAACACGCTGCTCCAGGACAAGGCGACGAAGGACCGGCTGCGCGAGTACCCGCACTGGCTCGCGTCGCGGAACCTGGCGAACGAGGCGAGCGACGAGTCGGTCGAGGCGCTGATCGCCGCCGTGCAGGGCCGCTACGACCTCGCGCGCCGCTGGTACTCGCTGAAGGCTCGCCTGCTCGGGCTCGACCGGCTCGCCTCCTACGACCGGATGGCCCCGGTGTCGGACTCGGACGACCGCATCCCCTACGGCGAGGCCGAGCAGATCGTGCTCGACTGCTACCGGACCTTCTCGCCGGAGCTGGGCGCCACGGCCGAGGAGTTCTTCACCGGGGGCTACATGGACGGGCCGCCCCGGCCCGGCAAGCGCGGCGGCGCGTTCTGCTCGTACACGGTGCCCTCCGCGCACCCGTACGTGATGCTGAACTACACCTCGCGCCCGCACGACGTGCTCACGATGGCCCACGAGCTGGGCCACGGCGTGCACGCGGCGCTCGCGCGGCCGCAGGGCATCTTCCACTTCACGACTCCGCTGACGCTGGCCGAGACGGCGTCGATCTTCGGCGAGAACATCGTGCTCGAGCGGCTCCTCGAGCGCGCCCCTGGCCCCGCCGAGCGGCTCGACCTGCTCGCCGGCGCGCTCGACGGCGCGGTGGCGGCTGTGTTCCGCCAGATCGCGATGAACCGCTTCGAGCACGCGATCCACACCGACCGCCGGGATCGGGGCGAGCTGTCGGTGGAGCGCTTCAGCGAGCTGTGGCTGGCCACCCAGAGCGACCTGCTCGGCGACAGCGTCGAGCTCGACGACGACTACGGCATGTGGTGGTCCTACATCTGGCACTTCGTCGATGCCCCCGGCTACGTCTATGCCTACGCCTACGGCCACCTGCTCGCGCTGTCGGTGTACCGGCGGTACGAGGAGGAGGGCGAGGGCTTCGTGGAGTCCTACCTCGACCTGCTCCGCGCCGGCGGCTCCCGGCCGCCCGAGGAGCTCGGGGCGATCGTGGGCGTGGACCTCTCAGACCCCGGCTTCTGGAGCTCGGGGCTCGAGCTGATTGAGCGCCAGCTCGACGCCGCGGAGGAGGCCGCCCGCGAGGCCGGGCGGCTCGAGTGATCGCCGAGCGGATCGCGCTGCCGGGCGCGGAGGTCGAGCTGCTGCGGCCCCCGGACGCCGAGGCGCTGATCTCGGAGGAGGCGTTCGAGCACGAGGAGTTTCTGCCGTACTGGGCCGAGCTGTGGACGAGTGGGGTCGCGCTGGCGCACGACGTGTCGCTGCGATCGCTGCGCGGCGCTCCGACGCTCGAGCTCGGCTGCGGGCTGGGCCTGCCCAGCATCGCCGCGGCGCTGGCGGGCGGCCGCGTGCTCGCCACGGACTGGTCGCCCGACGCGGTGAGCGCCACCGCGGCGAACGCGGAGCGCAACGGCGTGGAGCTCGAGACGCTTCAGTGCTCGTGGGCCGAGCCGGGTCCGCTCGTGGAACGCGCCCCGTGGCCGCTCGTGCTGGCGAGCGACGTGCTCTACGAGGCCCGCAACGTCGAGCTGCTGCTCGACCTGCTGCCGCGGCTTGTGGACGAGGCCGGCCTGGTGCTGCTTGCCGACCCCGGCCGGGTACCGGCCGAGCGCTTCCTGGCTGCCGCGCCGGAGCGCGGCTGGACGGTGAAGAGCGTCGCGAGCCCGCGCGCGCCGCGCGTGCTCATCCACCGCCTCAGGCGAACGCCCGCGAGCTAGACGACCGCGAAGTCGTTGCCGCCGCGCTCGCCGAGCTGGTCGGCGGCATTGAGGGCGAGCTGAAGGAGCGCCGCGGGACGGCGCTGGCCGGCGGGCGCGCAGGTGGCGCCCACGCTCGGGATCACCGGCAGGCCGCCGGGCCCGATCGGGCGCTGCGCGACGTCCAGGATGCGCTCGGCGATGCGGGCCACGGTGGTGCCGTCGTGCACGCCTGCGCACACGGCCGCGAGCCGCTCCTCGTCGAGCTGGCCGACGAGGTCGAGCGGCCTAAGCGCGGAGGCGATGTGGCGGCCCAGCTCCCGGAGCACGACACTGGTGCCCGGGCGGCCACGGTCCTCGACGATCCGCTCGAGGCCGTCGATCCGGATCACGATCACGCCCGCGGCGCCGGAGCCGGCCGGATGGAGCGCCCACGCCAGCCGGTCCAGGAGCGAGTAGCGAGTCGGCAGGCCGGTGGCCGGGTCGATCTCGGCGGCGGTCTGTGGCTCGGCTCCCACGAGGTCGAGCCTTCTCGTGAGCCACTGCACCTCGGCGATGTTGCCCGCGACGAAGGTGGTCTCGACGGGGCACCAGCCGCCGCCCGCGGAGAGAAGGCGGTACTCGACGGTCTCGGCGCCGGGACCGCGCATCCAGCCGCGGTGGAGCGCCATCACGCGCTCGGCGTCCTCAGGGTGGATCAGCGCTTGCACGGGGCTCCCCAGCAGTGTGTCGCGCGGAACGCCGGTCAGCTCGGAGACGACCGGCGATGCGTACAGGAACGCGCCCGCCGCGTCATGAACCGAGACGAGCGCGCGCACGCTGCCCGCGAGCAGCCGGAAGCGCTGCTCCCACGGGTCCTGCGCGAAGCCGCTGCCGTCGACAGCCTTCAGATGCCGCTTTGGGACGCCCACCTTCCCCTTATCGGCGGTGAGGGATCGACCCTTAGCGCGGCAGGCCCGCCAGGGCGCGGTACAGCTCCGCGGCGGTGAGCTCGCCGAGGCGGAGGCTCTCGAGCCGGTAGCTCTCGTTCGGCGCGTGGAAGGCATCGGCACCGAGCGCAAAGCCGCTCACGATCGTCGGCACGCGCTGCTCGGCCAGCACCGAGAGGAGCGGCAGCGTCCCTCCCAGGCGCACGAACGCGGGCGCCGTCCCGCATGCCCGCTCGAAGGCCCCGGCGGCGAGCTGAAGCGCCGGCTCATTCGCATCGAATAGGGCCGGTTCGGCGAGGTCGAGGTGGACCGACAGCTCGGCGCCGTCCGGAACGGCCTCGCGCAGCAGCCGCTCCGCCTCCGCCGCGATCTCGGCCGCACGCTGGCCGGGCGCGAGCCGGATGCTGAGCTGGGCGCGGGCGGTCGACGGAATGACGGTCCGCGGCTCCCCGGCGGTGAGCATGTTCACGTCCACGGCGGGCTCCGCGCCGGTGCGCTCCCAGAACTCCTGCGCCGCTCCGTCCGCGACCGCGACGGCGCCGGCCTCGGCGATCATGTCCGCGCCGTTCGGCAGGCGCGACCACGACTCGCGCTCGGCGTCCTCGAGCGGCGCCACGCCGGCGCGCAGCTCCTCGCGCGTGCGGCCCTCGGCATCCGGAAGGACCGCGCGCAGCACCTCCATGAGCACGTGGGTCGCGTTCAGGACCGCGCCGCCGTACAGCCCCGAGTGGACGTCCCGGGCGCCCGTACGTACCTCCACCGGCCCCTGGACGAGCCCACGCGTTCCGGTGTTGATGGCCGGCGTGCGCTCGTCCGCCATCAGCGAGTCGAAGACGATCGCCGCATCCACGTCGGGTGGCTCCTCCCGAAGGTGGCGCAGCACGCCCTCGCTGCCGATCTCCTCCTCCCCCTCGATCAGGAACCGGACGTTCACGGGAAGCTCGCCGGCGCTCGCGAGCTCGCAGGCCACGTGGAGCAGCGGCAGGAAGTTGCCCTTGTCGTCGGCCGCGCCGCGGGCGTAGAGGCGGCCGTCGCGCTCCGTGGGCTCGAACGGCGGCGACTCCCAGGCGTCCAGCGGGCCCGGATCCTGCACGTCGTAGTGGCCGTAGGAGAGGATCGTCGGCGCGTCGCCGTCGCTCGCCCGCAGCTCGCCGACCGCCATCGGGTGGCTGCCGTTCACGGTCACCCGCTCGGCACCGCCGCCGGCGGCCTCGATGCGCTCGATCGCCCAGTCGCAGGCTGCTTCGAGAGCCCCGGTGTCCCCGCCTCCGGTCGACACCGACGGGATGCGCAGCCACTCCTCCAGCTCGTCGCGGATGGTCGGCATGACTGGCGTAGGATCGCACGATGCGCCGGCTGTTCTGGCTCGTGGCCGCGGTGGTCCTGGTAGACACGATGTTCTTCGCCGCCGTCGCGCCGCTCCTCCCCCACTACTCCGACGAGCTGAATCTGTCGAAGACTGGGGCCGGCATCCTCACCGCCGCCTATCCGGCCGGCACCTTCATCGGAGCACTCCCGTCCGGCTGGCTCGCCGTCCGCTGGGGCGTGAAGCCGACCCTCCTCCTCGGGCTCTCCATGCTCGGCCTGGCGAGCATCAGCTTCGCGTTCGCAGGGAGTGTCGTCGTGCTCGACACCGCCCGCTTCATCCAGGGCGTCGGCGGCGCCTGCATGTGGGCGGCCGGGATGGCGTGGCTGATCTCCGCCGCGCCGGTCGAGCGGCGCGGGGAGCTGATCGGCGCAGCGCTGAGCGCGGCGATCGTCGGGGTGCTGCTCGGGCCCGTGCTGGGCGGGGCGGCGTCGGTGCTGAGCCCGGAGCTGGTCTTCAGCTCGGTCGCGGTCGTGGCGGCCGGGCTCGCGGCGTGGGCGTGGACGATGCCCGCCGCCGAGCCCGAGGAGAGCCCGGGCATCGGCAGGATGCTGCGAGCGCTGGGGCGCCCGGCGGTCATGATCGGTTTCTGGGTGTTCACGCTCCCGGCGCTCTTCAGCGGCGTGGTCGAGGTGCTGGTGCCGCTCCATCTCGACGACCTCGGCGTGTCCGGCGCCACGATTGGTGTTGTGTTTCTGCTGAGCGCGGCGGTGGAGGCGGTGGTGAGCCCGATCGCGGGCCGCTTCTCGGACCGTGCGGGGCGCCTGGCGCCGATCCGCGCGGGGCTGACCGGCGCGGCGGTCATGGCGATCGTGCTGCCGCTTCCGCAGACGGCGGTACTGGTGGGGCTGTGCGTGGCGCTGACGTTCGTGGCGCTGGCGAGCTTCTGGGCGCCCGGGATGGCGCTGCTCTCGGACGCCGCCGAGGACGCCGGGCTCGACCTGGCGCTCGCCTTCGCCATCTCGAACCTCGCGTGGGCGCTCGGGCACGTGTTCGGCGCCGGCGTCGGCGGCGCGGTCGCGGACGCCACTACCGACACGGTGCCCTACACGGCGCTCGCGGTGCTGTGCGCGACGACGCTGGTGGGGCTAACGCTTGGCCGGCGCCGCCACGCGGCGCTCAGCGCCTAGCCGCCGCAGTTCGGCCAGGGGGCGGTGCCGCTCTGCCGGTACAGCTTCAGCGCGAGCCTGTCCTGGAGCCACTCGGGGGCGTCCGCCGGGTCGCCGGCGCCGCCGAGGTTGTGCCAGGTGGAGCGGCTGAACTGATACTTGCCGCGGTAGGTGCCGCCCGGCGAGATCGCTCGCGGGTTGCCGCCGGACTCGCACTCGGCGATGCGGCTCAGGACGGCCGGGATCCGGACGCTCGGGCTGGTGGCGCGGCGGAGCGAGCGGGCGCTGAATGGCTTCAGCCCCAGCGCTCCGCGGGTGAGCGGGCCGACGATGCCGTCCGGAACCAGGTCGTGACGGCTCTGGAAGCGCTTCACGGCGCGCTCGGTCATCGGGCCGAAGACGCCGTCCACGGTGAGGCCGAGCTGGCGCTGGATGCTGCGTACCGCGTCGCCGCGGTTGCCGCGCTTGACGATGATGTCGCTCGAGGCGCTCGCCCCGCCGGACGCGCTCGCGCCCGGGTCGGCGAGCGCGGGCACGGCCGCCGCGCACAGCAGCGCTGCGCACACCGCCATGACGGCGAGATGCGAACGACGCACTGCATGCAGAATGCTTGGCACCAACAGTCCCCTTTCCAGTGCCTACGAGGTGAGCTGACGGGCTCGCGCCGGAAAGTGGCGCTACGCGACACGCTGGTCGCGATTCGCCCCAGCGGCCGTACGGCCGGCCGCAATTGGGTCCCCCGTTCTCCGCCGTCGGGACAGCGGAGACTCGGCAGTTCGAATCAGAAGTCGTGTATCCAAGCACATCGGAGCCGAGACTGTTCCGCTTGATCACCCAAATGGGGTACCCGGCCCGGTACGCTGCGCTGAGATGGACCTCGGTCTTGACGGAAAAGTGGCCCTCGTGACCGGCGCGTCACAGGGCATCGGCTTCGGGATCGCGAACGAGCTGGCGCTCGAGGGATCGCGGGTGGCGATCAGCTCGCGGAGCGAGGACAGGATCGAGGCGGCCGCCGCAGGGATCGGAGCCCGTGGCTACGTCCACGACACAGTCGACCTTGATGCGGCGCCCGGCCTGATCGAGGCAGTCGAGCGCGATCTCGGGCCCATCGACATCCTCGTGACGAACACCGGAGGCCCTCCGGGCGGCGACCCGCTGGAGTTCACGCGCGAGCAGTGGGAGGCGGCGCACCGCGAGCTCGTGGTCGCTGCCATTGAGATGATCGAGCTGGTGGTGCCCGGTATGCGCGAGCGCGGCTTCGGGCGGGTGGTCAGCATCTCGTCGTCCGCCGCGAAGGAGCCGATCCCCTCGCTGCTCCTGTCCAGCGCACACCGGCCCGGGCTCCTAGGCGCCTTCAAGGTGCTCGCCAAGAAGCTCGCCGCCGACGGCATCACGCTGAACACGATCCTGCCGGGCCGGATCGCCACCGATCGCATCAGCCACCTCCACGGCTCGATCGAGAAGGCGCAGGAAGTCGCCCGTGACGAGATTCCGGCCGGGCGGCTGGGCAGCCCCGAGGAGATCGCCGCGGCGGCGGTATTCCTCTGCTCCGAGCGCGCGAGCTACATCACGGGCACTACGCTTTTGGTCGACGGAGGGCTCACGAACTCCCTATGAGCACCGCTCCCGCACCAGCACTGCCCAGCGTGACGTTCGAGGTCGACCGCTTCGAGTGGGCGAGCGACGACCGGCTCGAGGTGGTCGGACGCTGGTTCGGGCTGCGCGGCCATCGCTTCCTGCGGCCGACGCTCGACGTGGAGGTGCGCGGCGAGCGGCGGCGCATGCTGGCGGTGCTCGAGCACAAGCCGTGGGCCGCCGAGGAGGGCGAGGAGTGGGTGGCGGCGTTCGCCTGGACCGGCGAGCAGACGAGGCTCGACGACGCCGAGCTGACGGTGAGCCCTGACCTGGCTGTGCAGCTGCCGGTGCCCGACGCCGACGAGGCCGCGCCCGAGGCCGTCGTGACCACGGCCGAGCGACTGCCTGCCCGGCGCCCGCGGACCGCCGTGCTGGAGGGCGAGCTGGCCGCGGCGCTCGCCGAGGTCCAGCGGCGCGACGAGGAGCTCGCGCAGCTGCGCGAGACGCATACCGAGATGACCCGCGAGCTGCGCGAGCGCGCGCGAACGGCGCAGGAGAAGGCGAAGCAGCTGCAGACCGAGCTCGAGCAGGTTCGGACGCACACCGCCGCCGCCGAGGAGGACGCACAGCGTGAGCGCCGGTCGGCCGAGGAGGAGCGGGGCCGGCAGCTCGACTCGATGCGCGAGGAGCGCGACGCCGCGACCGCCGCCCGCAACCGGGCCGAGGCCGAGGCCGAGGCGGCGCGGGCAGACCGCGACGAGGCGCTCGGGAAGCTCGCCGCGGCAACGAGCGAGCGCGACGCGCTTACCGAGGCCCGCGACCGCGCGCGCCAGGAGCGAAACGCATGGATGTCCCGCGCCCGGGCGACCGCCGCATCGGCCCGCGGAAAGGCGCCGATCCCAGAACACGTGCCTCCTCCTCAGACACCTTCTCCTCCTCAGGTGAAGCCCGATGAAACTCAGGTCATCGTCGAGCCTGCCGCCGAGCGGCGCACCATCCGGATCGGCGAGCGGCCTGGGCCGCTTCGCGCCGCTCCTCCGCCCCACGATCTGCGGCCTCCGGGTGAGCGCTGGACGCCGCGGCTGGTCGCCCTCCTGGCGCTCGGGGCGTTCGTGATCGTCGTGGTGCTGCTGCTGTTATTTGCCTTCTAGGCATCCAGCGGCGGCAAGGCGGAGCGCGACGTCAGCGTCAAGATGACTCGACTGACTGACGCCGCGCCCCGCCCGCGCGAGAGCCGGCTAGGCCGCGATGGCCGTGGCCGGAGCCGGCTCGAGCGCCAGCTCCAGCACCTCGCCGACCGTCATGACCGGGTGGAAGGCCATCGCCTCGCGGACCTCCTCCGGCACGTCGTCGAGGTCGGCGCGGTTGCGCTCGGGCAGGATCACGTCCGTGAGTCCCGCCGCGTGCGCGGCCAGCACCTTCTGCTTGAGCCCGCCGATCGGCAGCACCCGGCCCTGGAGGG
>JBEVKE010000105.1:0-9419 GCA_040509835.1 Thermoleophilaceae bacterium
AGGACGACGACGTCGTCCCAGCCGAGCTCCGCCAGGTGGTACGCGATCGACGTTCCCCCGACGCCTCCGCCGACGATCACGCACCGCGCGGCGCCGGGGAGCTCCCTGAGCGCGGCCACTAGGCCCGGGCCGCCTCGATCCAGCCTTCGAAGCGCGGGTCCTGCCGCGCCTCCTCCAGGCGGTCGAAGTGCTTCTTGGTGTAGTCGCCGTAGTCGAAGTCGAGCTCGGACACGCCCCGCTGCACGACCCCCCACATCGCCTCGCGGAAGTCCGACATGAAGCGGAACAGCTTCAGCGTCGCTCGGCGGCGCTCGTCGGGCGGCTCGCCGAAGTAGGCCTCGAGGAGCTGCTCCTCCTGCTCGTCGTCCAGCTCGTTGTTGACCGCGAAGTTGCCGAGGTCGAACCACCGGTCGCCCATGCCGGCGTACTCCCAGTCGATCAGCTGGATCCGGTCGCCGTCGAGCAGAAAGTTCGCCGTGAGCAGGTCGTTGTGCGCGGGCACGGTCTCATGCGTCGGCTGGTCCCGGACCGCCTTCTCGATCCTGTGCGCGACCTCGAGCGCCTCGTCGTACCCCTCGGGCGGCTCGGAGCCGTGCTCACGCCCGCTCTCCGCGTACTCCTCCACCAGCCGGAACGAGTCGAAGCCGGTGGGGAGCTCGGTCCCTGACTCGTGGAACCGGCGCAGGTCGCGGCCGATCTGGGAGAGCACCGCCGGCTCGCGCAGCTCCTCGGGCTGCATCTCGCGGCCGTCGATGAATAACGTCACGAGGCAGGGCGGCTCCTCGAACATCGCCGCGACGCCCGGCGCGAATCCCATCCCGGCCGCGGCCTTGTTGGCGATGCACTCGGCGGTGCGGTTGATCCCGAGGATCTCGGTGCGCTTCCCCGGCAGGCGGACGACGTAGTCCGTGCCGCCGAATTTCACGCGGAAGTTCCGGTTCGTTATGCCGCCCTCGAGCTGGATGACACTGCCCTCCCGCGGACCGAGCAGGGCGGTCACGCGTGCGACGACCTCGGTGAGCTCGGGGATCGTGATCTCCTCGTGCATGAGCGGACACTACGCCCGCGCCGGTTCACATGCGAGTCTCCAGGCCCCATGCCCGACGGCGAGCTGATCCTTGTCGCGGCGGCGCTGCTCGCTGCGGGAATCGCGGCATCTCTCCTTGCCTCACGGATCCGTTTGCCCGGCCTCCTGCTGTTCCTGGGCGTCGGCATGGCGGTGGGCACCGACGGGCTCGGCTGGATCGATTTCAACGACTACGAGCTCGCCCGGACGATCGGCGTGGTCGCGCTGGCGCTGATCCTGTTCGAGGGCGGGCTCACCGCGGGCTTCGAGGAGATCAGGCCGGTGCTGAGGCCGTCGCTGTCGCTGGCCGTCCTCGGCACGCTCGGGACCTGCGTGATCTGCGGCCTCGCCGCGGCATGGCTGCTCGACCTGTCCACGGTCGAGGGCCTCCTTCTCGGAGCGATCATCTCGGCAACGGACGGCGCCGCGATCTTCGCGCTCCTGCGCGAATCCACCCTTCGGCGCCGGCTGGCGCGGACGCTCGAGGGCGAATCGGGCTTCAACGATCCGGTCGCCGTGCTGCTCGTGATCGGGTTCATCGACTGGATCCAGCAGCCGGATTACGGCGTTGTCGACATGCTCGCGCTGTTCGCGCGCGAGATGGGGATCGGCGCGCTGGTCGGTGGGGCCGTGGGATGGCTCGCGGTGTGGGCGCTCCGCCGGGTTCGGCTGGCGAGCTCGGGGCTGTACCCGGTCGCCACGCTGTCCGCTGCCGGCCTCGCCTTCGGTGGCGCCGCGACGCTGCACGGGTCCGGCTTCCTCGCCGCGTACATCGCCGGTCTGATGCTGGGGTCCGGGCGCATCCCGGCGAAGCAGACCGTGACCGTGTTCCACGAGGGGCTCGCGTGGGTCGCGCAGATCACGATGTTCCTCGCGCTCGGCCTGCTCGTCTTCCCGAGCGCCCTGGGCGACGTGTGGCTCGAGGGCACCGTGCTCACGCTGATCCTCGTGTTCGTCGCGCGGCCGCTGTCCGCGGCGGTGGCCACCGCCCTGGAGGAGTTCAGCTGGCAGGACCGGGTGGTGATCGGCTGGGCGGGGCTTCGAGGCGCGGTGCCGGTGGTGCTCGCGACCTTTGCCGTTATCGAAAACGTTCCGGAGGGGCGCGCGCACGACTTCTTCAACATCGTCTTCTTCACCGTCGTGATATCGACCCTGCTCCAGGGCTCGACCGTCGAGTGGCTTGCGAGCAAGCTCGGCGTGACCACCAGCGAGCCCGCGCTGCCGCGGCCGCTCGTCGAGACCGGCACGGTCCGGCGGCTCGGGGCCGAGATCGTGGAGTACCCCGTGGGACCGGACGACGCGATCGTCGGCCAGCTCGTGCGCGAGCTCGGCCTGCCGCGCGACGCGCTCCTGAGCGTGATCGTGCGCGGTGACGAGGCGCTGCTGCCGCGCGGCTCCACGCGCATCGAGGCAGCGGACCGGCTACATGTGATGGTGCGCGAGGAGGTCGCCGAGGAGATGGACGACCTGCTCGAGCGCTGGCGCGTGGGCCCCGTCGGCCTGCCACCTCGTCGCCAGCCGATCCTGCGCTCCGGCTCCGCCGTGTTCAGCACGCGCCCGTGGACCGAGGGCGACGGCGATGCCGGCTTCCCCAGCGAGGTGAACGGCGTGCCGGTGGCGGAGCAGATCCGGACGCGCAGGGACCGGCGCGGGGCGCTCGTCGTGCTGGTGGACGGACGCTTCGCATGCACAGGGCCCCAGCTCGCGCTCGGAGGGCCGCTCCAGCTCCAGCGCTACGCGCGCCGCCGCCTCGGGTCCGAGGAGGAGGCCGCCGCGCGCGCGTGGTGGCAGGAGGTCATCGGCGCGCTCGCCCGATAGTGGGTGAAATCACCCATTGCTCTCTTGCGTTCTGTCCCCCGCCTGGCGTACAGTCGCGCCGGGGACTCGGTCTACCAGGAGGAGAGACTGCCGATGGCTGATGGGGATCAGGCTCAGGCGCTGGGGCGGGACGAGGAGAAGCTAGCCGAGCTCGGCTACAAGCAGGAGCTCGAGCGCGTATGGAGCTCGTTCTCGAACTTCGCGATCTCGTTCACGATCATCTCGGTACTCGCGGGATGCTTCACGACCTACGGCCAGGCGTGGAACAACGGAGGTCCGATCGCGATCTCATGGGCCTGGCCGATCATCTGCCTCCTGATCCTCACAGTCGCGGTCTCGATGTCCGAGCTCGCGTCGGCGGACCCGACCGCCGGCGGCCCCTACTGGTGGGCCGCCAGGCTCGGCGGGCCGGCCTGGTCGTGGTTCACCGGCTGGTTCAACGTGATCGGCCTGCTCGCCGTGGTGGCGTCCGTGGACTACGCGGCGGCGACCTTCGGCTCGACTCTCTTCAACCTGTGGGGGCTGGACCTCGGGGTGATCAACTTCGCGGACGACGTTCAGCTCGACGAGGTGTTCGCCGTCTTCGTCGTGCTCCTGATCCTGCACGCGTTGATCAACATCTACTCGTCGCACCTTGTCGCGCTGTTCAACAACATCTCGGTGTTCTGGCACGTCGCCGGCGTCGCGGTGATCATCGGGATCCTGATCATCGTCCCGGACCACCACCAGAACGCCGACTTCGTCTTCACACAGACGTTCAACAACTCCGGGTTCGACGGCGGCTCCACCACGGGCCTGTTCTTCTGGGCCTACGTGCTGCCGGTCGGGTTCCTCCTGACGATGTACACGGTCACGGGATACGACGCCTCGGCGCACGTGTCTGAGGAGACCAAGGAGGCCGAGATGGCTGCGGCGAAGGGGATCTGGCAGTCCGTCTTCTTCTCGGCGATCATCGGCTGGTTCGTGCTGCTGGCGATCACGTTCGCGGCGGTGGACACCAAGGCGATCGACGCCGCGGGCGGCTACGCGCCGGCCGTCTTCACGAGCGCGATGTCCTCGGGCTGGGCCGAGACGGTGATCCTGATCTCGTTCCTCGGGCAGGTGTTCTGCGGCATGGCGTGTGTCACGAGCGCGTCGCGCACCTTCTTCGCCTTCTCGCGCGACCGGGCCGTGCCCGGGTGGCGCTTCTGGAGTCGAGTCAACTCGAAGCGCGTGCCGGTGGCCGCGGTGCTCGGCGTGTGCGTGCTCGCCCTGATCATCACCATCCCGGCTCTGTGGGGAACGTCCGCCGGCATCCCGGTCGCGTTCTTCGCGGTCGTGTCGGTCTCGGTCATCGGTCTCTACATCGCGTACGTCGCACCGGTGTACCTGCGCCTGCGCGCGGGTGACAAGTTCGTGCCTGGATCGTGGAACCTCGGGACGCGCCACCGCTGGATCAACACGATCGCGGTCGTCTGGGTGGCGCTGTGCGTGGTGATCTTCTCGCTGCCGTTCACGCCGGCCGCCGTGCCGTGGAACGACGAGTTCGACTGGTCGGCGCTGAACTACGCCCCGCTGATGGTCGGCGGCGTGTTCATCGCGGTGTGGATCTGGTGGGTCGCCAGTGCGAAGAACAAGTACACCGGCCCCGTGCAGAACATCCACTTCGACGAGGGCATGGGCATCACCGAGGAGAAGCCGACGGACACGACAGAGCCGCCGGCCCCCGCTCCGGCCTAGCCGCTCGGGAGCTCGACAGCGGCGAGCACGAACGCCTTCCAGCGTTCGTGCCCGCTTGCGCGCCAGTCGTCGTCCCGCTCCGGCTCGACCGAGCGGTCCACTGGCAGCAGCTCGGCCGCGTCCACCAGCGACGGAATCACGCCGGCGCCCACCGCTCCGAGCGCCGCGGCGCCCAGCACGGTGGCGTCCGCGCCGGCTGCGTCCACGCGCACGCCGATCGTGTCGGCCTGGAGCTGGAGTAGGAGCGGCTCGTTCGTGAGGCCTCCGTCCACGCGCAGGGAGTCGACGTCGACGCTCTCGCGCATCGCGGCCACGACGTCCGCCACCCGCCAGGCGATGCCCTCGAAGGCCGCGCGGGCCACGTTCGCGCGCGTCGTGCCTCCGTGCATGCCGGCCAGCACCGCGCGGGCGTCGGGCTTCCACCACGGCGCGCCCACCCCGGCAAGCCCGGGTAGGACGCGCGCGCCGCCATTGTCCTCCGCGCCGCGTGCCAGCTCGGCGAGCGCGGCGGGGCTGTCCGCCATCCCGAGCTCGCGGCACATCCACTCGAGCACGGCCCCCGCGGCGAAGACGCCGCCGTCGATCGCGTACTCCATGCGGCCGTCGATGCGCCAGGCGACCGTCGGGAGCAGCCCGCCGGACGGCCTCGGCACCTCGTCGCCCACGTGGCCGAGCACGAACACGCCCGTGCCGTAGGTGGCCTTCACGCGTCCCGGCACGACGCAGCCGGCGCCGGCCAGCGCGGCCTGCTGGTCCACCACCTGCCCGCACAGCCGGAGCTCGGCGGGCCAGGAGTCGTGCCGGAGCGTGCCCAGCTCGCCGGCCGTGTCGCGCACCTCGGGAAGCACCTCGGGCGGCACGCGGAACAGCTCGCACAGGCGCTTGTCGAAGCCGGGCGTGCCGAGCCGGTGGAGCTGCGTCCGCGACGCGGTCGAGTTGTCCGTTGCGAAGCCGGCGCCGAGCCGGTCGCACAGGAACGAGTCGACCGTGCCCATGCGGAGCGTGCCGGCCGCGCGCGCCCGCTGCACCGCCTCCTCGTTCTCCAGCAGCCAGGCCAGCTTCGCGGCCGAGAAGTAGGGGTCGAACGGCAGCCCGCTCAGCGACTGGATCTCCTCCTCGTGCTCGCCCATCCGGTCGAGCACCTCCTGCGAGCGCTTGTCCTGCCAGACGACGATCGGCGACAGCGGCGCGCCGGTCTCGGCGTCCCATGCGAGCACCGACTCGCCCTGGTGGTCGAGCCCGCAGGCCACGACCTCCTCGTCGGCCCAGTCGAGCAGCTCGCCCACCGCTCCGGTGACCGCCTCCAGGACCTCCTCAGCGTCCTGCTCAACCCACCCACTTTGTGGGTGGGTTGTCCGCTTGTCGCGACGCGCTTCGCGTACAGGGCGCAGCCGCTCGTCGAACAGAGCGGCCTTAACGCCGGTCGTTCCCTCATCGACGCCGAGAAGGAGCACCTGCGCTTCCTACCACAAGACACCCCGGTGCGGTTAGGGTCACGCGATGGATCTCGCCGAGCTGAAGAAGAGCGTCAACGACGGCACCATCGACACGGTCCTCCTCTGCATAGCGGACATGGAGGGCAGGCTTCAGGGCAAGCGCCTGACAGCCCAGCACTTCCTGAACGAGGTGGTCGAGCACGACGCAGAGGGCTGCAACTACCTGCTCGCCGTGGACGTGGACATGAACACCGTCGACGGCTACGAGATGTCGAGCTGGTCGCGCGGCTACGGCGACTTCGTCTTCAAGCCCGACATGGACACGCTGCGGCTGGTGCCGTGGCACGAGGGCACAGTCCTCCTGATGGCCGACCTTGCGTGGGAGGACGGCAGCGACGTGGTGGCCTCGCCGAGGCAGATCCTGCGGAAGCAGCTGGCGCGGCTGGCCGAGCGCGGCTGGACGGCCGCGGCCGGCACCGAGCTCGAGTTCATCGTCTACCGCGACAGCTACGAGGACGCCTGGCACAAGGCGTACCGCGACCTCGAGCCCGCGAACCTCTACAACGTCGACTACTCGATGCTCGGCACGGCGCGCATCGAGCCGCTGATCCGCCGCATCAGGAACTCGATGATGGCCGCCGACATGTCGGTCGAGAACTCGAAGGGCGAGTGCAACTTCGGTCAGCACGAGATCAACTTCCTGTACGACAGCGCGCTCGCCACCGCCGACAACCACGTGATCTACAAGACCGGCGCCAAGGAGATCGCGGCGCAGGAGGGCATGTCGATCACGTACATGGCGAAGTTCGACGAGCGCGAGGGGAACTCGTGCCACATCCACCTGTCGCTCGCGAAGGACGACGGTGGCGGCAACGTGTTCGCCGACGACGAGGCGACGTTCAACCGCTTCGTCGCGGGACAGCTGGCGGCGCTGCGCGACCTGACGCTGCTGTTCGCCCCGAACGTGAACTCGTACAAGCGGTTCGTGAAGGGCTCGTTCGCGCCGACGGCGGTGGCGTGGGGGCACGACAACCGCACGTGCTCGATGCGCGTTGTCGGCCACGGCCAGGGCCTGCGCGTGGAGAACCGGCTACCCGGCGCGGACGTGAATCCCTACCTCGCGCTCGCGGCGATGATCGCCGCGGGCCTGCACGGGATCGAGAACGAGCTCGACCTGGAGCCGGCGTTCGAGGGGAACGCGTACGAGTCCGACAAGCCGCGGGTGCCGCACAACATGTACGACGCACGCGACCTGTTCGCCGAGTCGGCCATCGCGCGGGACGCGTTCGGCCAGGACGTGGTGGACCACTACCTGAACCGCGCGCGCATCGAGATCGACGCGATGGAGGCCGCCGTCACCGACTGGGAGAAGTTCCGCGGCTTCGAGAGACTGTAGGGCGTGAATCGCCCGGTCATCGGAATCTGCTCAGCGATCGAGAGCGCGCGCTGGGCCGCCTGGGAGGTGGTCGTCAACCTCTCCCCGCGGACGTACTCGCTGGCGGTCCAGCGAGCCGGCGGACTGGCGCTGATCCTGCCTCCGGACGACGCCGTGGCCGAGACTCCGGACGAGCTGCTTGACCTGCTCGACGGCCTCATCCTCGCCGGCGGCTCCGACATCGATCCCGGCAGCTACGGTGCGAAGCCGCATCCGGCGACGAAGAACACCTGGCCCGAGCGCGACCGCTTCGAGATCGCGCTCGGCACGCGGGCGCTCGAACGTGACATGCCCGTCCTCGGGATCTGCCGGGGCATGGAGATGCTGAACGTGATCCAGGGCGGCACCCTGAACCAGCACCTAGGCCTCGAGCTGCATCGCCACACGCCGGGTGTGTTCACCGACCACCGCGTGGAGCTCGAGCCCGGGTCGCTGGCCGCGCGCGTCGTGGGCTCGGAGACGACCGAGGTGAAGTCCGCGCACCACCAGGGCGTGGAGGAGCTGGGCGAGGGCGTGGCGGTGAGCGGCCACGCGGACGACGGCGTGGTCGAGGCAATCGAGCTGCCGGAGAAGTCGTTCGCGGTGGGCGTGCTGTGGCATCCGGAGGAGGACGAGCGGAGCCGTGTCGTCGGCTCGCTCGTGAACGAGGCGAGAGATCGCCAGAAAGCACCCCAATGATCCAAGTTCTGGAGCCGGCCACCGAAGAGGTGATGGCGGAGGTCCCCAAGGCCGGCATCGAGGAGACCGACGCTGCGGTTGCCCGTGCCAAGGGGGTCTTTCCCTCCTGGCGCGCCATCGCACCAGGAGACCGCTCCGCGCTGCTGCACGGGCTCGCAAACGCGCTCGAGGAGAAGCTCGAGGACCTGGCGCGGCTCGAGGCGCGCAACGCCGGCAAGCCGATCTCCGACGCCCGCGGGGAGATGGGCATGGTCGTCGAGACGTTCCGCTACTACGCGGGCGCGCCGGAGCGCAATACGGGCAGGACGATTCCCGTGGCGGGCGGCATCGACGTGACCTTCCGCGAGCCGCTCGGCGTCGTCGGCCTGATCACCCCCTGGAACTTCCCGCTCACCATCGCGGGCTGGAAGCTCGGGCCGGCGCTCGCCGCCGGGAACACGGTCGTGCTGAAGCCGGCGGAGCTCACGCCGCTCACCGCGCTCGAGTTCGAGCGAATCGCGCTCGAGGCGGGCATCCCGGAGGGCGTGGTGAACGTCGTGGCCGGGCCGGGCTCGGTTTGTGGGCAGCGGCTTGTCGAGCACCCGGATGTGGCGAAGATCGCCTTCACGGGCTCGACCGAAGTCGGCCGCAGGATCGCCGCAGGCGCGGCCGAGACGATCAAGCGCGTGACGCTCGAGCTGGGTGGCAAGTCGGCCAACATCGTGTTCGCGGACGCCGACCTGGAGCAGGCCGCACAGTCGGCGCCCGGCGCGGTGTTCGGCAACGCCGGCCAGGACTGCTGCGCGCGCTCGCGCATCCTGGTGGAGCGGTCCGCGATGGACCGGTTCATGGAGGTGCTCGAGGAGGCGGTGGAGTCGATCAGGGTGGGCGACCCGCTCGACGAGTCGACCGAGATGGGACCGCTGATCTCGGCGGACCAGCGCGAGACCGTGTCCTCGTACGTGCCGGACGACGCGCCGGTCGCGATCCGCGGCGAAGCGCCCGACGGACCGGGCTTCTGGTTCCCGCCTACGGTGCTCGCTCCGGTCTCCAACGACGACCGCGCCGCTCGCGAGGAGATCTTCGGGCCGGTGGCCACCGTCATCCCGTTCCGCGACGAGGAGGAGGCGATCCGGCTCGCGAACGACACGATCTACGGGCTCTCCGGCTCCGTCTGGACGCGCGACGGCGCGAAGGCGATCCGCACGGCGCGCGCCCTCGAGACCGGCGTGATCTCGATCAACTCGAACACGTCGGTGCGCGTGTCCACGCCGTTCGGCGGCTTCAA
>JBEVKE010000106.1:0-26781 GCA_040509835.1 Thermoleophilaceae bacterium
GCGGTGAGCCGATCATCACGGCGTCGGCGCCGCAGGCGAACGCCTTCGACACGTCGCCCCCGTTCCGCATCCCGCCGTCGGCGATCACCTTCACGTACTCGCCGGTCTCGAGCATGTGCTGCGAGCGGGCCGCCGCCACGTCAGCGATCGCCGTGGCCTGCGGGACGCCGATCCCGAGCACGCCGCGCGTGGTGCAGGCTGCGCCCGGTCCGACTCCGACCAGGACCGCCTCGGCGCCGGTGCGCATGAGGTGGAGGCCCGTGGCGTAGGAGGCACACCCGCCCACGATCACCGGCACCGGCACCTCGCGGATGAACTCCTTCAGGTTGAGCGGCTCCGTGTTCGCCGACACGTGCTCGGCCGACACCACAGTGCCCTGGATGACGAGGATGTCGAGGCCGGCCTCCAGCGCCGTCTCGTAGTACCTGCCGACCCGCTGAGGCGTGAGCGAGGCCGCCGCCACGACCCCGTGCTCCTTGATCTCCCGGATCCGCTGCCCGATCAGCTCCTCCTTGATCGGCTCGGCGTAGATCCGCTGCATCTCGCCTGTGGCGAGCTCCTTCGGCTGCTGGGCGATCAGCTCGAGCTGCTCGTCGGCGTCCTCGTAGCGGGTCCAGATGCCCTCGAGGTTCAGGACGCCGAGGCCGCCGAGCTTGCCGAGGATCCCGGCGGTCTCGGGCGAGACGACGCCGTCCATGGCTGAGGCCAGCAGCGGAAGCTCGAGCCGGTATGGCCCGACCATCGAGGTGATGTCGATGTCATCGGGATCTCTCGTGCGCCTTGACGGCACGATCGCGATGTCATCGAAGCCGTATGCGCGGCGGCCCTTCTTGCCGCGGCCGATCTCAACTTCCATTGGAGGATCCTAGGTTCGCGGGCGGACGAACCGCGAGCGTACCAACAGCGTCGCTGCGTGGCGGGCACCGCCCGCCGCTTGCGCACTACACCTCACCCCACGGTCACGGCAGGGGTCTCGAGCTGCTCGACCCGGACGTCCGGGACCAGCCGCTCGACCTCGCGCTGCTCCAGCACGCCGGCCCCGAAATGCTGCGTCGACTCGGCGCCGCAGGCCACCGCGAAGCGCAGGCAGTCGTCCACCTCGCGGCCCCCGTAGCGGGCGGCGACGAAGCCGGCGAGGAAGGCGTCGCCCGACCCGACCGAGGAGACCGGCTCGAGCGGCTCGAGCGTCGCGCGGTAGAGGGCGCGCTCCCCCGACGGCTCGTGCAGCATCGCGAGGCAGCCGTCCGGCAGGGTCATCAGCGCCTCGCGCGCGCCGAGCTCGATCATCTCCCCGACGCCGGTCCGGCGGTCCTCGTCGTCCGAGAACTCGTGGCCCACGAGCCCCTCGGCCTCGAGCTCGTTCGGGGTCACGACGTCCGGCCCCCTGCGGGTGCCGATGCTCATCGGCTCGCCCTCCGAGTCGAGCACGGTCATCACCCCCAGCCGCTTCATCTCCTCGATCAGCCGCCCGTACAGCTCCGCGTCCACGCCGCGCGGAAGGCTGCCGGAGATCACGCACACGGCTGCGCCCTTCGCCAGGTACAGGATCTTGTCCACGAACAGCTCGAGCTCCGACTCGGTCACGTGCGGGCCGTGCTCGTTGATCTCGGTCTGCTCGCCGCTCGTGGGGTCGACGACCGCCGTGGAGGTGCGCGACTCCTCGCGGATGCGCACGAAGTCGTTGAGGATGCCCTCCTCGGTGAGGTGCTCGACGATCCGGGTGCCGGTGGGGCCGCCGGCCACGCCGGTCGCGATCACCGGCTGGCCGAGCGCGCGCAGCGCGCGCGCCACGTTCACGCCCTTCCCGCCCGCCATGGCGGTCTGCTCGACCGCGCGGTGGCGACGGCCAAGCCGGAAGTTCGGCACGGCGAGCGTCTTGTCGATGGCGGCGTTGAGGGTGACGGTGATGATCATTTTGCGATGCGGATCCGGATGCGCACTCGACGCAGTGCGAGAAGAGCGCCAACGAGGATTGCGAGCAGGATCAGGACGGTCAAGGGGACCCCCACCTCCGATAGGAGGACCTTCAGCGTCCCCGCTCCGGGGACCTCCTCCGCCGTGACCAGCGCCACTCGGCGCACTCGCCTCCCTCCGACCAGAACGGTAACCGAACCGACGCGCTCGCCCTTTGCGACCGGTCCCTCGAGCTCGTCCGGCGCGTGCACGCGGCGGTCCAGGTGCTGGCCGGCGCGCACGGTCACGACCACGCCACGGCGCGCCACGAGCGGCGCCGGCTCGTCGCGATACTTCACGTCCACACGGGCCAGCGTGCGCCCGCGCGGGACCACCCGGACGCGGCGAAAGCGGTCGAGCCCCCAGCGCAGCAGTGCCAGCGTATCGGCGTCGCGGGCGGCCTCCGTGGGCTCGCCCATGACCACGCTGATTACGCGCGCCCGAGGCCCGCGCGCGGCGGAACCCACGAGCACGTTGCCGGCGTTCGCGGTGTATCCGGTCTTGACGCCGTTGACCCACGGGTAGGCGGCCACCAGGTCGTTCCTGTTGTCGATCACGCGCACGTGGCTGCCCGACTCCAGCGTCGCCTCGGGCGAGTCCACGATCCGCGCGAAGCGCCTGTTCCGCAGAAGCGTTCGGGCCAGCGTCGCCAGGTCGCGGGCGGAGGAGTAGTTGCCCGGCTCGTCCAGGCCGACCGGGTTCGCGTAGCTGGTGTGGTCGAGGCCGAGCTCGGAGGCGCGCTCGTTCATCTGCTCGACGAATGCGTCGCGGGACCCCGCGATGTTCTCCGCGAGGTCCACCGCCGCATCGTTCGCGCTCTCGAGCAGGAGCGCCTCGAGCAGGTCATGCACGGTCATCCGCTCGCCGGCGCGCAGGTTGATGCGCGATTCGGCCGGCATGGCGTTATAGCCCGGCGCCGTGAAGACGTCGCCGGGCTTCGCCTCCTCGAGCGACAGGAGCGCCGTCATCAGCTTGGTCGTGCTGGCCATCGAGCGCTCGGCGTCGGGCCGCTTGGCGAACAGGACCGTGCCGTCGACCCCGTCGACGACGATGGCCGCCCGGGCGGTCGGGACGCGCGGCGGCACCTCCGCGGCGGCAGCGGAGCTCGGGACCGCGGCGAGCAGCATCGCCGCCACGACGAGCATGCGGCTGCGCGGGCTCACTCGCGCAGCTTGATCTTCTGGCCCGCGACGAGACCCTGCGGATCGAGCTCGGGGTTCAGCTCCTGGAGCTGCTCGACGGTCAATCCCCACCTCGCACCGATGCCGCTCAGCGTGTCGTTCGCCCTGATGACATAGGTCTTCGGAATCTTCGTCTGCTTCCGCCCGGTGGCCGTGGTCGTCGTCTTGTCCGTGGCCGCCGGCAGGTCGCGCGTGCCGGCGCTCCCCGAGCCCGAGTCATCGCCCGTCACGCCTGAGCCCATCACGAGCGCAAGCACCGCGACCGTGGACGCGATCAGGGCGAGAGGCGCCAGGAAGCGCGCGAACGTTAGTCGTCGATGAGCGTGCATCAGCGGCCGCGCCTCTACCGCGGCACACTCAGGATAGGCCCGAATCGCGCATACGGACGCGGTTGGGCTAAAGCTCCCATGCGGCCGCCCGCAGCTCCTCCGCCGCCGCGGCCGCGGCGGTGGCCGGGTCGCCGCCGCGCTCGGTGTACGCGTTCACGATCGAACGCGAGGCGGTCACGAGGCCGGCGGCAGGGTGCGGGGCGAAGGCCGCGCCCAGGTCCTGCACGCGGCCGCCCTGCGCGCCGACGCCCGGCAGGAGCAGGATCGCGTGCGGCATGAGCTCCCGCAGCCGGCCGAGATGCTCCGGCCGGGTGGCGCCGGTCACCGCGCCCACCAGCGAGAGGCCACAGCCGCCGAGCCGCTCGCGGCCCAGCTCGTCCACGATCGCCGCGAGGCGCTCGTGCAGGGGCGGCTCGCCGGAGTCCTGAAGCTCGGCGGCGCCTGGGTTCGACGTCCGCACGAGCACGAAGCAGCCGGCGCCGGCGGCGGCGGCCGCGTCGATGAGCGGCTCGAGCGAGTCGCGGCCGAGCAGCGGGTTCGCGGTAAAGGCGTCGGCGCCGAGGCCCGGGACGTCGCCGAACGGGGTCGGCGTGGCGCCCACCAGGGCCTGTGCGTATGCCGCGGCGGTGACCGGCACGTCGCCGCGCTTGCCGTCGGCCAAGACGAGCAGGCCGTGGTCGCGCGCGATCGCGACGACCTGCTCCAGCGCCTCCCACCCGGGCGCGCCGAGCCGCTCGAAGCAGGCGAGCTGCGGCTTGACCGCGACGCAGGCCGGCCCGGCGGCCACGATGGCCGCCCTGCAGTGCTCGGTCACGGCCTCCGCGGTGCGGCCGCGCGCGAGATGAGGAGAATCCGACCCGCCCGCCAGGCGCTCGACGGCCTCAGGCCACAGCGCTGCGGGGTCGGGGTCGAGCCCCAGGACGACGCGACTGCGGCGCTCCTCCACGAGCGCCGCCAGCCGGTCAGCGAAATGAAGCGGCGTCGAACCCCCGGCAGTCAAGAGCCCGGGCGCCGGTTAAGGCGGGCTAGGCGCCTGACTTGACTGCGCTCTTCAGAGCGGAGCCCGCGCTGAAGCGCGGCACCCTCGACGCGGCGATCTGGATCTTCTCGCCGGTCTGCGGGTTCACGCCCTGGCGTGCGCTGCGGTCCGCCACCGTGAACTTCCCGAAGCCGGTGAAGTTGATCTCACCGCCACGGGCCAGTGTCGACTGAATGGTCTCCAGCACGGCGTCGACCGCCTTGCCGGCCTCGCCCTTTCCAAGGCCGCTGTTGGCGGCTACCTGGTCTACGAACTCGTTCTTGGTCATGACTTCCTCCTTGCCGGGGGCAACTGACCGGGCGCAACGTAACAATGCACCCGGACGAAAGCGCGGGATTTTCCGCTCTGGAAGCGGAAATACCGCGCTTGTTGCGAGCCTTTCCCATCTCAGTCGGACCCAAACGCCGCTCTACGAGCCGGAAACAGCCATTTCGGCCACCAGCAGCGGCGGCGCCTTGACACTGCCGCCGAATGGGACCCAGCGTGCTTCCGAGCCCGTCGAACGCACCGATTTCAGCATGGAAACGAGGTCGCTGGCGATTGTGATTTCTCGCACAGGCGTGCCCAGCCGGCCGTTCTCGATCAGGCGGCCGGACGCGCCCACGGAGAACGTGCCGGACACCGGATTGACGCCCGAATGGAGGCCCGCGACGTCCGTGACGTACAGGCCCTCCCCCGCCTCGGCCACGAGCCCGGCGAGATCGCGGTCCCCCGGGTCGACGATCAGGTTCGACGTGCCGACCGACGGCGGTGTCCGGTACGAGCCGCGGCTCGCGTTGCCGGTTGTGGACCGCCCCGCCCTCCGGGCCGTGCGCGAGTCGTACAGGAACCCCAGGAGGCGGCCGTCCTCGATCAGCGCCGTCCGCCGCGTGGGCGTGCCCTCCCCGTCGAACGGCGCGCTCGCGGGGCCGTCCGGGTCGGTTCCGTCGTCGGCGATCCGGAGCACGGGCCCGGCCACCTCGTCGCCCTCCCGGCCGGCGAACAGGGAGCGGCCCCGCTGCACCGCGTCGGCGGACAGCATCGAGCCGATGAAGCCCACGAACGACGCCGCCACGAACGAGTCGAGCACCACCGGGCACCGGCGGCTCGCGGGCTGCCTCGCACCGACGAGGGCGAGCGCGCGCTCGGCCGCCTCCGTGCCGATCGCCTCGGGGTCGAGCGCGGCGGGGTCGCGGCCCATCCCGACCCCGAGCCCGGTCATCAGGTCCGCGCCCTCGCCTGCGAAGGCGGACGAGTACGCCCACGCCTGGGTGGACTCGTAGGACGCGGCGAACCCGCGCGAGTTGGCGAGCGCCACGGACCCACGGCCGTCGGAATAGACGGAGTTCTCCACCTGGGTCACGCCCTTAGGAGCACGGGCCGCGCGGTCCACCGCCAGGGCCAGCTCGACCACCCGCTCCGTGGGCCAGTCCGCGATGCCGCTGGACGCGAGCCCGTCCACGTCGGAGGTGCCGAGCTCCTCGGGCAGGCCCTCGTACTGGTCCTCGTCCGCGAGCTCGGCCGCCTCGCGCGCGGCGCGAGCGGTCTCCGCGACGCCCTCGTCCGAGAGGTCGGTGCCATAGGCGTAGCCCGCCCGGGTGCCGGCGAACGCCCGCACACCGATGCCGCGGCCGCCGGCGTCGCTGAGACTCTCGACCTCGCCCGCGTACACGCGCACGCGCCTGCTGGTGGACTCCTCCGCCCACGCCTCGGCGTCCGACGCGCCCGCGGCGACGGCGCCCTCCACGGCCCGCCGCGCGGCGTCGTCGAGCGTCACGACGCTGTGCCGCCCACGGTCAGCTCGCGGATCCGGACGTGCGGCTGGCCCACGCCGGCCGGGACCGTCTGACCGCCCTTGCCGCAATAGCCGGTGGCGATCTCGAGGTCGCCGGCGATGCCGTCGATGGCGCGGAGCGCCTCCAGCCCATTGCCCACGAGCGTGGCCCCGCGCACCGGCGCGGTCACCCTGCCGTTCTCGATCAGATAGCCCTCGGAGACGCCAAAGACGAAGTCGCCGGTGGCGGGCTCCACCTGGCCGCCGCCGAACGAGACCGCGTACAGCCCGTGCTCCACGCCGCCGATCAGCTCTTCGGGCGTGGCGTCGCCGGGCGCGAAGAACGTGTTCGTCATGCGCGGGATCGGCAGCTGCCTGAAAGACTCGCGCCGGCCGTTGCCGGTCGACTCCACCCCGTCCTTGCGGGCGCGGAGGAGGTCGTACAGGTAGGAGCTGAGCCGGCCCTCCTCGATTACGGTCGTCCGGCGCGTCGGCGTGCCCTCGTCGTCCACGCCCTCGCTGCCCCAGGCGTTCGGACGGCTGCCGTCGTCATAGGCCGTGACGAACTCGGGCGCGACGTGCTCGCCCAGCCGTCCCGCGTACACGCTCGCGTCCTTCTGTACCGCGTCCGCCTCGAGACCGTGTCCCACGGCCTCGTGCAGCAGCACACCGCCGAAGCCGTTGCCGACGACGACCGGCAGGCGCCCGGTGGGCGCGTCCACCGCGTCGAGCAGCGTGAGTGCCCGTCGCGCGGCGTGCTCGGCCACCTCCTCGGGCCGCTCCTCGAGCAGCTCCCATCCCGCGTGCCCGCCGCGCGTGTCGGTGCCTGTCTCGACGCGACCGTTCCGGCGCGCCACCACCTGGGCGCTCAGCCGGATGCGGGTGCGGTCGTCCGCGGCGGCGCGCCCGTCGGAGCCGTACACCTCCACCTGGCGGCGGTTCTCGGCGTAGCCGATGCGCGCCTGCGTGACCTCGGCGCCCGCCGCGCGGGCGCGCTCGTCGCAGGCGCGCAGCAGCTCGGCCTTGCGGCGCGCCTCGACCTCCTCCGGCGGCGTCCGGACCTCGTGGCGGGTGCCCGACTCCGTCGCTCTGAGCGCGGCCGGGTGCGTCGCGTCGCCGCGCACCGCCTCCGAAACAGAACCGGCCACCCGGAGGAGGTCCTCCTCGGCAAGCCCGTCAACGTGGCCGTAGTAGGTCGAGTCGCCCTGGACCACGCGAACGCACGCGCCGCTCTCGCGACCGCCATGCGGGCGCTCGACGCGGCCGTCGTCCAGCGAGATCGCGAAGCCTCGGCGCGACTCCGCGTACAGCTCTGCCATGTCTCCGCCCCGCGCGAGCGCTCGCTCGAGGACGCGCTCCGCCAGCTCGGGGTCGACCAGCGTCACTCGCGACCCGCCACGAGCGTCAGCATGCTCTCCGCCACCTCCATGATCCGGTCGTGCCCGCGCGCCTCCGGCTGGATCAGGCGCGCGTAGCCGGTCGGGTCGTACACGAGGACGCGCGGCTCGCGCTCGCGCTGCATGCGCCGGACGGTGGCGGCCATGCCCTCCGCGAGACCGGCCGCGCGCGAGAGCGGTCCCTTGCGCTTCTCCTTCACGAGCGCTCCGTGGCGTCCGGGCCGAGCTCCGGCATCGGCAGGTCCTCGGCAAGGTGCTCCTCGGTGGCCGGCCCGCCTGCGCTCTCGTCGTCCACGGAGGCCGAGCGCCTGATCGGCGGCCCGCCCTCCAGCTCGCCGAGCACGGCGTGCAGGTCGTAGAGCGTCAGCGAGGAGAGCGCGCCCCGCTTGGCGACCGCGGCGAGCGTCCAGCTCGGCGTCCGCGACGCGAACACAGCGCCGCCGGGGATCTGCACCTCCACCTGCTCGGGCGGCTCGGTGTCCCAGTCGCGCGTGGCGCGGTCGACCTCCTCGAAGAGCCTCCGCGCCAGCTCGCCGAGCTCGCGCGCCTGGCCGTGGTCGTCGTCACTCGCGCCCGCCAGGGAGCCGGCGGCGTCCAGCAGCACGGCGGCGCGAACGTCGACGGACAGCCCGCGGAGACGCTCCGCTGCGCGCTCCGGGGTGAGCATGTCGGCCATTCCCGCCAGAATAGCCGCGTGCCGCTCGCCCGAATCGCCTGGCTCGTGACCGTCGGGATCTGCCTGATCGCCGCCCTGCTGCTCCTGGTCAGCGGCTACTACGGGTACTCCGGAGTCCTCCTCGCGGTGGGCGCCTCGGCGTTCGTCAACCTCCTCTAGCTCGCCTCAGCACCCATCGGCTCGGTGTGCACGATCACGTCGGCGAGGTCCGGGCAGCGCTCGCGCACGGCCTCCTCGATCGCCCCCGCGTGCTGGTGCGCGGACGGCAGCGGCTCCTCGCCGGGGAGGCCCACCGTCACGAGCGCGACGCGGCCCTGTTCGCCGTCGCGGAACGTCACGTCGAGCGGGTCGGTGCCCGTGAAGCGCCTCACCGCCGACTCGATCGCCGCGCGCTCGATGGCCGTGTCGTCGGTCGGCGGCGTGCGCGCCCAGTCGGTCCGCGAGAGCGGCTCGATGTGGGTGTGCACGGTGCGGAGCTCCGGCACCTCAGCGCGCACGCGCTCCTCCAGGCGCTCCACCACGCCGTGCGCCTCCTCGAGCGACAGTTCGCGCGGCAGCTTCACGTGCAGCGACAGCTCGGCGCCGTCGGGCAGCCGCATCACGCGCACGTTGTGCACCTCGCGCACCTCGGGCACCGCGCCCGCCGCGGCGGTCGCGCGCTCGCGGATGCCCCCCTCCGCCTCCGTGGGCTCCACGTGCACGATCACGTCGGCCCCGCCGAGCGCGCGCTCCACCACCTCCTCGATGCTGTCGGCGACGGTGTGGGCCTGCCGCACGCCGGTGTCCAACGGCACCCCGACCACGAGGTCGACGAAGTGGCGGCCGCCCGCCTGGCGCACCCGCACCCGCCGCACCTCCACGTGCTCGTCGGCCTGCGCGAGCGCGGCGCGGATGCGCTCGTCGGCCTCGGCGACGGTCCTGTCCATGAGCACGTCGACCGACTTCCTCGCGAGCCGCAGCGCCGCGACCACCACGAGTGCGGCCACGAACAGCGCCGCGGCGGCGTCCGCACCCTCGTGGCCGGCCCGGACGAGCAGGAGCCCGATCAGCACCGCCACCGACCCGGCCAGGTCCGACGTGAAATGGACCGCGTTCGCCGCGAGCGCCGCCGAGCCCGTGCGACGGGACGTACGGAAGCTCGCAAGCGCCCGCGAGGCGTCCACGACGATCACGACGACGAGCACGGCGAGCGCCCACCATGTGACGTCCACGTGGTGGCCGTCGGTGCCGCCCACGAGGCGGTCGATCGACTCGTACGCGATGAACAGCGACACGAGCAGCAGGAACGCGCTCTCGCCGAGCGCCGCAAGGTGCTCGGCCTTCCCGTGGCCGTAGTGGTGCTCGCGGTCGGGCGGGCGGACGGCGACCCGCACGGCGAAGAGGGTGAGGAGGGCGGCCACGAGGTCGGTGGCGGAGTGCGCGGCCTCGGCGATGAAGGCGAGCGAGCCGGTGACGAGGCCTGTGACGAGCTTGATCGCGACCAGGAAGATGGCGGCGGCGACGCTCGCCGCGGCGGTCCGCTGGCGCTCGCGTGCCCCGGCCGTCTCGTTCATCGGCGCCCCTCCCGGCGGCGGCTGCCCAACCCGCCGAAGAGCGACCGCAGCGGGCTCCCCGGGCGCTCGTCCTCCTCGGCCTCGAGCAGCCGGATCACCAGCGCGCGGGCCGCGCGACCGCGGTGGCTGATCGCATCCTTCTCGCGTGACGTGAGCTCCGCCATCGTCCGCGTGTCGCCGGGGAAGTCGTCGGGGACGAACGCCGGGTCGTAGCCGAAGCCGCCGTCGCCGCGGGGCTCCGTGGCGAGCGTGCCCTCGCAGCGTCCGTGGACGATCTCCTCGCGGCCGCCGGGCTCGACGTAGGCGAGCGCGCAGACGTACGCCACGCGGCGGTCGCCGTCCACGGGCACCTCATCCAGCAGCTTCCGGAGGTTCTCCTCGTCCGTCGCTCCCTCGCCGGCGTAGCGCGCCGACCACACCCCGGGCGCGCCGCCGAGCGCAGCCGCCTCGATTCCCGAATCGTCGGCGATGGCGGGTCGCCCCGTCGCCCCCGCCGCGACGCGCGCCTTGCCGAGCGCGTTGTCAGCGAAAGTGGTGCCCGTCTCGGGCGGGAGCTCCACGTCCTCCGGAAGCGGGTCGAGCTCGTACGGGCGCATCAGCTCCGACAGCTCGCGCAGCTTGTGCTCGTTGCGTGTCGAGAGGACCAGCCGCACGGCTCAGCCGGCCGCGGCCGCCGCCACCGCCTCCTCCTGGGCGGAGCGGAGCGACGCGATCCCGTCGGCGGCAAGGGCGAGCAGCTCGTCGAGCGAGGCTCGCGAGAGGGGCGTGCGTTCGGCGGTCGCCTGGACCTCGATGAGGCCGCCGTCGCCGGTCATCACCACGTTCGCGTCCACCTCCGCGGTGGAGTCCTCGGAGTAATCGAGGTCGAGCAGCGCGCGGCCGTCGACGACGCCCGTCGAGACCGCCGCGATCGAGCCGTTCAGCGGCAGCGCCTTGAGCTTGCCGTCGGCCATCACGCGGCGCAGCGCCAGCTCGAGCGCGACGTAGCCGCCCGTGATCGCTGCGCAGCGCGTGCCGCCGTCGGCCTCGAGCACGTCGCAGTCCACCCACACGGTTCGCTCGCCGAGCGCCTGGAAGTCAACGACGCCGCGCAGCGAGCGGCCGATCAGCCGCTGGATCTCGACGGTGCGGCCGTCGGGGCGCCCCTTGGACACGTCGCGCTTCTTCCGCTCTCCGGTCGAGGCCGGGAGCATCGAGTACTCGGCCGTGACCCAGCCGCGCCCCTTGCCCGCCATCCAGCGCGGCACGTCCTCGTCGACGCTCGCCGTGCAGATCACGCGCGTGCCGCCTGCCTCGATCAGGACGGAGCCTGTGGCGGTGCGCACGAAGCCCGGCGTGATCGCGATCGGGCGAAGCTCGTCGGGCTCTCTGCCGTCGTTTCGCTTCATGCGGCGCGCCTCTCGGGCCGGGCGGCCTCGACACGGCCGATCGGGAGCTGGAGGAAGCGGGTGCCGAGACGCCGGAACTCCTCGGGGTCACCGGTGGCGAGGAACTCGTAGCGCCCGCGCCTGTCCTCGTCCTGCGCCAGGCGCGCCTCACGGAGCTTCGCGTGCACCTCGTCGGCGATCGCCTCGCCCGACGTGACGATGGAGACCCCGCGGCCGAGCGAGCGCTGGAGCACGGGCCGGACCAGCGGATAGTGGGTGCAGCCGAGGATGACGGTGTCCACCCCCGCCTCCTTCAGCGGCCGGCACAGCCCGTCCACGCAGGCGACCACGCGGTGGTCCACCTCCCCACCCTCCTGGATCAGCGGGGCCAGCTCGGCCGACGCCACGGCGTGGAGCTCGGCATCCGGCGCCGCCTCGGCAAGGGCGCGCGCGTAGGCGCCGCTCCCGACGGTGGCCGGCGTGGCGATCAGCCCCACGCGCCCGTTCACGGTCGCGGCCGCGGCGAGCCGCGACTCCGGCGTGACGACGCTCACCACCGGGACGCGTCCCTCGAGCTCCTCCCGCAGCGCGGGGAGCGCCGCCGCGGTGGCCGAGTTGCAGGCGACGACGAGCAGCTTCGCCCCGCGGTCGAGCAGGATCCCCGCCAGCTCCCGCGCGAAGCCGAGCAGCTCCTCGGCGGACCGGTCGCCGTACGGGAAGCGGGCGGTGTCACCCAGGTAGAGAAAGTCCTCGTGCGGAAGCGACACGAGGCACTCGTGAAGCACGGTGAGTCCGCCGACGCCCGAGTCGAAGACGGCAACAGGAAGCTCTCGATCGGATCCCGCCACGGCGCGTATGGTCGCAGGCGCGCCGGAACGCGCGGCCGGTTGGGCGGGCGCAGCTAGCCCTGGGTCTGGGCCAGCGCCTCGAAGTTCTCCCACAGCTGCGGCACGCCGGCGTGGGCGCGTGCCTCCAGCGCCGCGCTGCCCACGCGATCCCACGCGCCCGAGACCCAGAGCCAGTCGAGCACCAGGTCGCGGTCGAGCAGGTCGTTCTTGACAAGGGTGCCCACCGTCTCGTGGAACACCAGGATCGTCTGGACGTGGGGGTCGAGCGCCTCCGCGGACTCCTGGTCGAAGTCGTCCGAGAAGATCGTTCGGCTCGCCTCCGGAAGGCCGATCATCGACCCCCACTTCGCCAGCTCGACTATCAGGTTCGCGTCCTCGCGCTTGCCAGCCATCCGGGCAGCGTCGCAGATCAGAACTGGATCTTGCGGGCACAGTGCGGGATTTGCAGGCGGAAAGCGAGGTGCGGGACAGAGGTGCGGGACAACAGTCAGACGCCAGTCCACGCGGATCCCGGTACCGCAATTGCATGAGATTGCTTGCCCAGTCGGGCAAAAGGCGTTAGGGCTGACGCGTCAGCTCCGGCCCCACCCAACGGGCCCGACCGAAAGGACTCGGCATGAAGGGCAGACGGTGGATCACTCTCGTTAGCGCGATGCTGTGCAGTGCGGCGGTGATTGCCGTAGCCGCGGTCCCGGCTTCGGCCCGCGTGCCGGACGGCCAAGGTTTGGGGATCTTCGGCGTGTTCGACTGCGGGGACCCCCTCGGTGAGGTCGAGGTTTTCGGAGCACCCGCCGTAGAAGCCGCCAACGCCTACCTGATCGACACGGAGGGGACCGTCCCGACCGGCCCGCACGTCGTCCTGACGCGCTTCGAAGCCAAGTCTCCTACGGGCGAGGTTTTCCTCGAGAAAAGCTTCGGCAAGAAGGCCGGCCTGACCACGTTCAACTGCACGCAGACGGGCGAGCTGGGGGATATCTTCACCCTGACGGTCGCGATCGTTCCATAGGCGAAACCCGATAGAGGGCTCCCACGACGGGGAGCCCTCTTAGCGTCTGCTTGCCGCTCTGCGACCATCCGGCAGCGCGCGAATCCAGGTAGGCGTCCATCAGGCCGGCTTACGTGCGTGACGCAGCGGTCCAGGGCGGTCGTGAGCGGTACGTGTTCGGCTTTGCGGAGCGGGCTGTCAGAACTGGACCTTGCGCACGGCCTCCTTGATCTTGCCGATGATCACGTCGCCGAGCTCCTTGCCCTCGTCGGTCCTGAAACCCTTCATGGCGGCCACGACGCCGGCCATGACGAGCGCGACGAGCAGGATCAGCGCTACGTACTCCACGGTGCCCTGTCCGCGTGCGTTCAGCAGTGCCGCGTGCAGGCGGCCGAAGAAGCGATACATGGTTCCCCCCTGGTCGGTTGGGGCCATCCTGCGAGGCGGTCGCGCACGACTCCAGACGCGACTGTCACAACGCCCTGACATCATCAGCGAGGCATGTGCGGGATCGGCGCAATCCTCGATCCGGCCGGCACGTCGGGCCAGCACGCGGCGGAGCGGATGGTCGAGGCGCTCCGCCACCGCGGTCCGGATGGCGAGGCGCTCCGGCGCATCGGGCCCGTCGCCCTCGCCCACACGCGGCTGGCGATCATCGACGTCGCGGGCGGCGACCAGCCGCTCGACTCCGAGGACGGCAACGTCACCGCGATCGTCAACGGGGAGATCTACAACCACCGCGTCCTGCGCGAGGAGCTCGAGCAGCGCGGCCACCGGTGGGCGACGAACTCGGACAGCGAGGTCGTGGTGCACGCCTACGAGGAGCACGGCGTGGACTTCGTCCGGCGGCTCAACGGGATCTTCGCGTTCGTGATCTGGGACCACCGAGAGCAGCGGCTCGTCGCCGCCCGGGACGCGTTCGGGGTCAAGCCGTTGTACTGGTGGACAGACGGCCGCCGCATGGCGGTGGCCTCGGAGATCGGGGCGCTGATCGCGGCGGGACTCGTGACGCCGGCGGTCGACCGCGTCGCGCTGGACCACTACCTCGCGTGCCGCTTCGTGCCCTCGCCGCGGACGCTGTTCGAGGGGGTCCGGAAGCTGGCGCCCGCGTCGACGCTCGTCGTCGAGCGGGACGGCTCGCCCCGGGTGACCAGCTGGCGCGAGCACCCGGGGTCTCCGATCGCGGGCGCCGACGAGGAGCTCGCGGCCCGGCTCGCCGACTCGTTCGGCGACGCCGTGGAGCGCCAGATGATGTCCGACGTCCCGTACGGCGCCTTCCTCTCCGGGGGCGTGGACAGCGCCGGGGTGGTGGCGGCGATGAAGCTCCGCTCCGGCACGCCGCCGACCACGTTCACGATCGGCTTCGCCGGCCACGGCGACGTGGTGGACGAGCGCGCCCTGGCGGCTGAGAGCGCGCGCATCATCGGCACCGACCACCACGACACGGTGATGCGCGAGACCGACTTCCTCACCGAGCTGTCGCGCTGCATGCCCCGGCTCGAGGAGCCGTGCGGCATCCCGAGCGCGCCGGCGCTGCTTCAGCTGTCGCGCTTCGCCGCGCGGGACGTGAAGGTGGTGCTCGCCGGCCAGGGCGCCGATGAGCCTCACGGCGGCTACGGGCGCCACCAGGCTGCCGCGCTGCTGCGGCCGCTGACGCTGGTGCCGTCCGCGGCAGCCGCGCCTGTGGCAGCGCTGGCCCGCGCGTTGCCGCGCGCGGCGGCCGCCCGGCGCGTCGCGCACCTGATCGGCGGCCGCGGCCAGGCCGAGCGGCTCCTCCGGCTCGTGGAGATCACCGACGCGGACGTGCGCTCCGCGCTGCTCGGCGGCGCGGCCGCCGGCGCACATGGCTCTCGGGCCGCGGGCTCGGAGGCCGAGCAGGAGCGGCTCGCCACCGCAGGCGACCTGCTCGGAGCCGTCGAGGGCCGCGGCCTCCTCGAGCAGGCCCTCTACGTGGACACGCACATGTTCCTGCCCGACGGGATCCTCCTGTGCAACGACAAGATGTCGATGGCCGCGGGGCTCGAGCTGCGCGTGCCCTTCCTCGATCTCGAGCTGATGCGCTTCGTGGAGCGCATCCCCGCCACGAAGCGGGTCCGGCTGGGGCGTGGCAAGCGGCTCCACAAGCTGGCGATGGAGCGGCTCCTGCCGCCGCGCATCGTGAACCGGAAGAAGCACGGCTTCGCGACCCCGTACGACGACTGGCTGCGCGCCTCGCTCGGGGAGGAGGTCGAGCGCCGCTACGCCCCCGGCTCCGCGCTCGCCGACCTGATCGACCCGGGAGCCGCGGCCCGTCTCGTGGACGAGCACCGCCGCGGGCGCGCCGACCACAAGGCGATCCTCTACTGCCTGCTTGAGCTGTCCGAGTGGCACGCGGCGTTCGTCGAGGCGCGGGAGCCCGTTGCGGCGTGAGCCGGAAGCGCGTCCTGTACGTCCACAGCCGCAGGGCGAGCTTCGTCGCGATCGACCGCGACATCCTCGCGGAGCGGTACGAGGTCGAGGACCTCTACCAGCCCGGCCGCGTGCCGAACCCCGTGAAGGTGATCGGCGGGGTGCTGCGCGCCGACGTGGTCTTCGGCTGGTTCGCCTCCTGGCACACGTTCTTCCCGATCACGCTCGCCTGGCTCCTGCGCAAGCCGTCGGTGATGATCGTCGGCGGGTTCGACACGGCCAACATGCCGGACATCGGCTACGGCTACCAGCAGGGCGGGCTGCGAGCGTGGGCGAGCCGCTGGATCATGCGCCGCGCCACACGGCTCGCCACCAACTCCGAGTACAGCCTCAGCGAGATCGAGCGGAACACGCCGATCCCGCCCTCACGCGTGCGCGTGATCCACCACGGCGTGCCCGACCCGTTCGGCGAGGAGCCGGGCGCGAAGGAGCGCGAGGCGCTCACGGTGGGCGCCATCGACCGGACGACCCTGGTTCAGAAGGGGCAGATCCCGTTCGTCGAGGCGGCGAGGCTCCTGCCGGAGGTGCGCTTCACGTTCGCCGGCAAGTGGCTGGACGACTCGGTGGACGAGCTGCGCGCCCGCGCCGGTGAGAACGTTCACTTCACCGGCTGGCTCTCCGACGAGGACCTCCACGCCACCTACCGGCGGGCGGCGGTGTACGTGCAGGCGTCCCTCCACGAGGGCTTCGGCCTCGCCGTCGCGGAGGCGATGCTGGCGGGCTGCGTGCCGGTGGTGATGAACGTCACCGCGATGCCGGAGGTGGTGGGCGACGCCGGCGTCCTGATCGAGTCGCAGGAGCCGGACGAGGTGGCCGGCGGCGTCAGGCGGGCGCTCGAGCTCGGCCCCGACGCGGCTGGCCGCGCCCGCGAGCGAATCCTCACCGAGTTCCCGATGGAGCGCCGCCGCGACGGGATCCTTCAGGTCGTCGAGGATGCGCTCGCTGCGTGAGTGGATCGCCGATGCGCCCGCTGCCGCGCTGGCGGGGGCACTGGCGGCGGTGGTCATCGGCGCCGGCCTGTTCGGCTTTGCGATCGCGGAGCTGACCAGCGACGACTCGGGCACGAGCCCGGCGACGGAGGCGCCCGCCGTTGTGGGCGGCTCGACTCAGGACAACGGGTCCGTGCCAACCTGGCCGGGCGGGCTGGTCGCACACACCGTCGTCGTCCGGCGAGCTCCCGATCGGACCGCCGCGCTCGCGGCCGCAAGGGAGGTCCGCCGGGCTGGGCTCGATGCGGGAGTGATGGAGGCCGCGCGTCACGGGCTCGGCACGAACGGCGAGTGGCTCGTTTACGTCGGCACCTTCGCGAATCGCGCCGGCGCGCAGAGGCTGGCGAAGCGGCTGGCGGTGCGCTACCCCGGCGCGTCCGTGGAGCTCGTTCAGAGCTCCCAGTAGCGGCCGGCCACCTCGATCGTTTCCTCCGCGAGCGGGTGGCGCGCCACCTCGGGCGGCAGGAGGCCGCGTTCGAGCGCGGCCATCGTCTCGATCACGGAATCCGCCAGCGCCTGGAGGTCGTAGCCGCCCTCGAGCACGGCCCCGACCCGCGCTCCGACCTCGTCGCCGAGGGCCCGCATGCGGGTCGCCATGCCGCCGTACGACTTGGTGTCGAGGGCGAGCCCGCCCAGCGGGTCGTTGCGATGGGCGTCGTAGCCGGCCGAGATCAGGATCAGGTCGGGCCGGTATTGGCGGCCGACCGGCATCACCAGGTGCTCGAGCAGCGACAGGAACGCGGCCTCCCCGGTCCCCGACGGGACCGGGATGTTGATCGAGTAGCCCTCGCCCTCGCCCTCGCCCACGTCGTCGAGCGCGCCCGTGCCCGGCCAGAACGGCCACTCGTGGATGCTGATGAACAGCACCTCGCGCGAGTCGTGGAAGAGCGCGTTCGTGCCGTTGCCGTGGTGCACGTCCCAGTCCACCACCATCACGCGCTCGGCGCCCAGCGCGTCGAGCGCGTGCCGGGCGGCAATCGCGACGTTGGCGAACAGGCAGAAGCCCAACGCGGTGGCGCGCTCGGCGTGATGGCCGGGCGGCCTCAGGCACGAGAAGCCGGTGCGCTCGCCGCCGGTGAGCAGCGCCTCCGCGAGCGCGCACGCGCCGCCCGCCGCCCTCAGCGCTGCATCCCACGAGCCCGGGCTCGTCGGCGTGTCAAGGTCGAACGCCTGGCTCCGCTCCGAGTGCTCTCGCACCGCCTGCACGTACTCGGACGGGTGCACGCGCAGCAGCTGCTCGTCCGTGGCGGCCGGCGCCTCGACTCGTTCCCACCCGAGCCACTCGCGACTGTCGAGCTCCCCCTCGATCGCGCGGATGCGGTCGGCGCGCTCCGGATGCCCGAACCCGGTGTCGTGCTCGAGCGACGAGTCGTGGCGGAAGAACGGCGGCATTCGCGCCGGTACCGTACCCGCGCGCCCTTGGACGATTCCACCAGCACCGACGTCGCGGTCATCGGCGCCGGCGCCGCCGGCCTCTACGCCGCCCTAGTGGCGGCTGCCGAGGGAGCGAGCGTCGCGCTCGTGAGCCGCTCCCCGCTCGCCCAGACGGCGAGCTACTGGGCGCAGGGCGGAATCGCAGCCGCGATGGCAGACGGCGACTCGCCCGAGCAGCACGCCGCGGACACGGTCGCCGCCGGCCGCCGTGCGGCGCGCGCGAGCGCGGTCCACGTGCTGTGCGAGGAGTCGCCCGCCCGCGTGCGCGACCTCCAGGAGCTCGGCGTCCAGTTCGACGCGGACCGCGGCGGCAATCTCGCGCTGGGGCTCGAGGGCGGCCACTCGCAGCGGCGCGTCGTCCACGCCGGCGGCGCCGCCACCGGCAGGCGGATCACGCGGACGCTGTCGGCGCTGGCCGCAACGAACGAGCGCATCCGGGTGCTGGAGCCCGTTGCGGCGAGTGCGCTCGCCACGGCGGAGGGACGGTGCGTCGGGCTGACGCTCCGCCCGCGCGAGGGCGGCCCGTTCGCGCTGTCGGCGCGCGCGGTGGTCCTCGCCACCGGCGGCATGGCCGCGCTCTGGCAGCGCACCACGAACCCGCGCGGCGCGATCGGCGCGGGCCTGAGCCTGGCCAGTGAGGCGGGCGCGCTGCTCGCGGACCTCGAGTTCATGCAGTTCCACCCGACCGCGCTGCGGCTCGAGGGCCCGCGCGACGGCTTCCTCGTGACCGAGGCGGTGCGCGGCGAGGGCGCGCGCCTGTACGACTCGCAGGGCGAGCGGTTCGTGGACGAGCTGGCGCCGCGCGACGAGGTCGCGCTCGCCATCCAGACCGAGCTCGAGCGGACGGGCGAGCCGGCGGTGTGGCTCGACATGCGGCACGTGGAGGTGGAGCGGTTCCCGAACATCGCGGCGGCGCTTGCGGACGTGGGACTGAACCCGGCGCGCGACCTGCTGCCGGTCGCGCCGGCGGCGCACTACACGATGGGCGGCGTGGCCACGGACCTGAACGGCCGCTCGACGCTGCCGGGCCTGTACGCGGTCGGCGAGGCGGCGTGCACGGGGCTGCACGGCGCGAACCGGCTGGCCTCGAACTCCCTGGCCGAGTGCATCGTCTTCGGCCGCCGGGCCGCCCTCGCCGCATGCCGCGAGCCGGCCCTGACACCCACGGTGCGCGCGGGCGCGGACGGCGAGGGCGACGGCCCGGTCGCGGCCGAGCAGCGCGCCGCCGACCCCCCGTCGGAGGACACCCGCGCGGCGCTCTGGCGGGACGCCGGCCTCCGCCGCGACGCAGAGGGGCTGGCCCGGCTCGGCGGCGACCCGTACCCGCTCGCCCGCCTCATCGGCGCATCGTGCCTCGCGCGCGAGGAGAGCCGCGGGGCCCACCAGCGCTCCGACCATCCGGACACGGACGCGGCGCTCGACTGCATGCACAGCGTCGTCGGACGGGACGGGGCACCGTCCTTCGAGCGATGGGAGTGAGCGCGGGCCGGCTCAGGCTGCCGATGCGGTGGGCAGCGACAGGCCGATCACCTTCAGGCGCCGCGTGAGCGCGCTGTAGGCGAACTCGGCCTGCTCCTGCGAGGTGTAGCCGAAGAACTCGTACTCGTCGCCGAACGAATAGCCCTTCGGCACCAGCACGCCCGCCGCCAGCGGCAGCAGCTCGTTGAGCGTCTGCTGCACGCGGACGCGGTAGCGCTCCTCGGCGCACTTCTGCTGGAGGAACCACGTGCCGTAGGCCACGTGGCGGTGCTCGTCGCGCGCGATGTTGGCGAACCCCTCGGCGAAGCCCGGAAGGAGCTCGTTGTTCTCGTAGTAGTCGAGCATGAAGTGCTGGCCGGTGAGCGCGAGCGTGCCCTCGATGACCATGTGGTAGGTCGTCACGAACTCGACCTTGGCGTCCATGTCGCCCGGCTCCGCGATCAGCCGCTCGCCCATCTTCACGAGCCGCTCGTCGAACAGCTCGACGAACGCGTCGGTCACGTCGGCGCGCGACGCCGCCAGCCGCTCGCGGATGTCGCCGTCCACGCCGGCCACCTCGCGGAACCAGCGGTCGAAGAACTGCATGTGCCGGGCCTCGTCGACCTGCTGGGTCGTGAGGAAGGCCTCCTCCTGCTCGTCCTCGTACGCCATCACGAGGCCCGAGAACTGGGTGGTCACGCGCTCCTCGCCGACGAAGAACGAGCTGAGCCCCCAGAGGTGCTCCTCCCTGTCGTCCTCGGGCAGCTCGGCCCAGTGCTCCTTGTCTCGCTCGAGGTCGATCGCCTGGGACTGCCACTGCTGACGCTCCCACAGCTCGTACAGCTGCTGCGGGTTCATCAGCTGGAGCGTCCGGTTCAGATAGGCGTCGTCCGTGATGGTCGCGACGTCGCCCTGGCTGGTGAGATCAAGGAGGGTGGCCATGGCCTGATCCTAACCGCGGGTTTGCGCCGTTCGCCACAAGGGGAAAAGCGGTTGGAGAGGGGTCAATCCAGCGGCTTAACGCGAACTTAACACTGAGCGCGTTGCGGGGTTCAACGGAGTTTCCAGTGCGGCACGGCCGCTAGCACAGGGGGTATTACGGAGGATGTATCAGTTCAGCCGTTCGATCTTCCGGGATCTGGCACCAGGAGTGGTGCCGGCTCGCGGTGAGGACGTCTCGATCACCCGGATGCGCTTCCTGCGCGCCTGCGAGGTGTCGATGGAGCGCCTGGCAACCGATCGTCATTACTTCGCGAAGCCGGTGAGGACGCTCTTCAACGACGTCCGGCACTTCTTCCCGATCGGCGACCAGCTGCACGTGTACCGGGTCTGCGAACGGCACATGACCCTGGCGACGGAGTTCGTCGACACACAGCTGAAGACCGGCACCACCTTCGACGGCAGCCCGGTGTGCTGCCACGCGAGCACGCGGCGCGGGACGCCGTGCGCGCGCGTGCCGCTACCGGGCAGCAAGTACTGCCCGTCGCACAAGCATCTCGACGAGGAATTCGAGGTCGCGGCCGCCTGAGGCTCTGACGCCGTAGCGTCCCCCGGGTGATCCTCGGGGTGGACGTCGGCGGGACCTTCACCGACGCCGCGCTCCTCGCCGGCGACAGGCTCGTCACGGGCAAGTCGCCCACGACTCCGCGCGACCAGTCGGAGGGCGTGATGGCGGCCGTCGAGGAGGCGCTCGACGGCGCGGGCGCATCCGCGCGGGACGTAGACCGGTTCGTGCACGGGATGACCGTGGGCACGAACGCGCTGCTCGAGGGACGGGTGGCGCGCACGGCGCTGCTCGCCACCGAGGGGTTCACCGACCTCGAGGAGCTCGGCCGCCAGGCCAGGGCCGAGCTCTACCGCCTGTGCGCGGGCCACCCGCCGCCGCTGGTGCCGGCCGAGCTGCGGATCCCCGTCCCCGAGCGGACGGGCGCGGACGGCGTGCTGCGGGAGCTGGACGAGGAGGCGCTGCGGCCGGCGCTCGAAGAGCTCGATGCGGAGGCGGCCGCGGTATGCCTCCTCTGGGGCTTCCGCCATCCGAGACACGAGCGGCGGGTGGCATCGCTCTTGGAGGAGGCGGTGCCCGGCGTCCACGTGTCCACATCACACGAGACCGCCGGAGTGTTCCGCGAGTACGAACGCTGCGCGACGACCGTGGTGGACGCCGCGCTCTCTCCCCTGCTCCGCGGCTACCTGGAGCGCCTGACAGAGCGGGCCCGCGGCGCGGGCCTGCCGGAGCCGGAGGTGATGCTGTCGAGCGGAGGAACGGCGAGCGCGGCGCTGGCCGCCCGCCACGCGTCGTGGACGGTGCTCTCGGGCCCGGCGGGCGGAGCGGTAGGAGCAGCCCGGATGGCTCGATCCGATGCTGTCGGGCTCGACATGGGTGGCACGTCGTGTGACGTCTCGCTGATCGTGGGCGGTTCCGCAGCGGTGAGCAGCGGGCGCGAGGTCGGCGGGCGCGCGCTGGCGCTGCCGATGGTGGACGTCCACACGGTCGGCGCCGGCGGCGGGTCGATCGCCTGGCGGGACTCGGGCGGCGCGCTGCGCGTCGGGCCGCGGTCGGCCGGGGCCGATCCCGGGCCCGCCTGTTACGGCCGCGGCGGGGAGGAGCCGACGGTGACCGACGCCAACCTGCTGATCGGCCACCTGGCGGAGGATTCCCCGCTCGCAGGCGGAGTCCGGCTCGACCGGGCGGCGGCCGAGCGGGCCGTGGCCGGGCTGGCCGAGGAACTCGGCCTCGGCGTCGAGGAGACCGCGGCCGGCATTCCCAGAGTGGCAAGCGCCGCGATGGCGCAGGCGGTGAGGGTGGTGACCGTCGAGCGCGGGATCGACCCGCGCGACCTCGCCCTTGTGCCCTTCGGCGGAGCCGGCCCGCTCCACGCCGCGCAGATCGCGGACGAGCTCGGAATGCGCCGCGTCCTGGTCCCCGTGGCGAGCGGCGTCCTGTCCGCCTTCGGGCTCGTGGTCGCCGAGCGCCGCCGCGACCTCGTGGAGAGCGTCCTCCTGGCCGGCGACGACCTGACGACCGACCGGATCGCCAAGGCGGTCGAGCGCCTCGCCGACCGCGGGCGGGAGGAGCTGCGCGGTGAGGATCCTGACGTGCGGGTCACGTATGAGCTTCGTTACGAGGGGCAGGCCTTCGAGCTGCCGGTGGACGGCGATCCGCGGCCGGATCCGGCGGAGCTGCGGCGGGCGTTCGACCGGGCGCACCAGGATCGCTACGGGTACTCCGACCCCGGCGCAGGCCTCGAGCTCGTCACGGTCCGCGTGGCGGTCGCGCTGCCCGGGGCGGAGCCGCGCCCCGCCGAGTGGAAGGGGCTGCCGACGGAGCAGGTCGAGGGGCCGGAGGTGGTGCCGCTGCCCGGCTCGACGCTCGTGATCCCCGCTGGCTGGCGGGCCCGCGCTGAGCCGGACCTCGTTGTAATGACCCGATGAGCGGCGGCCTCGACCCGATCACCCTTCAGGTGCTGCTCGGCAGCCTGCGCGCCGCCTGCGACGAGATGGGTGCGGTCTTGGTGCGCTCGGCGCACTCGGCGAACATCAAGGAGCGGCGGGACGCCTCCACCGCCCTGTTCGACCCCGACGGGCAGATGGTCATGCAGGCCGAGCACATCCCGGTGCACCTGGGGGCGATGCCGTCCGCGGTCGCGGCCGTGCTGGGCGAGGAGCAGCGCCGCGGCGAGTCATGGATCCTCAACGACCCCTACCGGGGCGGCACGCACCTGCCCGACATCACGGTGATCACGCCGCTGTTCCACGAGGGGGACCTCGCGGGCTTCGCGGCCAGCCGCGCGCATCACGCGGATGTCGGCGCCGAGGAGCCCGGCAGCATGCCCGCGTTCTCGCGCACGCTCGAGGACGAGGGCGTGGTGATCCCGCCGACCCGCCTGACCGACGACGTGCTCCGCGATCTCGCCGGCCGGATGCGGAATCCCCGCCAGCGCGAGGCCGATCTCCGAGCGCAGCTCGCCGCGGGCCGTGCGGGCGGCGAGCGGGTCGCCGCGCTGATCGACCGGTTCGGGATCGACACCTTCCGCGCGGGCCTCGACGAGACGCTCGACTACGCCGAGCGCCGCACTCGCGCCCGGATCGCCGGGCTCGACGACGGCACGTACCGGGCGACCGACGTGCTCGAGGCGGCCGGCGCGCGGCGCGGCACGGGCGACGCGGGCGGCGACGGAGTGGATCTCGAGCTGCAGGTCCGTGCGACCGTGTCCGGCGACGAGATCGAGCTCGACTTCGCCGGCTCCGCCGAGCAGCACGACGGCAACCTGAACTGCCCGCTCGCCGTGACCCTCTCGGCCTGCTATTTCGCGCTGCGCGTGCTCACCGACCCGGACGTGCCCCCCTGCGCCGGCGCGTACCGGCCGCTCACCGTGAAAGCGCCCGAGGGTTCAATCCTGAACGCCCGCCCGCCCGCCGCGGTGGCGGCCGGGAATGTCGAGACATCCTCGCGGGTCGCCGATCTCGTGCTCGCCGCCTTCGGCCACGCGCTCGGCCAGGGCACCATGAACAACCTCACCTTGGGGAACGCGGACTTCACCTACTACGAGACGCTCGGCGGCGGCCAGGGAGCGTGCCCGGACGCGGACGGGCCGAGCGGCGTGCACGTGGCGATGTCGAACACGCTCAACACACCGATCGAGGCGCTCGAGCTCGAGTTCCCACTGCGGGCCGTGGAGTACTCGCTGCGGCGCGGCTCGGGCGGAGCCGGAGCGCACCGGGGTGGCGACGGGGTCGTCCGCGAGCTGGAGGCGCTCGCCGAGATGCGCTTCTCGCTGATCACCGAGCGCCGCCGCCACGCTCCGCCCGGCGCGGCGGGCGGCGAGAACGGCGCGCCTGGTAGGAACCTCCTGAACGGGGAGGAGCTGCAGGCCAAGGCGTCTGGCACCCTCCGGCCCGGAGACAGGCTGCGGATCGAGACGCCCGGAGGTGGCGGATATGGCAGGCAGTGAGGAGCAGGGTCGGATCGCCTTCTGCGGGCTCGGGATCATGGGCGGCCCCATGGCCGCGAACCTCGCGAGGGCGGGCTACCGGCTGTCCGTCTACACCCGGACGCGCGAGAAGGCCGATCGGTTCGCGGCCGAGCACGAGAACGCGACCGCCGCCGGCTCGCCGCGCGAGGCCGCCGAGGGCGCCTCGGCCGTGATCACGATGGTCCCGGACTCGCCCGAGGTCGAGGAGGTGCTGCTCGGCGAGCAGGGCGCCGTTCACGGCCTGGCCGAGGGCGCCCTCGTGATCGACATGTCGACCATCGCCCCCACCGCCGCCCGGGCGATCGGGGAGCGGCTGAACGACGACGGCGTCGCGTTCCTCGAGGCGCCCGTCTCCGGCTCCCGCCCCAAGGCCGAGGACGGCACGCTCACGATCATGGTCGGCGGCGACAAGCCCGACTTCGAGCGCGCGAAACCGCTCTTCGAGGCGATGGGGGAGCGGATCGTCTACGTCGGCCCGCGCGGTCACGCACAGCTCGCGAAGCTGCTCACGAACACGATGGGCGCGGTGCACGCGGTCGCGCTCGCGGAATCCGTGCTCGCGGTCGAGAAGGCCGGCGTCGACCCTGACGCGTTCCTCGAGGTTGCCGCCGGCAGCGCGGGGAACTCGACCGTGCTGGGGCTGAAGGGAAAGCCGATGTTCGAGCGCGACTTCACCCCGCTCTTCAAGCTCGAGCACATGCTGAAGGACGTCCGCCACTGCCTCGAGGAGGCCCGCGCCCTCGGCGTGGAGCTCCGCCTGGGCTCGTTCGTGGAGCCTCTGTTTGCCAAGGCGGCGGAGCAGGGGCACGCGGAAGAGGACTTCGCTGCCGTGATCCGGGCATTGGAATAACCGAAACCGGGAATTTCCCTTGAAACGCGGCCGAACGTTCGCAAGAATGGGCCGCCCCGCGTCCGCCCCACGTCGTTGCTTTGATGCTCGACGCGGCGTTTTGGAGGTTTTTCTCACCTATGCCAGTGGCTTTCAAGGAATGGGCTGTGACCGTTCGCGCGCTCGCCGAGGGCGAGCAGCTCCTCACGCTCCGCAAGGGCGGAATCCGTGAGGAGAACAAGCATTTCGAGATCGAGCACGACCGTTTCTTCCTCTATCCGACCTTCGACCACCAGCGGAACGACCTTGTCCGCCCGTCGCACGTGCCCGAGCTGGCGCGAGCGCTCGAGGAGGGCGTGTGGCCCGACGACGAGCCGCCGGCCAGGGCGCTGCTCCAGGACGGCGGCATCCCGCAGCCCGAACGTGTGCGGATCCGTGCCTGGGCCGAGGTCTCCGCGAGCTACCTGATCACCGATCCGAGGGCGATCGACGCGCTCTCCCCGTACTACGTGTGGACCACGGACTACGCGGAGAAGCGGCTCGCGTGGAAGCGGCGCCATCCGCTCCACGTGATGGTGCTGCGTACCTTCCGCATCCCGCGGCCGGTGACCGTGAAGGTCCGGCCCGAGTACCACGGCTGCCGGTCGTGGCTCGAGCTGTACCGCGACCTCCCGTTCGAGGGCACGCCCGTGCTCTCCGACGAGGAGTTCGAGCGCGCCTCCGAGGAGATCGAGGCGATCGCCTCGGACGCAGTCCCCGTGCTCGCCTAGAACCGGCGCACGCGCCCCGCTCGCGGCGTTATTTTGCCCCGCCATGGGGAGGAGAATCTGCGTCGCGATCGCCGCACTCGCGACCGCCATGGTCCTGGCAACGCCGGCCGCCGCTCAGCTTCCGGGCCTACCGCAGCTGCCCGGGCTTCCCGGCCTGCCGGCCGACACGCCCGTCCAGCCGTACGGGACGAATGACGGCGGCGGCTTCTGGAACATCCTGCCGCCGGGCGCGAACGGCCTCGCGAACGTGGCGGACCTCGCGCAGTTCTTCGCCGCCTGCCCGCCGCCGAAGACCAACTGCCCGAACGCTCCGCGGCCGAAGCACTCGTCCGACGAGCTGAAGATGTACGGCGACCTGGTGTACGCGGCTCCGGGTTTGAAGAAGGCCGACATCCCCAAGTACTTCAAGGACGCGACCTTCGGCGTGAAGCAGGACGGCGCCGAGCGGATCTACTCGCCGCCCGGCAACGACCAGGTGACGATCATCCGCGACAGCGGCTTCGGCGTGCCGCACGTCTACGGGAAGACGCGCCCGGCGACGATGTTCGGACTCGGCTACGTAGGCGCCGAGGACCGGCTGTTCACCATGGACGCGCTGAGGCACGCGGGCCGCGCGGAGCTGTCCTCGTTCGCCGGCGGCAGCGCCGGCAACCGTGCGCAGGACCACACCCAGTGGGAGCTCGCGCCCTACCGCGAGGAGGACTTCCAGCGCCAGTACGACCTCGCCGACGAGGTCTACGGAGCCGCCGGCACGCAGCTCCAGCAGGACGTGACGAACTACGTGGCGGGCATCAACCGC
>JBEVKE010000107.1:0-16944 GCA_040509835.1 Thermoleophilaceae bacterium
GCGGCACCTGGGTCACGATCCGCAGCAACCCGAGCCACGCCTACATGATCGTCGCCGGCCTGCGCTTCGACACGAGCGCCCGCGCGCGGACCGGATCGCGCTGGAGCGAGCAGATGCGCTCCGCAAGCGGCTATCGCGGACGTCACCCCGAGGGATTCTGAGGAGGGACTCATGGCAATCGCCGTACTCGTTCTGCTCCTGCTCTCGGCCTTCACCGGCCTGCTCATCGGCCGCCGCCGCGCGGTGGTCCCGGCCGCGGCGGCGGTGATCCCGTGCGGGGTGCTTGGCGGACCGGTCACCGCCGGCCTCGCGCTCCTCGCCACGGCGGGCCTCACTGCCGGCGTGCGCCTGAACCGCGTGGTCGCCGACAGCTAAAGGGGTCTGACCCCTCATCTGTTCTTAACAATCGCCGCGCGGCTACTTCCGGCTGTTCAGCTCGCGCTCGATCTTGTTCTGGAGCTGGCGCGCCTTCTTCTTTGTGTCGGCGCTGCCGTTCTTCGCGGCGTCCTGCGCGTCGTTGAGCGCATTCTCGAGGTCCTTCTTCGAGAGGTCGTTCAGGTTGCCCTTGACCTCGTCGGCGGCGTTCTGAACCTTGTTCTTCGCCTTCTCGACGTCGCTCTGACCGCAGGCGGCGATCGGAAGGGCGAGCGCCGCGGCGGCGATCAGGACGGCGAATCGCCGCTGAGGAGGCATGAGCCCAGACTATCCACGCGGTACGCTCGTGGGTCGCATGGCGTCGGACCCGCTCGCATCGTTCAACCCACGGGTACGTGACTGGTTCACGCGCTCGTTCGAGCGCCCCACGGAGGCGCAGGCGAAGGCCTGGCCGGCCATCGCCGCGGGCGAGAACGTGCTGGTCTCGGCGCCCACCGGGTCCGGAAAGACGCTCGCCGCCTTCCTGTGGGCGCTCGATCGGCTCGTATCCCAGCCGGCGCCCGAGGGTGAGCGGCGCACGCGGCTCGTGTACGTGTCGCCGCTGAAGGCGCTCTCCTACGACGTCGAGAAGAACCTGCGCGCCCCGCTGAAGGGGATCGGCGGCGACGTGGCGGTCGCGATCCGCACCGGCGACACACCCCAGCGGGAGCGCCAGGCGATGCTCCGCACGCCGCCCGACGTGCTGATCACGACGCCGGAGTCGCTCTACCTGATGCTCACCTCGCGGGCGCGCGAGTTCCTGGTGGATGCCGAGGCGGTGATCGTGGACGAGATCCACGCCGTGGCGCGCACCAAGCGGGGCGCGCATCTGGCGCTCACTCTCGAGCGGCTCGAGGAGCTGGCCGGACGGCCGCTCCAGCGGATCGGGCTATCGGCCACGCAGCGGCCGCTCGACGAGGTGGGCCGGTTCCTGGTCGGCGCCGGCCGCGACTGCACCGTCATCGACGCCGGCATGCGCAAGCCGCTCGACCTGAAGATCCACGTGCCCGTCGAGAGCATGCGGGAGCCGGATGCCCACGACGTGACCGACCCGGCCGTGGGCGGCATGGGCACGGCGGGGGGCGGCGGCGACCTGGTCGGGCCGGGACTGGTCACCTCACCCGAGACCGCCACGTCGCGCTCGATCTGGCCCGCGATCTACCCAGAGCTGCTCCGGCTGGTCCGCGAGCACAGCTCGACCATCATCTTCGTGAACAGCCGCCGCGGCGCAGAGCGCCTGGCGGTGCGGCTGAACGACCTGGCCGCGGAGGAGTCCGAGCAGAGCCGCTCGAACGGCGGCGCGCCGGCTGGCGGCACGACCGAGTACATCGCCCGCGCGCATCACGGATCGCTCGCGCGCGAGGAGCGGCTCGTGGTCGAGGACCTCCTGAAGTCGGGCGAGCTGCCGTGCCTGGTGGCCACCTCGTCGCTCGAGCTCGGCATCGACATGGGCGCCGTGGACCTCGTGATCCAGGTGGAGTCGCCAAAGTCGGTCACCGCCGGGCTCCAGCGCATCGGACGCGCGGGCCACGGCGTCGGCGAGGTGTCGCGCGGGCGCATCTTCCCCAAGTTCCGCGCCGACCTGCTCGAGTGCGCCGTGGTGGCGAAGCGGATGCGCGACGGGGACATCGAGCCGACGGTCGTGCCGCGCAACCCGCTTGACGTGCTGGCGCAGCAGATCGTGGCGATGGCGGCGCCCGGTGACGAGCTGAAGGTGCCGGCGCTGCACGAGACGATCAGGCGGGCGTACCCGTTCGCCGAGCTGTCGCGTGAGCTCCTCGACAGCGTCCTCGACATGCTGGACGGGCGCTACCCGTCCGAGGAATTCGCCGAGCTGCGGCCGCGGATCGTCTGGGACCGCGTGGAGGACACGATCCGAGCGCGCAAGGGCGCGCTCCAGCTGGCGGTCACGAACGCCGGCACGATCCCGGACCGCGGCCTGTACGGAGTGCACCTGCCCGACGGGCGGCGCGTGGGCGAGCTCGACGAGGAGATGGTCTACGAGGCGCGGCCCGGCCAGACATTCCTGCTGGGCGCCTCCACCTGGCGGATCGAGGAGATCACCCGCGACCGCGTGATCGTGACCCCCGCCCCCGGCGCCCCGGGCGCCGTGCCGTTCTGGAAGGGTGACGGCATCGGCCGGCCGAAGGAGCTTGGCCGGGCGATCGGCGAGTTCTCGCGCACCGCCGTGGATCGCGAGCCGGAGGAGCTCGCCTCCGAGTACGACCTCGACGAGCGCGCCGCGCGGAACCTGTCCGCGTTCCTCCGCGAGCAGCGCGAGGCCACGCGCGTCGTGCCGAGCGACCGCACGATCGTAATCGAGCGCTTCCGAGACGAGATCGGCGATTGGCGCCTGTGCGTCCTGTCGCCGTTCGGCGGCCGGGTGCACTCGGCCTGGGCGCTCGCGCTCTCGGCCCGCATTCGCGACGAGCACGGGCTCGAGTCGGACGCGATCTGGTCGGACGACGGGATCATCGTGCACCTCCCCGACGCCGACGAGCCGCCCTCCGCCGACCTGCTCTTGATCGAGCCGGATCAGATCGAGGACATGGTGGTGGCCGAGCTGTCCAGCTCCGCCCTGTTCGGCGCCCGCTTCCGCGAGAACGCCGCCCGGGCGCTGCTGCTGCCGCGCGCGTATCCCGGCAAGCGCACGCCGCTGTGGCAGCAGCGGCTGAAGGCACAGTCGCTGCTCGAGGTGGCCAAGCGCTACGGCCAGTTCCCGATCGTGCTCGAGACCTATCGCGAGTGCCTCCAGGACGTGCTGGACCTGCCCGGCCTCCAGGAGCTGCTCCGGGGCCTCCACACGCGCGAGCTGTCGCTGGTCGAGGTGGAGACGCAGCGCGCGTCGCCGTTCGCCTCCTCGCTGCTGTTCGACTACGTGGCCACCGACATGTACGAGGGCGACACGCCCAACGCCGAGCGGCGCGCCGCGGCGCTGTCGCTGGACCGGGACCTGCTGCGCGAGCTGCTCGGACAGGAGGAGCTGCGCGAGCTGATCGATCCGGGAGCGCTCGAGGACGTCGAATCCGACCTCCAGCGAGTCAGCGAGCGGACCCGGGCCGCGAATGCCGACGGCCTGCACGACGTGCTCCGCGCGGTCGGCGACCTCACGGCCGACGAGGCGCAGGCGCGCTGCCTGCCGGTGGTCGCGGCCGCGCGCATCCTGGCCGAGCTCGAGAAGGAGCGCCGCGCCGTGCGCATGCGGATCGGCGGCGAGGAGCGCTGGATCGCCGCCGAGGATGCGGGGCTCTACCGCGACGCACTGGGTGCCGTGCCGCCCGGCGGCCTGCCCGCCGCATTCCTCGAGGAGGTCGAGGAGCCGCTCGTCCGGCTCGCGCGCCGCTATGCCCGGACACACGGACCATTCACGACGCGCGAGCTCTCCGAGCGCTACGCGCTCGACCTCGCCCCGGTTCTGCGCGAGCTCGAGCGGGGCGGCAACCTGGTACGCGGCGAGCTCCGTCCGGGTGGCACGGAGCGCGAGTGGTGCGACCCGGAGGTGCTGCGCCGGCTCCGGCGCGCCTCGCTGGCCACGCTCCGCCACGAGGTCGAGCCCGCCGAACAGCGCGCGCTCGCGCGCTTCCTGCCCGAGTGGCAGGGCGTGGACCGCGCTCCGCCCGGGGGCGCCGGCGTGGACCGCCTGCGCGAGATGCTCGTGCCGCTCCAGGGCCTGGCGCTGGCGCCCGAGGTGTGGGAGCGCGACGTGCTGCCGCGCCGCGTTGGCTCCTATTCGCAGGCCTGGATGGACCAGCTGTGCGCAAGCGGCGAGCTCGTGTGGGTGGGCGCCGGGGCGCTGGGCCGCAACTCCGGCCGCGTCGCTCTGCTGTTCCGCGAGGACGCCCGGTGGCTGGGCCCGCCGCCCTTCAAGGGCGAGCCGCCCTCCGAGCCCGCGCACGAGGCGATCCGCGAGCGCCTGTCGGGCGGCGCCGCGTTCTGGACCGACCTCCTTGCCGACCTCGGTGAGGTCGAGCCCGCCGAGCTACAGCAGGCCCTGTGGGACCTCGCCTGGGCGGGCGAGGTCACGAACGATGCGTTCGCCCCGCTCCGCGCGCCGAAGCTGTCCGTGGCGAAGACCGACCGCCACGCCGGCCGCCGCTTCGCGCGGCGGCGCCGGCCGGGCGCGCCGCAGGTGCAGGGACGCTGGTCGCTCACCGGGCCGCTGTTCGCGGCCGCGCCCGCTCACGGGCCGCGCATGCGGGCGATCTCGGAGCTGCTGCTGGAGCGCCACGGCATCGTCACCCGCGAGGCGGTGCTGGCGGAGGGCATCCCCGGCGGCTTCGCCGGCCTCTACTCCGAGTTCTCCAATCTGGAGACGCTCGGCACCGCCCGCCGCGGCTACTTCGTGGAAGGCCTGGGAGGCGCCCAGTTCGCCCTCCCGGCCGCGATCGAGCGCCTGCGGGGCCTGCGCTCCGACGAGCCCGCTGGCGCCGTGGTGCTCGCGGCCACCGACCCCGCCAACCCCTACGGCGCGACGCTCCCCTGGCCGAAGCGCGAGGACGACGAGTCGAACCGAAGGCCGGCGCGAGTGCCGGGCGCCTACGTCGTGACACTCGACTCGGAGCCGGTCCTGTACGTGGAGCGCGGCGGCAAGGGCCTGCTCGCGCTGAGCGAGCCGGACCAGGAGTGGCTGCGGCCCGCACTCGAGGCGCTGGCCGGGGAGGTGCGCCGCGGACGCGTGCCACGGCTCGGCATCGAGCGCTTCGACGGAGAGCCCGTGGTGGGCTCCGAAGCGGGTGCGCTCTTGATCGAGCTCGGCTTCCGCCAGAGCCCGCGCCGCCTCACCCTGAGCGCCTGACTGCTCAGTTGACGCGATTGAGCGTCAGGGCTATCCGCCGCTCGACACCGGCGACAACCAGGCCTCCGCCGACGGCATCCACTACCAGGGGAGCTACGCCAACGACCAGGGCACCATCAGCACGCACTGGGAGTGGGTCCTAGAGGGGTCCCTGAAGAACCCCTAGCCTCCGCTCTACCCTCGGAGCATGCCCGAGGGCGACACGATCTACGGAGCGGCCGGCCGTATCCGGGGCGCGCTCGTGGACCGGGAGATCGAGTCGATCGAGACGCCCCACCCCCGGTTCGAGCGCGACCGCTGGCCCGATCGGCTCCGTGGGCGTGCCGTGCGGGCGGTGGACTCGAAGGGCAAGCATCTCTTCATCCGCTTCGAGGGTGACCTGACGCTCCACTCGCACCTGCGCATGAACGGCTGGTGGGGCGTGTATCGGCGCGGGCAGCGCTGGGGCAAGTCACCGAGTCGCGCCTGGCTCGTGATCCGGACCGCCGACCACGACGTGGTGCAGTTCGGCGGCCCGGTGCTCGAGCTCATGACCGACTCGCGCTCGCGCTTCGACCATCGGATCGCGCGGCTCGGGCCGGACATCCTCGACGAGGAATTCGACCACGACGCCTTCCTGCGCCGACTGCGCGAGGACGACCCGAGCCGGGGCATCGGCGACGCGCTGCTCGACCAGCGGAACGTGTGCGGCATCGGGAACCTGTGGAAGTCCGAGGCCTGCTTCCTCGCGTCGCTCGACCCCTGGAGGCGGACGGGCGACGTGAGCGACGCCGACGCGCTCGCCGCGATCAACGCCGTCCGGCCGCTGATGCTCCGCTCCGCCCACGGCGGCGGGCACGCGCGCGAGCCCCTTGTGTTCGAGCGCCGCGGCCGGCCCTGCCCGCGCTGCGGCACGACCATTCGCGCCCGCGGCCAGGGCGACGACAACCGCACGACCTACTGGTGCCCGGCGTGCCAGGCCTGATCCGAGTCGGGCACAAGGGCGCCGACCACGTCGCGCCCGGCAACACCCAGGCCAGCTTCGAGGCCGCCCTCGAGCACGGCGTGGACATGATCGAGTTCGACGTGCTGCGGGCGCGCGACGGACGGCTCGTCCTGGCGCACGACTACGCGGACGCCGAGCGGCGCGAGTGTCTGACGCTGGAGGAAGGGCTCGAGCTGTTCGCCGGCGAGGCGTACGCGGGCGTGGAGCTGGACGTGGACCTGAAGCTGCCCGGGTACGAGCGCGAGGTGGTGGACGGCCTGTCCCGGCACGGCCTCACGGAGCGATCGCTCGTCTCGACGATGTACACCGAGAGCCTGGACCGCCTGGGAGAGCTCGATGGCTCGCTGCGGCGCGGATGGTCGGTGCCGCGCGTGCAGCGCAACTACCTGAAGGCGCCGTTCTACGTCCGCCTTCCCGCGCTGGCGCTCGCGGCCTGGCTGCGAGTGCGCATGCCGTCGCAGGCCGCGGCGCGCATTCGCGCCGGTGGCTGCGAGGCGCTCATGGCGCACCAGATCCTCGTGACGGGCAGCCTGGTGCGCGCGGTGCGGGACGCCGGCGGCGAGCTGTACGTGTGGACCGTCGACGAGGCGCCGAAGATCCGCGCGCTCGAGGCGCTCGGCGTGGACGGCGTGATCACGAACGATCCGCGGCTGTTCGACTAGCTAGCCGCCGACGGTGCAGGTGCTCGTCGTGAACTCCGCCGTCTGCCCCGAGCCGAGCCTCATCTCGGCCACGGCCCGCAGCTGGTAAGCCGCGCCGTCCTGGGGGACGTTCAGGGCGAAGGTCCAACCGGCCTGCTGCCAGGTGAACTCGGCCGAGCCGGCGTCCTGCCAGGGTGAGGTGGCCTTGCCGGACAGCGGCACCCACCCGTCCGGGCCGAGCCACTGGGCGGTGAAGCGGACGGCCATTGTGGTACTCGAGCCGTCGCCGGCGAGCTGCGCGCGAGCGCCGAGCTGGGTCGGGTTGCAGATGTTCAGCTTCGCCCACGTGGACGTGAGCTGATCGCCTGTCCCGGCGCCGCTGGCGGTTCCCGCCACGGCCACGGCGGCAAGGACGGCGCCGAGCGCCAGGGCACTCCACCTTCGGGGCATTGCAAGCAGCCTAGCGGCTGCATCAGGCGCTCGCCAGCGCGGCTACCAGATGAGGCACATGGCCTTCGAGAGGCCCGCGGGATCGCCGCCCTGAACGCCCCTCATGCCCGTCTTCGTGAGCAGCGTGCGCCGCTGCACGACGGCGTTGCCCTGGGCACGGCGGGCGTGCCGGCGGCGATGGGCGCTTCGCTTCGCACGCTGCCGCTTGCGGGCGGCGTGCTTGCGGTGGGAGCGCTTGGACCGCCTGGAGGCCGCCGCGTTGTCGCGCCACTCGAGCTCGACCACGCCGCGCATCACGTAGGTCGTCCCCTCGGGCGGCTGTACGAACGTGAAGGTCCAGCCAGCCTGCCGTGAGGCCATGTCGGCGCTCCCGACGAGCACCCACGGGGTCACGCCACTGCCCTCGACGGTGAGCCACTGCTGGTCTGCCTCGCTCCACCACTGCGCGGTGTAGCGAGCGAAGATGCGCTGTCGCGTGCCGTTGCCCGGCACGCTGGTACGGATGCCGAGCGCGTTCGGCGAGTTCTTCGTATCGCAGACGTTGACCGTCGCCCAGAAGGGGCGGTCGTCGGCGGTGTCGGATCGATTCGAGCTCGCGGACGCCGTGACCAGGTCGCCTGCCGCGCCCTGGCCCGCATCGGCCGCGAGCTTCGGATTGTGGGCCACGACCACGCCGGGCGGGAGCTGCGGCGCGGCGTCCGCACCGGGCGGAAGCCGGAGACCGGCAGCAGCGGTCGGCGCCGCGATGAGGGATGCGGCGCACGCAATCAGGACCATGGGGGCGGCAAGTCGTGGCACTACGCGTGGTACATCGGGCCAACCTGGGCTTCACTTGAGCGTGGGAGACTGGAATTCGTGATGAATACGACGCTCGCGCGTAGTTAGGGCGTGAACGAAGCGGTCGTCGAGACGGTCACGCTGCCCGCCGCGGTGCCGTCTGAGGGCTTTGCCGAGCTGTACGAGCGGATTTTTCCCCGTGTCTATGCGTACGTGGCGTCGCTGCTGCGCGACCGGTCCGCGGCCGAGGACGTCACCGCGCAGGCATTCGAGCGCGCCTACCGCCGGCGGCGTAGCTACCGGGCGGCGCGCGGCTCGATGGACGCGTGGGTGTTCGGCATCGCCCGGAACGCCGCGCTGGACGAGCTGCGTAAGCGGAAGCGCCGCGCGAAGCTCGAGGGCGATCCCGAGGACGTGCACGCGCCGGCGCCGGAGGACCACGCGGACTTGGCGGCCCGGCGCGAGACCGTCCGGGCGGCGCTCGCGTCGCTCAGCGGCCAGGACCGCGACCTGATCGCGCTGAAGTTCGCCGGCGGGCTCTCCAACGGGGAGATCGCGCGGGTGCTCCGGATGTCGGAGTCGAATGTGGGCACCCGCCTCCACCGCACCATCACGAAGCTGAGAGAGGCGTGCCATGACGCAGGCTGACGTGCTCACCGCGATCGACGAGGCGCTCGAGACTGGCATGACGACCGAGGACGACCCCGTGGCGCGCGAGCTCCAGGAGCTGGCACTTGTGCTCCGTGCCGACGCGCCCGGGCCGACGAATGCGTACAGCGAGTGGCTCGACAAGCGCGTCGAGGCGGGCTTCCCGAAGCGGCCGAGCTCGAAGCGGCCGTGGTGGCAGCTGCTCCTGCAGCCGGCCGCGGTCCTCGCCATGGTGGCAGTGCCCGTCCTGGTCATCACCGCGCTCGCGGGCGGCCCGTCCGGGTCGCCGGGCGACGACTCCGGCGGGGCGTCCTCGGGCGGGAGCGTTGCCGAGAGCGCTGGAGGCGGCGGCGGCGCCTCGGGCGCCGCCGACTCCGCTGCCCAGCCCGCGCTCGCGGCCCCGGGCGGATCGGTGAGCGATCGCGGCTTCGCGCCCGGACGGGCCGACCGCAGGATCGAGCGGACCTTCGCCCTGGAGCTCGAGGCGCCCGTGGACCAGATGCAGCGGGTCGCCGATCAGGTCACGGCCGTCACCAACCGGCACGGCGGGTTCGTGCTCAGTTCGTCTGTCTCCACCGGCGAGGACTCCTCCGGGGGCGACTTCAACCTCCGCATTCCGGTGAGCGAGATCCGGCCGGCGCTGCGCGATCTCGCCGCGCTCGCCGATGTGCGCAGCCAGAGCCAGACCGGCCGCGACGTGACGCCCGCATACGTGACCGCCAGGGACCGGCTCCGTGCCGCGCGCGCTGAGCGGAAGAGCCTGCTGCGCAGGCTCGAGGCCGCCACCACGGACGCCGAGGCGGAGGCGATCCGGCGCCGGCTCGACATCGTCGCCGGCCAGATCAACGCTCTCCGCGGCCGACTCCATGGCCTGCGGCTGCGGACCGACTACGCCGTTGTGACCGTCAGCCTGCTCGCCAAGGAAGACGGCGGCGGTGGCGGCGGCGCCGGCTCATTCGACGACGCGCTCGACGACGCCGGCCAGCTGCTGGTGGGTGTCGCGGGCATCATCGTGCGCGTGCTCGCGGTCGCCCTGCCGCTCGGCCTGATCGCCCTGCTCACCTGGCTCGCCGGCCGCGCGCTGCAGCGGCGGCGGCGGGAATCCGCGCTGGTCTGAGGCGGGCGCGCCGGAGCCGCGTCGCTTCGCGAGCAGGTCCCTATCCTCGTGGTTGTGCCCGCAATCACCGCCACGCATTTCACCGATCCTGCCTGCCCCTGGGCGTACTCGTTCCGGCCCGCCTACGCGCGACTCCGCTGGCGCTTCGGCGACCAGATCGACTGGCGGCTCGTCGTGATCGGCCTGAGCGAATCGGGCGAGGCCTACGAGCGGCGCGGTTACACGCCGGATCGCCTGGTGGACACCCAGCACCGCTTCTCGAAGCGGTTCGGCATGCCGTTCAGCTTCGAGCTCAAGCCGCGGATGGCGGGCACGTCCCGCGCCTGCCGCGCGATCGTGGCCGCGCGCGAGGTGGACCCGGAGCTCGGAGAGGCCGCCCTGCGGGCGCTCCAGCTGCTCCAGTTCACGACACCGCGCGTGCTCGATGACGACGACGACCTGCGCGCGGTGCTGGCCGGCGTGCCGGGGCTGGACGCCGACGCGATCGTCGATCGCATCGACGACCCGGAGCTCGTCGAGCTGTACGAGGCGGATCGCGCCCGCGCCCGCTCGGCCGAGGGTTCCCCGACGCACGTGCAGGATCGCCATGCGACGAGCGACGGGCCGGTGCGCTACACGGCGCCGTCCGTGATCTTCGAGCAGGACGGCCGGCGCCTCGAGGTGGGTGGCTTCCAGCCCTTCGAGGCCTACGACACGGCCCTCGCGAACCTTGATCCGGGCCTGACCCGCCGCCCCGCGCCCGCCGATGTGCTCGACGCGCTCTCGGAGTTCCCGGAGGGCCTCACGACCGCCGAGCTGGCGAGCGTGATGCGCCCGAGCGACCTGGCGGACGCCGACCTCGAGGCCACCGCCGCCCAGCTCGCCAAGCTGGAGGCCGCGGGCACCGTGGCAAAGGAGCCCGCCGGCCAGGACGCCATCTGGCGGGTGGCGGCGGCCGTCCCGGCCTAGGGCCGGGCTCCCGCGGTTCGCACAGCACGCGCGGCCAGCCTGCAACCGGCCGCCAGCGACTCCGCCGTCGATTCTCCGGCCACGCGCGCCGCGAGGAAGCCGGCGGCGAAGGCATCGCCGGCTCCGGTGCTGTCCTCGACATGTTCCACCGCCACCGCCGCGACTCCCAGCACCTCGTTGCCGTCGGTCCACAGCGCACCGCCGGGGCCGAGGGTCACAACCACCTCGTCGAAGGGCGGCGCCAGCGCTCGGGCGGCGGCCTCGGGATCGCTGTCGCCCGTCAGGGCGTGCGCCTCCGACGCGTTTGGCAGGACCAGGCCGGCGCCCTCGGCCAGGTCCAGAAAGCCGGCATCGAGCAGTGCGGACGAGGACGGGTCAACCGACACGCCCAGTCCTCGCTCCGATGCCCGCTCGATCGCCGCGCGCGCGGCCGGCCGCGATCCCTCACGGAGAAGCGCGTAGCCGGCCACGTGCAGGTGCGCTGCGTCGGCGAGCACGTCATCCGGCAGGTCAGCCGTGGCCAGTCCGTCGTTGGCGCCCGCATCGGGCGCCATCGTCCGCTCGCCGCCCGGCTCGATCAGGACGAGGCAGGTGCCTGTGGGCCGCGCCTCGTCGAGCACAACGCGTGCGTCCACGCCGCCCGCCCTGAGCTCCTGGACAGCCGCCCGGCCGCGCTCGTCCGCGCCGGCACGGCCCACGAGCGTGACCTCGGCTCCGGCAGCCGCGAGCCAGGCGGCGGTGTTCGCCGCCGAACCGCCGCCGCGGAAGCTGATCTCCGCGGGCGTGTCACTCGCCTGCGCCAGCGGTCCGGACAGCCGCACCACAACGTCGACCATCAGGTCGCCGAGCACGACGATCCGGCTCACGCCGCGAGCTCGCGCGCGATCTCCGCCGCCAGCCGCGCGTTGCGAAGCACCAACCTCACATTCGCGTCGAGGCTCGCCCCGCCCGTCTCACGCGCAAGATGCTCGAGGAGGAACGGCGTCACATCCTTGCCGCGGATACCGGCGGCCTCGGCCGCGATCAGGCCCTCGCTCAGCACCCGGTCGTGCAGCGCCGGGTCGAGCTGCTCCTCCACCGGCAGCGGGTTCGCCACCACCACCGCGCTGTCCTCGGTACCGAGCTCGTCGCGAGCCCTCACCACCGCCGCCACCTCGGCGGCAGAGTCCACACGCCATGGCACGGGAAAGTCCGACTCGGTCAGGTAGAAGCCGGGAAACCGGTCGGTGCGGTAGCCGAGCACGGTCACGTTCAGGGTCTCGAGCCGCTCCAGAGTCGCGCCAACGTCGAGGATCGATTTGACGCCGGCGCACACCACCACGATCCCCGTCCGCCCCAGCACCTCCAGATCCGCCGACTCGTCCCAGCTGTCGCGCGCGTCGCGGTGGACGCCGCCGAGCCCGCCGGTGGCGAACACGTGGATGCCGGCCCGAGCCGCCAGGTGCGCGGTGGCCGCGACTGTGGTGCCACCGTGCCCGCCGCGCGCGGCGACGACGGCCAGGTCGCGCACACCGCATTTCGCGACCTCCCTGTCCTCGGCGATCTCCCTCAGCGCGTCGCCGTCGAGCCCGACGCGCGCCGCCCCGCTCACCACCGCGATCGTGGCCGGCAGCGCGCCTCCGTCCCTCACGGCCCCCTCGGCGGCTAGGGCCACCTCGAGGTTGCGCGGCCGCGGCAGTCCGTGCGTGACGATCGCGCTCTCGAGCGCGACGATCGGCCTTCCGCCGGCCACGGTCTCGGCCACGTCGGGCGCGATCTGCATCGTCAGGCGTCGGTCTCGACCCGCACCGAGAAGCCCTCCTCGCGCGCGGCGTCGAGGATCTCCTGGCTGTTCTCGGGTCCCCTGGTCTGGAGCACGAGCTTGATCGCGGTCTCGCGCACGTGGATCTCGATCCCGTCGCGCAGGTGCTCCACGTCCACGACGTTGCCGCCGCGATCGGCAACCACGCGCAGCAGCCCGGCCAGGGCTCCGGGGCGGTCGGGCACCACCGTGGAGAGCACCATCCGGCGCCCCGCGGCGGTCTCGCCGAGCCGGATCGCCTCCGAGAGCAGGGACACGTCGACGTTGCCGCCCGACAGGACGGCGCACACCGACCCCTCCTTCGGCGGCTCGACGCGCCCGTGCATCAGGGCGGCAACCGCGACGGCCCCCGCCCCCTCCACGACCAGCTTCGATCGCTCCAGGAGGAGGACCATCGCCTGGGCCACCTGGTCGTCGGAGACGGTCACGACCTCGTGGACGTAGCGCTGCACGAGCGGCAGGGTGAAGTCGCCGGGGCGCTTCACCGCGATGCCGTCGCAGATGGTGTTCGCCGACCGTGCGCCGATCGGCCGGTGGGCGGCGAGCGAGTCGATGTAGGGCGCGCACGCCTCCGCCTGGACGCCGATCACGCGCACGTCGTCCATGGCGCTCGCAAGCGCAAGGCCGATTCCGCTGGCGAGGCCGCCCCCGCCCAGCGGAACGACCACGAGCTTCACGTCGGGCGCCTGCTTCGCGATCTCGAGCCCGGTCGTGCCCTGGCCCGCCACCACCTCGGGCTGGTCGAAGGCGTGCACGAGCGTGAAGCCCTGCGCCTCGGCCAGCCGACGCGCCGTGGCCTGGGCCTCGTCGTAGCCCCCGTCCACGAAGCTCACCTCACCGCCGTACTGCCTCACCGCCGCCACCTTCGCCAGGGGCGCCTGCGCAGGCATGACGAGCACCGCTCGCGCCCCCGCCTCGCGCGCGGCGAAGGCCACCGCCTGGGCGTGGTTGCCCGCGCTCGCCGCCACGACCCCGCAGTCGAGCTGCTCGCGCGAGAGGCCGCGAATCATGTGCGTGGCGCCGCGCGACTTGAAGGAGCCCGTGAGCTGCAGGTTCTCCGCCTTCAGGAGCACGCGGGCGCCCACCCGCCGCGACAGCTCGCCCGCCGACAGGACCGGCGTCTCGCGCACTCGGCCCGCCAGAGCGCGGGCCGCGCCCTCGACATCGGCGAACGTGACGGCTTCTTCAGGGGCGATAGCCACTCCAGGTGGGATTATGGCCGCATGTCGACAGTGGACGAGACCGTCCGGCTGCTCGCCGGGACAGAGGTGTTCGGCGAGGTCGAGCCGCGCGAGCTCGAGGAGGTGGCGAAGGTCGCGGTCCCGCGCCACTGGGACCGCGGTGAGGTGATCTTCCGCGAAGGCGACGTGGGCGACACCTGCTATCTGATCCGGTCAGGGGCGATCCTGCTCACGCGCGAGCACCAGGACGGGCGCCTGGTCGCGCTCGCAGAGCTGCGTGCCGGCATGCTGTTCGGCGAGCTGGCGATGTTCCGCGGCGAGCGGCGGTCGGCGACCGCGGAGGTGATCGAGCCGGCGTCGGCGGTGGCGCTGCTCGCGACGGACGTCCAGCGCCTCGTGCGGCGGAACCCCGACCTCGCGCTGAAGCTGCTCGCCAGCCTCGCCGAGCGGGTGAGCCGCACCAACGAGCGGCTGCTTCAGCAGTCGTTCCAGACCGTCGCGGGCCGGGTCGCGAGCGCGCTGCTCGCCCAGACGAAGAACCGCCAGGCCGACGGCGCGCCGGACGCGGACGTGCTGATCCGCTCCACCCAGGCGGAGATCGCCCACCTGGCCGGCACCTCGCGCGAGAGCGCCAGCCGCTTTCTCGCGACCCTCGAGCGGGCCGGGATCGTCACGCTCGGACGTGGCAAGGTGACCGTGCATGACCCGGCGCGACTCCGGAACTACATCCACTGACCGGGCCCGCATGGTGGAGCGTCAGCTGCGGCGGCGCGGCATCCACGACGAGCGGGTGCTGGCAGCGATGGAGGAGGTGCCGCGCGAGCTGTTCCTGCCGGAGGACCAGCGCCGCCGGGCCTACCGCGACGGCGCCGTGCGAATAGGCGAGGGCCAGACCATGTCGCAGCCCTGGATCGTCGCCTGCATGGCGCAGCTCCTGGAGCTGGAGGGGGACGAGAAGGTGCTCGAGGTGGGCACCGGCTCGGGGTACGGCGCCGCGGTGCTCTCGCGCCTGTGCCGGGAGGTCGTGACCATCGAGCGCTACGAGAGCCTGGCCGTCCGGGCGGAGCAGGTGCTCCACGAGCTCGGCTACGACAACGTCCTGGTGGGCGTCGGGGACGGGAGCCGCGGCGCGCCCGAGCATGCCCCGTTCGGCGGGATCTCCGTGACCGCGACCGCCCGCGACCAGCCGCCTCCCGCCCTGTTCGACCAGCTCGAGCCAGGCGCCGCGCTCGTCTGCCCGGTGGACCGAGGCCGACGCGAGCTCCTGATGCTCTATCGAGACGGCCGGGAGGAGGCCGTCACGGGCGTCCGCTTCGTGCCGCTGGTGACGGACGCGTGATCAGGGAGTTCTCAGCCGGGGGCCTCGTGATCCGCAACATGCGCGGGCGGCCTCACGTGGCCGTCGTGCGCGTGCGCGACGACATCCTGGCGCTGCCGAAGGGGCACCCGGAGAAGGGCGAGTCGTCGCAGGACGCCGCCCTGCGCGAGGTCCGCGAGGAGACCGGGCTCGAGGCGACCCCCGTCGAGAAGCTCGGCGACATCAAGTACTGGTACGCCCGCGACGGCGATCGCGTGATGAAGATCGTGAGCTTTTTCCTGTTCCGATACCGGTCGGGCCGAGTGGAGGACCACGACCACGAGGTTGAGGAGGCGCTCTGGATCCCGCTCGAAGAGGCGCCCGAGCGGCTTGCCTACAGGAGCGAGAAGGAGATCGCGGAGACGGCCCTGTCGCGCGTGGCGCAGGGCAAGTAGTCTGCCCCGACCGTGTTCGTCCTCAACTTCTACTCACCGGTCTTCGTGGACCAGCTCAAGCGCGGCCGCAAGACCGCCACGATTCGCCTGGGCGACAAGGGCAAGAAGTACCGGAAGGGCGAGGTCGTGATGATCACGGTCGGCTTCCAGCACTCGCCGCGGCAGAAGATCTTCGACGCCGTGATCGACTCCGTGGAGGTCAAGAAGGTCAAGGACCTCTCGCCGCGGGACATCGAGCACGACAACCCCGAGTTCCGCAGGCTCGACGAGATGGTCCACTTCCTGGAGCAGATCTACGGCCGCAAGGTCGAGATGGACGACGTCGTGACCGTTGTGCGCTTCTCTCAGATCTCGGACCGCCCGTCTGAGATCCAGGAGCGCATGCGTCCGAGCGCTCCAGCCCAGAACTAGACAGGAAGTCTCCTGGCTTGTTGGCACTCTCGTTGCTAGAGTGCCAGGCGGCACTCGCTGGCTCAGAGTGCCAATCGGAAGAACTTTCTAGGAGGTAGAACGCATGAATCTCAAGCCTCTCGGTGATCGCCTCATTGTTCAGGCGATCGAAGAGGACGAGACCACCGCGAGCGGCATCGTGCTCCCCGACACCGCCAAGGAGAAGCCCCAGAAGGGCAAGGTCCTTGCCGTTGGTGAAGGGAAGTGGGACGAGGATGGCGAGAAGCGCATCCCGCTCGACGTCGCCGAGGGCGACACCGTCCTGTACTCCAAGTACGGCGGCACCGAGGTGGAGGTCGAGGGCGAGGATCTCCTCGTACTTCGCGAGTCGGACGTGCTCGCCAAGGTCGCGGGCTAAGGAAGGAACACACAGAAATGGCTCATAAGGAACTGAAGTACGACGTCGACGCGCGCAAGGCGCTCGAGGACGGCGTAAACGCGGTGGCGAACGCCGTAAAGGTCACGCTCGGCCCGAAGGGCCGCTACGTCGTGATCGACAAGAAGTTCGGTGCTCCCACCATCACCAACGACGGCGTCTCGATTGCTCGTGAGATCGAGATCGAGGATCCGTTCTCGAACCAGGGCGCCCAGCTCGTGCGCGAGGTGGCTACCGCCACCAACGACGTGGCGGGCGACGGCACCACGACGGCCACCGTGCTTGCTCAGACGATCGTGCGCGAGGGCCTCAAGAACGTGGCCGCCGGCGCGAACCCGCTCGGCCTGAAGCGCGGCGTGGAGAAGGCGGTCGACCAGGTGGTCGAGCGCATCAAGGAGGTCTCGACCGAGATCTCAGGCAAGGACCAGATCGCTCGTGTGGCTGCCATCTCGGCGGCCGATGACGAGATCGGCGACGTGATCGCCGACGCGATCGACAAGGTCGGCAAGGACGGCGTCGTGAACGTCGAGGAGGGCCAGACGTTCGGCATGGACCTCGAGTTCACCGAGGGCATGCAGTTCGACAAGGGCTACATCTCGCCGTACATGG
>JBEVKE010000108.1:0-7746 GCA_040509835.1 Thermoleophilaceae bacterium
CCGTCGTCTTGGCCGCTGCGATGACTGTGGGGTCAACCATGCTGCTCCTTCCCTAGTGCCCTCCGGCGCTTGCCTCGCCGAAGTAGATGGATGTGAGAGTCGCGAAGATGAATGCCTGCAGGGTCGCCACCAGGCCGACCTCGAAGATGAAGAACGCGACGGCGATCGGCAGCGTGATCCAGCCGAGCGCCGTGAGGCCGAGCAGCACGGCGAGCCCGCCGCCCATGAACAGGATCAGGAGGTGTCCGGCCAGGATGTTCGCGAATAGTCGGACGGAGAGCGAGATGATCCGTACGAACTGCGAGATCACCTCGATGATGAAGATCGGCACCGCGGCGGCGCCGCTCACTCCGGCGGGCAGCCAGCCCTTCAGGTACTTGATCAGGCCGTGCCGGCGGATGCCCTCGTACTGGTAGAGGATGAAGACCGTGAGCGTGAGCACCAACGGGACCGACAGGTTCGCGGTGGCCGCGTAGAGGGCGAACGCCGGGAGGCCGAAGCCGAAGATGTCGATCGTCTCGTGCGTGTTCGTCGGCAGCGGGATGTAGCCGAGCATGTTCGAGAACCAGATGAAGAAGAACAGCGTCGCGACGAACGGGAAGAACCTCGCGGCCGTCCCGCCCGGCATGTTGCCCTTCGAGATCTGCGTGTAGGTCAGGTCGTAGGCGCTCTCGATGACCGTCTGCACGCGATTCGGGCGGTCCTGCATCCGCCTCGCGATGTAGATCATCGTCGCCGCGGTGATCGCGCATGCGACGAACAGGTAGAACACCGCCTTGTTGATCGACATGTCGATCCCCGCGATGTGGATCGAGACCCACGGGTCGAGCTTGAACTCGTTCTGGGGCTGGAAGTCCTCGTTCTTGCCGTCGCTGCCGAAGATCGCGTAGAGCAGGACCGCGACCATCAGGTAGACGAGGACGCCGACCCAGATCTTGGCGGCGCGGCTCACGACTTCTTCTCCTCGAACGGGCGCGTGAGCATCTGGCTCGTGAAGTAGAAGGTGAAGAGGGTGATCGAGAGGATCGCCGCGGCGAGGCCGGCCTCGCGCTCCGCAAGCCCGACGATGAAGATCGAGCCGGCCACGATCCAGCCGCGCGCGATCATGCTGCCGGTGAGCAGGCCGGCGACTGTGCGCGGGTCGTCGGACTCACGCGCGCGCTTCTCGATCGCGTGCTGGATGGTGCGCTGAAGCGTCCACCCGACCGCCGTTCCGGCCCAGCCGAGCAGGGGCAGATCCGCCGCCACGAAGATCGGCAAGGCCAGCAGGAGGACCGCAAAGTCCAGGTACCGCAACATGCGAAGCGGCATGGGGGCATCGGATGCTTTCAAAGCGTGCGTCGTCAAGAGTTGTCCAGGGAGAGCGGTGGGGCGGGCGGCGACTATCGGTGCTCTCTACCCGGGGCGTGGAGGGTACATGTTCAGGCGACTTTGTGACTACTTTGTGACACTTGAGTCGCGCGGATCGTCCGGCCGGGGTCGCGCGGACCGTGCGGCCGCTAGCCGCGGTTGATTCGCCGGACGTGCTCGCAGCCACGAACGCGGTCGACCAGGTCCACGCGCGCGCGGTCGGAGCCGCGCCCGCAGTCGACGAAATCGCGGCGCCCGTTGACCGCGTTCAGGCTGTCGCTCCCGCGCCCGCCGTAGAGGCGATTCCTTCCACCGCCGGCGACCATGCGGTCGTTGCCGCGCCCGCCGCGCAGCGCATCGCGCCCGGGGCCGCCCTCGAGCAGATCGTTGCCGGCGTTGCCGGACAGGCGATCACGGCCGGGCACCCCACTGCCCGGGTCGTCCCCGAACAGGCGGTCGTCGCCGCCCGCACCCGACAGCCTGTCCGCACCGATGCCTCCGAAGAGGCAGTCGTCCTGGGCGAGCCCGTTGAGGGCGTCGTCACCCTGGAGGCCGAACAGGTTGTCGCCCATCTCGGTGCCGTCGAGCCTGTCGGCGGCCGCGGTGCCGAGCCTGTCGTTCGTGCAGGCGCCGGGGCGGAGCTTCTGCGCCTCCGTCGGCCCCAGCAGGCCGCCCGCCGCCGGGCTCGGGTCGGGGCCGGGGCCCTCTGGCCCGGGTGGCGTGGGCGTATCGCCGCGATCCACGTTCTCGCAGTCCGAGCCGATCAGGTCCGAGGCGTCCGCGCGCACGGTGTCGACGCCCGGCCCGCAGCTCACTATGTCCGCCCGGTCGCCGCGTACGTCGAGGAGGTCGTCGCCCGCACCGCCGCTGAGGGTGTCGATTCCCTGGTTGCCTCGCAAGGTGTCGTTTCCCGGCCCGCCCTTCAGCGAGTCGGCGCCGTCGCCGCCCGAGAACGTCGCCGGAAGCGAGGTGGTGTTCTCGAGGCTGTCTCCGCCGTCGCCGCCGGACAGCGTGAAGCCGATGATCCCCGCGCCCGCGCAGGCGACGCTGCCGGGTCCGCCGGTGCACCCGTTGCCGGGCTGGATGGCCGCGCCCGGGTCGGACAGCGAGAAGTCGGCGCCGGACGCCGAGACCGTGAGCTGGTTGACCTCCCCCGGTGCGGCGGCGTAGAAGACACGCTTGATCGAGATGCTCGCGGTGGACCCTGCGGCCACCGCGGGCGCCACCACCAGCATGCACACGACGGCCAGTGCAATTCGGCTCCGCATGGCGCGACCGTAGACCCGTCCACGCGCGTGCGCGCGCAAGAACGCCATTTAGGGGTGCGCATTTACCCACTTCGCGCGAGTCCGGGGTACGCTGACGGCGGTGGTACGTGCTCTGGCCGTCGTAACGATGTCCACGCTCGCGCTCGCGGTCGCCCCGGCGGTGGCCTCCGCGTCGAGCTTCACGGCGCCCCACGGCAAGGTCCTGTGGGGCGGTCAGGGCGGCTACAGCGCCGGCGACATCCGTGACTTCGCACGCCAGTCCGGCCTGCATCCGGCGCTCTACAACTACTTCATCTCGTGGAACGGGAGCGACTCGGCACTCCACTGGCTGTCGTTCCGGTTCGCCGACGCGAAGGCGGAGGACGCGGCGGTAATGCTGTCGATCTCGCCGGAGGAGACGCGGCTCACCCCCCGCGACCTCGCCACCGGGGACGGCGACGCCTTCCTGATCGCTCTCAACCAGCTCATCTTCGAGCAGGCCGTAGTGACCTACCTGCGCCCGCTGTCGGAGATGAACAACGGCAACAACCCGTACTCGCCGTACGACCTGAGCGGCCGCCCGCGCGGGCCGGCGTACTCGGTGAGCCAGTTCATCAGGGCGTGGCGGCGCCTGGCGCTGATCGTGCGCGGCGGCCCCGTCGCGGTGATCAACCGCAAGCTGCACCGCCTCCACATGGCGCGCGTGCGCACGAGCATGGACATGCTGCCGCGCGCTCCCGTGGCGCTCATGTGGGTGCCGCTCTCGTTCGGCAACCCCGAGATCCCCAAGAACCATCCGCGCTTCTTCTGGCCCGGCTGCCGCTACGTGGATTGGGTCGGCACCACCTGGTACTCGATGTACAAGGCGAGCCAGGCGATGCACCGGATGTACAGCTACCCGCTGTGGCGGTGCAGGCCGTTCGCGTTCGCCGAGTGGGGCATCTGGGGCCGCGACGACCCGGGCTTCGTGCGGCAGTTCTTCGCCTTCCTGCGAGCGCACAAGCGCGTGCGCATGGCCGTCTACTACCAGTCCGCGATGCTGAAGCCGGAGTTTCGCCTGTCAACGCATCCACTCGCGCGGGCGGCACTGCGGAACGCTCTCCGGTGGCGGCGCATGACCGGCGTGGCGCCGCTCCTCTGAGTCTCTACGCCACTCGGCGCAGGTGCTCTGAGCGATCTGCGTCGAGTGCGCGGAGCAGCGCGGCTACGACGGCCGCGTCGAACTGCGTGCCCGCGCCGCCCTCCAGCTCGGCGCGGGCGGCAGCCTCGCCCAGCGCCGCGCGATAGCAGCGGTCCGCGGTCATCGCCTCGTAGGCGTCGGCGACCGCGAGGATGCGCGCCTCGATCGGGATCTGCTCGGCGCGGAGGCCGCGCGGGTAGCCGAGGCCGTCGGGGCGCTCGTGGTGAGCGAGGATCCACTCGCGCAGGTCCGCGAACTCGGGGCGCGACAGGAGGCGAGCGCCGATCTCGGGATGCGTGTACATCTCCTGCCACTCGCTCTTGTCGAGCGGGCCGGGCTTCGTGAGCACGCGATCCGAGATGCCGATCTTGCCGATGTCGTGAAGCACGCCCGCCAGTCGCACGCGCTCGATGCGGTCCTCGTCGAGGCCGAGCCCACGCGCCATCAGTTCCGAGTAGCGTGCGACCGTGTGCGAGTGCTGGCCCGTCCCGGTGTCGCGGATGTCGAGCGCCTCGGCCAGGGCGATCACGGTGGCGAGCTGGAGCTCCGTGCCGGCCTGGCTGTCTTCGTCGAGCGCGCGGGCGACCTCGTCGCTGTAGATGACGGTCCGGTCGCCGCCGAGGTCCTTGGCCGCGGCCACGGCCTGGTTGGCGGCGCGGAGCAGGCCGATGCCGTCGCTCCCGTGCCCCGGCGACGTGGCCACGCCGAAGCTGAACTTCACCCCAGCGGCGGTCTCGGCGAAGCTGCGGTGGGTGGCGCGGCGGAGCCGCTCGGCGACGATGAACGCGCCGCGCTCGTCAGTCTCCGGGAGCAGCAGCGCGAACTCCTCGCCCGCGATGCGCGCCGCGACGTCGATGCGCCGCTTCCACTTGAGCGCGTTCCGCGCCACGGACTGGAGCGCCTCGTCGCCCGCGGCGTGCCCGTGCTGCTCGTTCACCTGGCGGAAGGCGTCGATGTCGCCGACGACCACGGACATCGGGCGGTCCGCTCGCACGGCGCGCTCGAGCTCCAGCTCGAGCAGCTCCTCGAAGGCGCGACGGTTGAGCAGGCCGGTGAGGGGGTCGGTGCGGTTCGCGTCCGCGACGCGCGCGCCGAGCGACCTCAGCCGCCTGCGTTGGTGCACGGCGACGCCCGCCAGCACGAGGGCGCAGGCGGAGGGGACAAGCGGAGCGAGAAGGCCTGCAGGCTCCATCTCCTGGTTGTTATCGGCCGAAGAGCCGGTCCCTTAAAGTGGTAACCCGTGTGGGTTAGACGGCCCTGAGGAGCGCCTCGACCACATCGGCGCGAAATTGCCGGCCGGCCTCGCGGCGGAGCTCGTCGCCGGCGTCGTCGGGAGCGAGCGCAGGCCGGTACGGGCGATCGCTCGTCATCGCCTCGTAGGCGTCCGCCACGCCGATGATCGAGGACTCGAGCGGCACCTCCGCCTCACCCCGCCCCTCGGGGTAGCCGGTCCCGTCCGGGCGCTCGTGGTGGAACAGGATCCAGGAGCGGATGTCGTCGTACTCGGTCGTCTCCACCATGCGCGCGCCGGCGACCGGATGGGCACGCACGAGCACCCACTCCTCCTCGGTGAGCGGCTCGTCCTTTACCAGCAGGCGCTCGGGCACCGCGACGCGGCCCACGTCGTGGAGGATCCCGCCGAGCCGCACCCGCTCGACGGCTTCGGGAGAGAACCCCATCTCGCGGGCGGTCAGCTCGGCGAAGCGGCCCACCCGGCGGCAGTGCGAGGCGCTCCCCCAGTCGCGCACGTCGAGCGCCTCGGCCAGGTTGAGCAGCGCGGCGAGCTCCACGTGCGATTCGGCGTCGTCGTGCCGTGGCGTGCGCGCGAGGATGCCGGGCACCTCGGCGCTCGATATGACCGAGCGGTTGCGGCCGAGGCGCTTGGCGGCGTACAGCGCCTGGTCGGCCGTGCGCAGCAGGCCGTCGGCCGACTGGCCGTGCAGCGGGAAGGTCGAGATGCCGAAGCTGATCGTGAGCGACGTGTCGGGATCCTTCGCCACGAGCGCCTCGTGCACCGCCGCGCGGATGCGCTCGGCCAGCATGAACGCGCCGTGCTCGTCGCAGTCGGGCGCCAGCACGGCGAACTCCTCGCCTCCGACGCGGGCCGCGCTGTCGAACCCCCGCTTGGCGCCGGCGATCGCGCCCGCCACGCGCGTGAGCACCTCGTCGCCGGCGGCGTGGCCGTGCGCGTCGTTTACTCGCTTGAAGCGGTCGAGGTCGCCGACGATCAGGCTGAGCGCCTGGTCCGCCCGCCGGGCGCGCTCCAGCTCGGTGTCGAACACGTTCTGGAAGCCGCGGCGGTTGAGCAGGCCGGTGAGGTGGTCGCTGTGGGCGGCGTCGCTGAGCCGTCGGATCAGGCGGGCGATGTGGTCGCGCACCATCGAGATGAACAAGCCGGCCACGAGCAGCGTGGCGACCGTGGCCACCCAACCGTCGAGCGGGTTCTCAGCCGGGTCCTCGAGGACCAGCGCGAGCGCGTAGGCGGCGGCGATGAGCGCCAGGTGGACAAGCGCCGCCCCGCGGCTGAAGAAGTAGAAGGCGAACAGGGTGACCCACACGTACGGAAGCGGCCCGTATGCCGACTCCGTGCCCCACCCGTACGCGGCGGCGGTGGCGATGGCCGTGCCCACGGCCACGACCGGGTGGAACGCGACGGCCGGGATGCTGTCGAAGGCGATCAGAAGAAACGAGCCGAGGAGCGCCGACGCCGCGGCCGCCACGAGCAGCACGTCGTCGTCGAACTGCGCTTCGCCAGGGACGAAGGTGCCCAGCAGGCAGATGAGCGCGCCCGCCCCGGCGAACAGCGCGGCGGTACGGGCCATCATCGCCCGCGTAGCGGGCGCCTCGATACCGTCCTCCGACGCGTTCCGCCAGCGCAGCCGCTCGCGGAGGGGCGGATCCATGCTCCTCCTCTGGCCTATTGCGAGTCCTTCCAAGCCTGGCGTCACCCTATGGCCCGTAGGGCTTTCCCGCCAGAATGCGGGACGTGTGGATCCAGCGACAGATCGAGCTCCGCGCACGACCGCGCGGGTTCCACCTCGTAACTCCCGAGATAGTTGACGCGGTGCCGGAGCTCGAGTCGATCTCGACCGGCATCGCCGTCGTGTTTATGCAGCACACCTCGGCGTCGCTGACGATCAACGAGAACGCCTCACCGGACGTGCGCCGCGACTTCGCCGAGTGGTTCGACCGCGCCGTGCCGGACGGCGCCGAGTACTTCGCGCACACGCTCGAGGGACCCGACGACATGCCGGCGCACATCAAGGCGGCGCTCACGGGCAGCTCCCTGACGATCCCGGTGTCGAACGGAGCGCTCGCGCTGGGGACCTGGCAGGGGGTCTACCTGTGCGAGTTCCGCGACAGCGGCGGCCCCCGCGGGGTGGTCTTCACGGCTTTCGGAGACGGCCCGGGCTAGTCGAAGAAGGCGGGCGTTGCGTCCAGGAGAACCGGACGCCCGGGACCGACGTCCATGAGCACGTCAACCTTGCTACCTACGACGTTGGATTTCAGGCAAGACCCGCTCGCCTCCCGTGCCTCGGCGTCGTCCTCGAACGACTTGACTCCGACGAGACTTCGACCACACGAGCGGCAGGCGTAGATGGTCACGCCCCCAATCTCGGAGACGTCCATGGCAGGTAGCCGCTGCGCCGTGTCGCACTCGTCGCAGGTCAGCCGGAATGCTCCTTCGGACGGTGCCGGCGTGATTCCGGCTGCGGCAAACGCCTGGGAGACGCGCACGCCCCGACCCTACCCCGCCCACGCAGAGCCTCGCCACCTGCCCGCCGCCGGGTGTGCGAACATGCGTTCGTGCGTTGGGACAACCTGAAGGTAGACGCCGAGGAAGCCCGCACCCTGCCCGGCTACCGCGAGCCGGCGACGGTCCGCACCTTCGACGCACCCGAGGCCCTGGACACCCGTTTCTACGAGGTGAGGGCGAAGTCGGCGCTGAACAAGGTGCCGAAAGCATCC
>JBEVKE010000109.1:0-9516 GCA_040509835.1 Thermoleophilaceae bacterium
CGACGGCCGTCTTCATGCCGAGCTGCGCAGCGCGGATCGCCGCGACGTAGCCGCCCGGCCCCGATCCGATCACGATGCAGTCGTACTTCTGTTCCGGCACGGCCGGTGAGGCTATCTAACGCGCGCGGGTTGGCCGCTCGGGCATCTGAATGCGCGCCATGGCCTTGACCAAGAACCAGAACAGCGCTCCCGCGGCGGCGAGGATGACCACGAGGATCAATACCGAGCTGATGCTGTTCGCGGTGATCAGCGACAGCGACGCGAGCACGAGCGTGATGCCGAGCAGCGTCTGCATGCCGAGCACCGCCCAGTAGCGGCTCCGCCACATGCCGAAGGCGACCACAAGCAGGATCACCGACCACAGGATCGTGAAGGTGGCCGCGCGGCCCTCGTCGGTGTCGCCGCCGAGGCTGTTCCAGCCGGCGATCATCGCCACGACGTTCGCCGCGGCTAGCAGCACAGCGGCGATCGCGCCAACGGTGACCGCTGTGGGCCGCTCGCCGGGAGCGAGCGGCTTCAGCGCCGCGCGCGCCGCGTCGTTCTTCGCGCGGCTGCGCGCGTCGCCGCGCGGCTGGGCCGGATCGCCGTTGGCGGGCTCGGCGGCCTCGAGGGGCGCGGCTGGCGCCACGGCCGGGCGGCGCGCCTCCCCGCTGCGCCGGCGCTCCTTCTTCCGCTTACGACTCTGCGCCAACCGAGGCCTCCTCGAGCGCAGCCCTGAGCTCGCTCGCCGCGAGGTACGGATCGGCCGCATCGCGGATCGCGCGCACCACAACGATCCGTGTGGCGCCTGCCTGAGTCACCTCCCGGACGTTACCGAGGTCGATGCCGCCGATCGCGAACCAGGGGAACGCGCCCGCCAGGCGTGCGGTGTGCTCCACGTACGGCAGCCCGGCCGCGAGGCGACCCGCCTTCGTCGGCGTCTCCCACACCGGTCCGACGCTCAGCTGGTCGGCGACGCCCTCGGACAGCGCGCGATCGAGCTGCTCGGCCGAATGCGTCGACAGGCCCACCAGCACGTCCCGGCCGAGGGCCGCCCGTGTTTCCGCGGCCGGCATGTCGTCCTGCCCCACGTGCACGCCGTCGGCGCCGCACGCCTCCACCAGGTCGGGGCGATCGTTCAGCCAGAACAGCCCGCCGTGCTCGTCGCACAGCCGCCGGAACACGGCGGCCGCGCGAACGAGCTCGTCGTCGCTCGCGGTCTTGTCGCGGAGCTGGACCATGTCCACCCCGCCGGTGAGCGCCGCCGCGAGCAGCTCCTCGAGGCCGGGCCGTACATCGGTGACGAAGTACAGCCGCGCCCTCGCGAGCCGCTCGCGGCGGGAATCCACTACGGGTTGAAGACGCCCGTGGCCAGCTGCTTGCGCACCGTGTTATACGCCGGGCGCGCCGTGCCGTTCGAGCGGATCAGCCCGGCGTCGAACCGAGGCGACGCCGCGGACTGCTTCCAGTGGTAGATGTAGAGCCGCTTGATGCGACTCCTGTAGCGCTTGGCGAGCGCGAACATCCGCTTCGTCGCGCTGTTGGCGCGACTCTCGGAGAACGGGAACAGCGTGTGCCCGTTCGGCAGCACGAACTTCACGATGCCGCCGGTCTCCGTCAGCCAGACGTCGCCCTTCACCGTCTTGAGCAGCCGCTTCGTGCCACCGAGGCGCTGGCCCTTGCGCTTGTTCGTGTCGCGGTAGTTGTGGAGGCCCCAGATCTTCGGGTTCTTGGCCGTCTTCTTGAAGACCTTCAGCCAGCGCTCCATGTTCACCTCGTCGATCACGTCCGCCGCGATGATCTTGCAGCCGCGGCAGTTCGCGCGCACGACGTTGTAGTACTGCGCCGCCCGCTTCGGGTTCTTGAACGTGGGCTGGGAGCGGTGGTTCGCCTCGTTCCAGGGGCTGATCACCTTCACCTGCGGCCAGCGCTTGTGAAAGGCCTTGAAGGCCTTCGTGTACTGGCTGACCGTCGGCAGCTTGCACGGCTTCGACGGGCAGGCCGAGTTGAGCGAAGCGAAGAACGAGATCAGCGGCTCGACACCCTGCGCCTGCGCGGCGGTAAGCCACTGGTCGAGCCAGGCGGCCTCCTGCGGCTTGGACGCAACGTCCCACGAAGGGAAGTAGCGGGCTCGCTTGAAGCCGATCTGCGTGAACAGGGGGTCGCTGAACATGCTCGCGTCCTGGTCGCCGATGCCTACCAGCACCGCCGCTTCGGACTTCTGAGGTGCCGCGGCGAATCCGCAGCCGGCGAGGACGGCGGCCGCCACGAGACATGCGATAAAGCGGGACATTGTTCTCCTGAGCGTAACTATCGGGTTCAGGGTCATCAGAAGATGCGCACGGGCTTGACCTGCAGGCTCGACTGCCCGCCCGTGGTGAAGTAGAAGGTGCGGAGCCCCGCCTTCGAGATGCGGGTCCGGTAGACGAAGTAGCCCCGCACGTTGCGCACGCCGATCGGGCCGCCGAGCGGCTTGAAGGGGCCCTTGCGGCCACGCTGGTAGATCTGGACGGTCGAGCCGGCGCCCCCCGGGCGGGCTGCGCCCCGTACCTCGACCGCGCCGGGGCCGAGCTGGCGCACGAGGATCGGCAGCCGGTAGTTCGCGTAGATGTCCGACTTGAGGGCGCCGTTCGCGAACCTAAGGCCGCTCTGCCACAGGGCGGTGGATCCGGGCTGATCGTCCATCGTGTACTGAGAGATCGTCTTGACGCGCCTGTTCGAGTACGAGAACCACAGCTCGGACAGCGACCAGAAGCTCGGCACCCTGGCGATCGGGGCGCCGAAGTCCGGATCGGGCGGGTTCGTCTGGAACCCGAACTCCGTATCCCAGATGGGGAGCTTCTTCGTCGAGCGCAGCTTGCCGCTCGCGCGCGCGTGGTCGAGGACGCGCAGGATGCGATCCAGCGACCGGATGGTGGCGTCGTCCGGTGTCGGCTCCCGGTTGAGCGGGCCGGCCGGACGCGTGTAGGGGTGGTACGCGAGGCCGCCGAGACCGCCGATCGGCTTACCCTGGAAGAAGGAGCGGAGGAACTCGAGCGGAGGAAGGTTCCGCTTGGGCCCGCGCGACGGCATCCCGATCGGGATCAGCTCGCCGAACAGGATCGGGTCGTGCGTGGCTCCGCCGCGGCGCAGGCCGCTCACCGCGGCGCGCACCATCGACTTGTAGATCTGCGGAGCCACCGGCCGGCCGCTCTTGGTGGACTGCGGGAGGAGGTGGTCGTTGTGGTTGGCCTCGTTCCAGATCGTCCACACGTCCACGCCGGGATACCGGCGCGCAGCAGCCTCCGCAAAGCGCCCGAACTCGCGAGCATTCGGGCGATAGATGCCGGCGCTGTCGCCGCGCTTGGCCGTGGCCCAGCCGGGCGCCGGCGGCGCGAGCGCGAACATCACCTTGAGGCCGTGCGCCTTGATCGCCGCGATCGTCTCGTCGTAGCGCGCCCAGCCCGGGTACTGCGACGGGTCGCGGCCGTCGAAGCCGGCGGGCTTGCGCTTCCCGCCGGGCGCCACCACGTCCCAGTTCACCTGCACCTTGATCATGTCCGCCCCAAGGGCCGTCACCTCGTCGAGCGTCGGGCCGCGCGTCTCGGCGTTCTGGGTGATGAGCGCCTCGTCCTGGAAGAGCGAGTACTGGCGCGCGCTGGCGCCGGCCCCGGCGGGCAGCACCGCGAGCGCGGCAAGGAATGCGGTTGTCAGCTTGATCAGGCGCATAAGTACGGGCGAAAGCGGGTTCCGCCTTCCAACACACGGCAGGCGCGGGGTTGCGGTCGGGGCCCTGCTAGCGTCCGCCGCGCGGCTCCCTAAGCCGTAGCAGAAATGGGAATTGGCACGTCGATATTCCTCATCGCGGTGGGCGCCATCCTGCGCTACGCGGTCAACGTCACGGTCCAGGGCGTGGAGATCGACACGGTCGGGCTGATCCTGATGGTCGTGGGGATCATCGGGCTCGTCATCTCGCTGGCGATCATCTTCATGTCCAGCGACGATCGCCCGCGCCGGCCGGACGACTACCCCACCAGACGGCTCTAAACTCTGGACCGTTGTCAAACGGGAGCTCGGGGAGACCGGGCTGAGAGGGCGGCTGCGGCGCCGCCGACCGTCGAACCTGACCGGGGTAATGCCCGCGAAGGGAAGGTGATGTCACTGCCGCGGAGCACACGCTACGACGCCGTCGTGATCGGCGCGGGCCTCATCGGCCTCTCGTGCGCATGGCGCGCGCGGAAGCGCGGCATGTCCGTGCTGGTCGTCGACCGCGCCGCCGCGCCCGGCGCAGGCACGTCCGATGTCGCCGCCGGGATGCTCGCCCCGGTGACCGAGATGGACTTCGGCGAGGAGGGCCCGCTCCGCGTGAACATGTTGGCGCGCGAGCGCTGGCCAGGGTTCGCCGCGGAGCTCGAGGAGGTCACCGGGCTCCCCACCGGATACCGCGATACCGGCGCCCTCGTCGTGGCGGTCGATCGCGACGACGCCGAGGCGCTCAGGCGCCTGCACGAGCTGCACGGTTCGCTCGGGCTCGCGTCCGAGTGGCTCACCCCCTCGCGCTGCCGCGCGCTCGAGCCGGGGCTCTCGCCGCGGATCGCCGGAGGGATCGCGGCTTCGCAGGACGGCAGCGCCGATCCGCGCGCGACGGTGCGTGCGCTGGCGGCCGCGGTCTCCGAGGTGGAGCTGGGAGTCGAGGTCGAGGCGATCGAGCACGACGGCTCGTCGGTGACCGGCGTCCGCACGAGCGGGGGCACGGTCGCGGCCGGCCAGGTGGTCGTGGCCGCCGGCCCGTGGAGCGCGTCGCTCGCCCCGGTCGGCGACGGGCCGCCGGTCCGGCCCGTGAAGGGCCAGATCCTGGAGCTCCGCACTCGTGGCGCGATGCCGAGCCCGTTCGAGCGCGTTCTGCGCACCCCGCGGTGCTATCTCGTCTCGCGCGGCGACGGTCGCGTGGTGATCGGCGCCACCGTCGAGGAACAGGGCTTCGACACGACGGTCACGGCAGACGGCGTCTTCCGGCTGCTGGAGGCGGCGTGGGAGGTGCTGCCAGAGGTGGGCGAGCTGGAGCTGCTCGGCGCGCGCGCGGGGCTCCGGCCGGGAACGCCGGACAACGCGCCTGTGGTCGGCCGCGGCGAGCTCGACGGTCTGATCTGGGCGACCGGCCACTGGCGAAACGGGGTGCTGCTGGCGCCGATCACGGGCGACGCCGTGGCCGCCCTGCTGGCCGGCGACGAGCTCCCCGAGGACCTCGGCGCGCTGAGCCCGGCCCGCTTCAGCGTTACGGGAGTGCACCGGTGACCGTCGTAACTCTCAACGGAGAGCAACGGGAGCTGCACGAGCCCGCGACCGTGGAGGCCGCGGTGCTCGCCACGGGCGCGCCCGACGGCCGCGGTGTGGCGGTGGCGGTGGACGGCGAGGTGGTCCCGCGCGGCAAGTGGGCGACCACGCAGGTCCGCGAGGGCCAGCAGGTGGAGGTGCTCCACGCCGTGCAGGGAGGCGCATGAGCGACATCTTCGAGATCGCCGGCCGCGCGCTCGAGTCGCGCCTCATTCTCGGCACCGGCGGCTTCCGCAACCTTCAGGTGATGGCGGCGGCCGCACGCGAGTCCGGCGCCGAGCTCGCCACGGTCGCCATGCGGCGCGTCGACCCGAGCGCGCGCGGATCGATCGTCGAGGTGCTCGAGGAGGCCGGCCTCGAGGTGCTGCCGAACACCGCCGGGTGCTTCACGGCCCGCGAGGCGGTCACTACGGCGAAGCTCGCGCGCGACGCGCTCGGCACGGACTGGGTGAAGCTCGAGGTGATCGGCGACGACCGCACGCTGCTCCCCGACCCAGCCGAGCTGCTCGTGGCCGCCGAGGAGCTCGTGGCCGATGGCTTCACCGTGCTCCCGTACACGAGCGACGACCCCATCCTCGCCCGCCGGCTGGAGGACGCCGGCTGCCCAGCGGTGATGCCGCTCGGCTCGCCGATCGGGAGCGGCATGGGGATCAACAACCCGTACAACCTGCGCCTGATCGTCGAGCAGGCGGGCGTGCCGGTGATTCTCGACGCCGGCGTGGGCACGGCCTCGGACGCCGCGCTCGCGATGGAGGCCGGCTGCGACGCGGTGCTGCTCGCGAGCGCGATCTCGCGGGCGGCCGACCCGGTGGCGATGGCCCGCGCGATGCGGAAGGCGATCGAGGCCGGCCACGAGGCGCGCGCGGCCGGGCGAATCCCGCGGCGGCTGTACGCGCAGGCGTCCTCCCCCGAGGAGGGACTGGCGGAGCTCGAGGGTGGCGCCCCCGCGGCGCCCGAGCGCGCGCGATCGGGCTCGTGAGCACCGAGCTCGAGCGCGGCGCGGCCGACGCACTCGCCGACCAGTGGCGGGCAGCGTGGGAGGGCGCCGGCTTCGAGGGCTGCTGCACTCCCGACGTGACCTACGAGGATCCGGTCGCGGTCGATCTCCTGCGCGGAGTCGAAGCGCTGGACCGCCACGCCGCCGATCTGCGCGGCGCGTTCCCGGACCTGCGGATGGAGGCAACGGCGCCGCCGCTCTTCCGCGGGGCCCACGTATGCGTCCCGTGGCGAGCGCTCGGCACGCACCGCGGCGACCTCGGCCAGATGCTCCCCGCCAGCGACCGCTTCGTGACGATCCATGGTCTCCACTACCTCGAGCTGACCGACGGCGCGGTCCGCCGCGCCCGCGGCTTCTTCGACCTCTACGACGCAGCCGTCCAGCTCGGCCTGCTGCCGTCGCGCGGCGGCATGGGCGAGACCGCCCTGCTGCTGCTGAGAGGCTTCGGCGTGCGCCGCCGCCCGGCTAGTTGACCGTGATCGTGCCGGCCATGCCGGGCGCGTGCACGTGACAGACGTACTTGTAGGTGCCGGGCTTATCGAGCTTCAGCTTGAACGTGTCGCCCTGCTGCATGCCGCCGTCGGGGCCGGACGCGAAGTCGCCGCCCGGGCCGGACTCCTTGTGCACGTCGTGCGGCACGGACTCGTCGTTCGTGAACGTGACGGTCTGGCCGGCCTTGATGGTCAGGTCCTTCGGGTTGAACTGGATGTTCTTCATCGAAACGCTCGTGCCACCGCCGCCGGAGCCGCCGCCGCTCGAGCCGGTCGAGCTTCCGCTGCCGCCGGAGCTGCCCCCGCTGTCGTCATCTCCGCCGCCGCAGGCGGCGAGACCGAGGGCGAGGCAGGCGAATATCAGCGCGATCAGCTTCGTCATGGGGCGGAGAGTAGAAGCTCGAGAAGCGCCTTCTGCGCGTGCAGGCGATTCTCCGCCTGATCCCAGGCGGCCGAGCGGTCGCCGTAGAGCATGTCCTCGGTGATCTCCTCGCCCGGGTGCGCCGGGAGGCAGTGGAGCACGATCGCGTCGTCGCGGGCCTTCGCGAGGAGTTCGGCGCCGATCCGGTACGGCTGGAGCAGCTCGCGACGGCGCGCGGAGTCGGACTCGTCGTCGCCCATGCTCACCCACACGTCCGTGTAGAGCGCGTGGGCGCCCTCGGCCGCCTCCTCGGGGGAGACGCCCGGCGCCTCCGGCAGCGAGAGCTCGGGTGGCGACGCGATAGCGACCTCCACGCCCGCGATGCGGCCGGCGATCAGGAGCGAGCGGGCCATGTTGTTGCCGTCGCCCACGTACGCGAGCTTCAGCCCCTCGAGCCGGCCGAAGCGTTCGCGCAGCGTGACGAGGTCGGCGAGTGCCTGACACGGGTGGTGGTCGCTCGTGAGCATGTTGATCACGGGCACCGATGCGTACTCGGCGAGCTCCTCGACCAGCTCGTGCGGCCCGGTCCGCACGCCGATCGCGTGCACCATCCGCGACATCACGAGCGCCACGTCGCGCGGCGACTCGCCGCGCGCCATCTGGAGCTCGCCCTGGCGGAGCGTGACCGGGTGACCGCCGAGCTCGTACACGCCGACGTCGAACGACACACGCGTGCGGGTCGAGGGCTTGTCGAACACGAGCGCCACGGATTTGCCCTCGAGCGCCCGCGACGACAGGCGGTCGGCCTTCAGCTCGAGCGCGCGGTCGACCAGGCCGAGCTGCTCCTCGGCCGTAAGCTCCGCGCCTGTCAGGAAGTGGCGTGCCATGCGAGTCCTCAGCTGGAATCTCTACCACGGGCGTGATTTCCCGCCGGACCCGGCGCTCTTCACGCTGCGGTCGCGGCTCCTCCGCGTGACGGAGCGGGACGAGACGCACGTCCAGGTCAACCGCCCGCTCCGCGAGGAGTTCGCCGGCTGGATCGCCGCGCGCGAGTGGGACCTGGCGCTCCTCCAGGAGACACCGCCGCTGTGGTTCCGCCACCTCGGCGGCCGGGCGCGAGCGAACGGCGTCCGGGTCCTCACTTCGCGGAACGTGATCCCGCCCCTCCAGCGCGCGGCCGCGAACCTGAATCCGGACCTGATCGCTTCCTGGGAGGGAGGCTCGAACCAGTTGTTCGTGCGCGCGCCCGGGCGGATCCTCGAGCACCGGAAGCTCACGCTCACGTTCCGGCCCGAGCAGCGCCGGATGATCTGGGCGCGCGTGCTCCTGGCGAGCGGCGAGACGGTGTGCGTGGCAAACCTGCACGCCTCGGCGGGATTGCCCGAGAAGGCGTCGGCCGAGGTGCTGGCGGCCGCCGCGCACGCGGTCGAGTGGTCGGCCGGCGACCCGCTCGTGTTCGGCGGCGACACCAACCTGCGGCCCGCGCGAACGCCCGACGCCTTCATCGAGCTGCGTGAGCGGTTCGGCCTCGGCGCCCCTACCGGCCAGCACGCGATCGACCACCTCCTCGCGCGCGCGCTCGACGTGGCGGAGCCGCCGCGCCGGCTGGCGCCGGAGGAGCGTGAGCTGCCGGCGGAAGAACGCCTGCGGCTCCGGCTCTCCGACCATGCGCCGGTCATCGCCCGGTTCGAGGTGGGATAGTCCCGCTCCAGGCGGTAAGACGAGACCACAGCACTGCGGCACGAAGAGGGGGAGCGAGACATGGCGGAGCGTCGAAGCAGCGGAGGTTCGGGAGGCAGGTCGAAGTCGAGCGCGGCGAGCCGCAAGGCCTCGGGCGGCCGGGCGTCGAGCACCAAGGCCTCGAGCAGCAAGTCATCGGGCGGCCGTTCGTCCGCCGCCAAGTCGGCGTCCAGCCGGAGCCGCTCCTCGAGCGCTCGGTCCTCGTCCAGCGCACGGTCCTCGTCGAGCTCGCGGTCGACGGCAGCCAAGCGCAGCGCGGCCGCCAAGAAGGGCGGCCAGGCGCGCGGGCGCCAGCAGACGGCGCGCAAGGCGGCCAAGACGACCGCGCGCACGGCCTCGCGTCCCGCGCGCAGCGCCGGCGTCGAGGCGAAGACGGTCGCCGAGTTCCGCGAGGCGCTTCGCAAGAACCTGATCGGGCCCATGGAGATGGTCATGCTCACCCGCGAGCGCATCGAGGAGGCCCTCAACGAGGCGGTCGACCGAGGGCGGATGACGTCCGCCGACGCGCAGGGCCTCGCATCGGCTCTGCTCGATCGCGGCCGCAAGCAGACAAACGACGTGCTGAAGGACCTCGAGGGACTGCTTTCGCGCGGGCGCTCGGGGGTCGAGGGCCGCACCACCGGAGTGCGCAAGGC
>JBEVKE010000110.1:0-13121 GCA_040509835.1 Thermoleophilaceae bacterium
ATGAACGTGCTGGCCTGGGAGTGCGTCGACCGGCACGCGCGCGCGTATCCGGCCGCGAGCTCCGAGCTGCTGCCGCCCGGCGGCATCTACGCCTGGCGGCGCGACGGCGAGTTCCACGGGTGGAACCCGGAGACGATCGCGACGCTCCAGCAGGCGGCCCGCGAGGAGGACGGCCCCGACGCGTACGAGCGGTTCGCCACCTACGTGAACGAGGTGGCCGTGCCCAGGTCGTCGCTGCGCGGCCTGCTGCGGTTCAGGGAGCTGGACGAGCCGCTGCCGCTGGACGAGATCGAGCCGGCGGCCGAGATCGTTAAGCGCTTCAAGTCGGGCGGGATGTCGCTCGGCGCGCTGTCGCCCGAGGCGCACGAGACGCTCGCCACGGGCATGAACCGGCTCGGTGGGAGGTCGAACACCGGCGAGGGCGGGGAGGACCCGGCCCGGTTCGGGGACGAGCGCCGCTCGGCGATCAAGCAGGTGGCATCGGGCCGCTTCGGCGTGACCGTGAACTACCTCGTGAACGCCGACGAGCTTCAGATCAAGGTCGCCCAGGGCGCCAAGCCCGGCGAGGGCGGCCAGCTGCCGGGGCACAAGGTCGATCGCTACATCGCGCGGCTCCGCCATTCGACGCCGGGAGTGGGGCTGATCTCGCCGCCGCCCCACCACGACATCTACTCGATCGAGGACCTGAAGCAGCTGATCTATGACCTGCGCTGCGCGAACCCGCGCGCGCGGGTGTCCGTGAAGCTCGTGGCCGAGGTGGGCGTGGGCACGGTCGCGGCGGGCGTGGCGAAGGCGAACGCCGACCACGTGGTGATCGCCGGGCACGACGGCGGCACCGGCGCCTCGCCGCAGGCGTCGATCCAGCACGCGGGCATCCCGTGGGAGATCGGCATCGCCGAGACCCAGCAGACGCTGCTCCGCAACGACCTGCGCTCCCGCATCCTGGTCGAGGCCGACGGCCAGATGCGCACCGGCCGCGACGTCGTGATCGCCGCGATGCTCGGCGCCGACGAGTTCGGGTTCTCCACCGCCCCGCTGATCGCGCTCGGCTGCATCATGATGCGGGTCTGCCACCTGAACACGTGCCCGGTGGGCGTGGCGACGCAGGACCCGGTGCTGCGCGAGCGCTTCGAGGGCCAGCCCGAGCACGTCGTGAACTACCTGTTCATGGTGGCCGAGGAGGCGCGCCGGATCATGGCGAGGCTGGGGGTGCGCAACATGCTCGACCTGATCGGGCGCACCGAGCTCCTGGACGCGGAGCACGCGGCCGAGCATTGGAAGGCCCAGGACCTCGACCTGCGCGCGCTGCTGGCGGTGCCGGACAACGTCGAGCCGGACACGCCGCGCTACTGCGTGCGGCGCCCGGATCCCGTGCTGTACGACTCGATCGACGTGGACCTGCTCCAGCTCTGCCGCCCCGCGGTGGAGGAGGGCAGGCCGGTGCGGCTTGACCGCCGGATCGAGAACAAGAACCGGGCCGTGGGCGGGCTCCTCTCCGGGGAGATCGCGCGCGTGCACGGCGAGGAGGGCCTGCCTGACGGCAGCATCCACGTGACGCTCACGGGCTCCGCGGGGCAGAGCTTCGGCGCCTGGCTGGCGCGCGGCGTCGAGCTGGTGCTGGACGGGGACGCGAACGACTACTGCGGCAAGGGGCTCTCGGGCGGGACGATCGTGGTGCGCCCGCCGGCCGACGCCGCGTTCGCCGCCGAGCACAACGTGATCGTGGGCAACACCGTGCTGTACGGCGCCACGTCGGGCCGGGCGTTCTTTCGCGGGCTCGCGGGCGAGCGGTTCGCCGTCCGCAACTCGGGGGCGATCACCGTCGTCGAGGGGCTCGGCGACCACGGCTGCGAGTACATGACCGGCGGCCGCGTGATCGTGCTCGGCCCGACCGGGCTCAACTTCGCGGCCGGCATGAGCGGCGGCATCGCCTACGTGTACGACGCCGACGGCGGCTTCCGCGGCCGCTGCAACACCGAGCTGGTGGGCTTCGACGCCATCACGCCGGACGAGAGCGACGAGCTGCGCGGGTGGATCGAGGAACACAGGGAACGCACCGGCTCGACAGTCGCGGCGCGCCTGCTCGACGGCTGGCAGGCCACGTTGAACCGGCTCGTCAAGGTCATGCCGCACGACTACAAGCGCGCGCTGGCGGAGCAGCTCGCCGCGGAGGGCGAGGCCGAGGTGGCCGCCGCGGCGGCGGGCCCGGCCGCCTCCCCCGGCTATGCGGCCGGAGGACCGGTCTAAGCCGCCGCCATGGGCGAGCTCGGCGCATTCCTCCGCCTCGAGCGGGTCGGCTTCGAGAAGCGCGACCCGGAAGAGCGCGTGCACGACTACCGGCAGTACTTCTCGCTGCCCGACGACCGTACGCTGCGCGACCAGGGCGCGCGCTGCATGGACTGCGGGGTGCCGTTCTGCCACGAGGGCTGCCCGCTCGGGAACCTGATCCCGGACTGGAACGACCTCGTCTACCGCGACCATTGGCGCGACGCGCTCACGAAGCTCCACGCGACCAACAACTTCCCCGAGTTCACGGGGCTGATCTGCCCCGCCCCGTGTGAGTCCGCGTGCGTGCTCGACATCAACGACGACGCCGTGACGATCGAGCAGATCGAGCTCGCGATCGTCACGCGCGGGTTCGAGGAGGGCTGGATCGAGCCCGATCCGCCGGAGGTGCGCACCGACCGCACCGTGGCGGTGGTGGGCTCCGGGCCGGCCGGTCTCGCCGTCGCGGCCGAGCTGAACAAGCTTGGCCACACCGTGACGGTGTACGAGCGCGACGAGGCGCCCGGCGGCCTGCTCCGGTTCGGCGTGCCCGACGCCAAGCTCGAGAAGTGGATCATCGACCGGCGTGTGAAGCTCCTCGAGGACGAGGGCGTGCGCTTCGAGTGCAACGTCGACGTGGGCGGCGACCTGGAGGCCGGCGAGCTCCGCGGAACCCACGACGCGGTCGTCATGGCCATCGGCTCGCGCGTCCATCGCGACCTCGCCGTGCCCGGCCGCGAGATGGCCGGGGTGCACCTCGCGATGAACTACCTGTACCAGCGCAACCGCGCCGTCGCGGCGACAGAGGGCCGGCCGCACCGCCAGACGCCGCCCGGCCGGGTGATCAGCGCCGAGGGCAAGCGCGTGGTCGTCGTCGGCGGCGGCGACACCGGCATGGACTGCATCTCGAACGCGCTGCGGGAGGGCGCCGAGGACGTGCTCCTCCTCGACGTGTACCCGCCGCTCCCGGGCCACGGCCGCCCACCCGGCACGCCCTGGCCGCTGCCGCCGAAGCGCACCAGGAGCACCTACGCGCTGGATGAGGGCGGCGAGCGCCGCTTCGGCACGCAGGTGACCGCGCTGCGCGGGGTGGACGGGCGCGTGACCGGCGTTCAGGGCCGGCGCGTGGAGGGCACGTCATCGCGTGACCTGCATGCGGTTCCGGGCAGCGAGTTCGACGAGCGGGCCGAGCTCGTGTTGATCGCGATCGGCTTCGACCACCCTGAGCACGAGGGCGCCGTCGAGCAGCTCGGCCTGGACGTGGACCGGCGCGGGAACGTGAAGGCGCCGGTGTACGGCACCAAGGTCGAGGGTGTGTTCGCGTGCGGGGACGCTCGGACCGGCCAGTCGCTGGTCGTCACCGCGATCGCCGAGGGGCGCCGCTGCGCGCGCGTCGTGGACCAGTATCTGGGCGGCTCGGGCGAGGTGCGCCGAATCAGCGCTGAGGCGATGTTCGCCTACGAGGACGGGGATCCGCACTCGCTCCGCCACCAGGCGGAGATCGCCCGCACGGTCACAGTCGGTGACGCCTTCTGGACCGGCCCGCGCGACGAGCGCTGAGATGCCGGCCGCGTTCGTCACCGGCGGGTCCGGCTTCGTGGGCGGCGCGCTGATCGAGCGGCTCCGGCGCGAGGGCTGGGACGCGCGCGCGCTCGCCCGCTCGGAGCGGGCCGCGGAGCGCGTGCGCGAGCTGGGCGCCGAGCCGGTGATGGGCGACCTGGACGACCTCCACGTCGAGGAATGCGAGATCGCCTTCCATGCCGCCGCGAAGGTCGAGGACTTCGGCGATCCCGCCGACTTCGACCGGGTCAACGTTCAGGGCACGCGCAACGTGGTCGCCGCCTGCAAGGCCGGGGGCGTGCGGCGGCTGGTCCACGTGGGCACGGAGGCTGCCCTGATGGCCGGGGAGCCATTGGTGAACGTCGACGAGAGCGCTCCGCTGAGGCCGGACTCGCCGGCGCTGTATTCGTCCTCGAAGGCGCGGGCCGAGCAGCTTGTCCGCGCCGCGAACGGCGACGCGCTCGAGACCGTCGTCGTCCGGCCCCGGTTCGTGTGGGGCCGCGGCGACACCACGCTGCTTCCGCAGATCGTCGAGATGGTCCGCAAGGGCCGCTTCCGCTGGGTGGGCGGCGGGCGCCACCTGACCGCCACGACCCACATCGACAACACCGTCGAGGGCCTATGGCTCGCGGCGACGCGCGGGCCGGCGGGCGGGGTGTGGTTCGTCACCGACGGCGAGCCGGTCGGGTTTCGCGAGTTCCTGACGGCGATGGTCGGCACCCAGGGCGTGGAGATCCCGGACAAGTCCGTCCCGGCGCCGGTCGCGGGCGCGGCCGCCAGGGTGAGCGAGGCGCTGTGGCGGCGCCTGAAGCGGCCGGGCGCGCCGCCGCTCACCCGCTTTGCGGTCTGGGTCTCCTCTCAGGAGTGCACGATCGACATCTCGCGCGCGGAGCGCGAGCTCGGCTACCGGCCCGTCACGACGCGTGAAGAGGGCCTGCGGGAGATGCGGTCGAGCCCACCAGGCTGATGAAGAACAGGCTGAAGCGGCCGATCGAGATCTCGTCGCCGTCGTCCAGCTCTCCCAGCTCGACGCGATCGCCATTCTTGAACACGCCGTTCAGGCTGCGGTCGTCGAGGATGCGGGCACCGGCCTCGTCGCGATACAGCAGCGCGTGCCGGCGCGACACGGTCGGGTCGTCGAAGCGGACGTGAGCCGAGAGGCTCCGCCCGATCCGCGTCCACCCGTCCTGGAGGGGGAACACCCGCACGCGGTCGTCGTCCTCGAAGGCGAGGTAGTCGCCCTCGCGGACCAGCGCCTCGCGCGCCTCAGCGAGCCAGTCTGGCGCGCCCTCCACCTCGTGCCGCATCGGCGGCCGGGCGGATTCACCGAACAGCGAAGCGCGCCTGAAGCTCTCGCCTCCGCATTCGGGACAGGCGGGCACCGGGTCGCGCTCGTGAAGTGCCACGGCGAACCCGCAGGAGTCGCACCGGAAGGATCCGGCACCGGCCAAGGTGCCGGCGTTGAAGGCTTCCATGTTGGTCTCTCTCCTCAGGGGGTGGGGGCATGGATGGTATCGACGGATACGAACTCGCCAAGTAAAAATGACGGTAATAGCGGGCTTTTTTGCAGGATGAAGGGCTTTTCTTGCCGATCTCGAACCCAATTTCCATGCCAGACCTCGCCTCGATCATGGTCCGCAGCAGCATCGGCGCGCTGCCTCCGAGCGCCGCCTCATGCGAAGACTGCCGGCGCACCCCGCTCGCCGGCGAGCGCGTGCACGAGCTGGACGGCGGGCGCACGCTCTGCGACCTGTGCTTCGCCGGGCTGCCTGAGGAGCGCCGGGTCGCGGTGCGCACCGAGCGCGTCCACGTGAGCGAGCGCAGGCTCGCGGTCGTGCCGCGCGCCGCCTAGCGCCGGCTCACCCCAGCGAGGTTCTCACCGGCCGGTACGATGGCGCCCGCATGCGCGAGGTCTCGGTATCGGCGGTCATCTCGGCGCCTCGCGAGGAGGTGTTCGACATCGTGGCCGACCTCGCCGCCCGGCCCGCGTTCACGGGGCACTTCATGGACGACTACCGCCTGGCGCGCGTGCAGCCGGTGGGGGTGGGCGCCGCCGCCCGCTTCAAGCTCGACGCGCCGCTGGCGAACGAGTGGGCGGAGCTGACGATCACGAAGGCCGACCGTCCGCGCCAGATCATCGAGGAGATCCGCTACGGCCGCCGCGGCCGCAACCGCTCGGTGGCGGTGTACGACTTCTCGCGCGAGTCCGCCAACGTCACGCGCGTGGAGCTAACCACCTTCAGCGAGCCGGCCACGCTCGTCGACCGTTTCAAGGAGATCGGCGCCGCGGGCTGGATCCGGAGGAAGACGGGCAAGGCGCTCGATCGCCTTCGGATGATCTTCGAGGAGCCGGACCGCGTGGAGCTGAAGCGGGCGACGATCGCGGGCTACGAGCCCGAGAAAGCGGCCCGGTTCGGCGCCTATGCCGGAATGGACCCGGCCCGCCGGTCGAGGCTCTGAGGCCCGGGCTAATATGCCCGCCCGCATGCCGCGCCGTGTCCTCATGCTGCTCTGCCTGGCCTTCCTCGCGGCCGGCGCCGCGGCGTGCGGAACGAAGGACACGACGCAGGGTGTCGACGAGCCCGCCCGCGAGGGCCTCTCGCTGCCGCTGGACGGCATCGATTACAACGTCTTCATCACGCGCGAGCTGAATCCGCGGATCACGCCCGACAAGTCGTACGTCCCGCCTGGCACGGCGCAGCCGGACGCGACCCACACCCTGTACGGCGTGTTCCTCCAGGCCTGCAACCACGGCAAGGACGCGTCCCAGACGGCGGACGCGTTCAAGATCGTCGACAACCAGGGCAACGAGTTCGAGCCGGAGCCGCTCCCGGAGACCAACGACTTCGCGTACCAGCCGAAGGTGCTCGCGCCGAACGAGTGCATCCCCCAGAGCGGCAGCGTCGCTCAGCTCGGCCCGACCGCCGGGGCGATGCTGCTGTTCCGGCTGCCGCTGGCGAACACCGAGTTCCGCCCGCTCGAGCTCGAGATCGAGGGCCCGGGCGGCGGGCACCTCACCTACGACCTCGACATCTGACGGCAAGCCCTGCGCACCGGGCCCCGCCCGCGCTTGCTAACGGCGCGTAGCTGCGTCAAGCACGACGCGCGCCGCCGGGGCGGCGGTCGCGCCCCCCGCGCCCGCTCGCACGAGCATCACGGCCACGACGATCTTCGGGTGGGCGGCCGGCGCGTAGGCCGTGAACCAGGCGTCGGTGTTCTCGGGGTCCGGGGGCAGCGTCTCGCCGGTCTCGGGGTCGCGCGTGTCCTCGAGCTCCGCGGTGCCGGTCTTGCCCGCCACCTTCGCGTCGGGCAGCGCCGCGGCCGTGCCGGTGCCGTAGGCCACCACGTCCACCATCATTGATCCGATCGTCCGCGCCACCCTCCGGGACGTCACGCGCGTACCCCGCGGCCGGCGGACGGGCGAGAGCGTCGGCGAGAAGCGCACGCCGCGCGTCGCGATCGTCTGCGCCACTGACGCCATCTGGAGCGGCGTCGCGAGCGTCTCGAACTGCCCGATCGCGGTGGAGGCCACTTCGAGCGGCGTGTCGATCTCCGACGCCGGCGGCAGCGTGCTCGGCACCTCGCCGGGGATGGTCGCCTTCGCGTTCCAGCCGTAGCGCTCTGCGGCGTCGACGAGCGGGCCCGCCTGGATCTTCGTCCCCAGCGGCGCGAACACCGAGTTGCACGAGTGGGCGAACGAGTTGCGGAACGTGCCTCCGCACGCCTCGCCGTTCGCGTTCTGGAGCTCGACGCCGTCCACGATCGCGTGCGTCTCGACCGGGAACTCCGTGGACGGCTTCACCATGCCGCGCTCGAGCGCCGCCGTGGCCGTCACGATCTTGAAGGTCGACCCGGGCGGCTGCGGCGCGGAGAACGCGATGCCGGCGAGGGCGCGCACCTCCCCGGTGCGCGGGTCGAGCGCCGCGACGCCGCCGAGCCGGCCGGCCAGGCCGATCACGGCCGCCTCCTGTAGGCGCGTGTCGATGGTGGTCTGGACAGGCCGCGCGCGGCGCGGCTTGGCGCGCGCGAGCACGCGATCGCCCGCGATCAGCTCTCCGCCCGGACGTCCGCGGAGGCGCTGCTCGAACACCTCCTCGAGCCCGGTCTGCCCGACCGGCCAGTCCTCCGGGAAGCCGCGCGCGTAGAGGGCCATCCGCTCCTCGGCCGTCTCCTGGGACTCCATGCGGCCCGCGATCGAGTCCGCGATGCCCACGAGCGGGGAGGTCCGCGCGGGCGCCGGCCCCTTGGCGAGCACCTTGCCGTCGCGCGAGCGGATCGTGGCGCGCTTGGCCGGGAGGCTCGCCCGCCTGAGCCGCTCGCCGCGGCGGATCTCCGGGAAGACGAGCCGCGGCGACCATTCCACCCGCTCGCCCGACACCGGGACCTCGACGTTCCCGCGCAGGGCGCCGAACACGCGCGTGTCGACGACGACCGGCACGGTTACGGCGTCGCCGTGGACGCCCGCGGGATCGTCGACCTCGATCGTGCTGGCCGTGGCGGTGGCGGCCGCGCGCTCGTAGGCGCGCCGGAACTCGGGCAGCGGGTGGAGCGCCCGGGAGGCCGGAGTGAGGAGCCGGTGCATCGCGCGGTAGTCGCCGCGCTGCCATGCCTCGGTGAAGCTGGACGCGGTGCGCTCCGCGGCGCTGTTGGTGCCGGCGCCTACCAGCAGCCCGGCCAGGAGCGAGACGGCCGCGAGCCCGCCCAGGGTGGGCATGGCACGAGGGGTGATACGCCGCCGGCGGGCTGGGGGGATGGTCTTCACGTGGCGGAACCGGGCTCCGATGGTAGTCCCGCATACCCCGACTCGCCCGGGATAGCCTGCGCGTCTTGACGGGCCTCGACTGGATCATCATCGCCTTCACCGTCCTGATGGCGGTCTGGGGTTTCGGCCAGGGCCTGATCGCCGGCGGGCTGGCGCTGGCCGGCTTCGCACTGGGCGCGTTTCTCGGCTCGCGGCTGGGGCCGGTGCTCCTGAGCGACGGCTCGCATTCGCCCTATGCGCCGCTCGTCGCGCTGGTCGCCGCGCTGATGCTCGGCGCTGTGTTCGCGTCGGTGCTCGAGGTGGCCGGATTCCACCTGAGCCGGCGGCTCCCGCAGGAGCTCGGCGTGGCGGACGGGATCGGCGGCGGGGTGCTCGTGGCCTGCCTCGGCCTGTTCCTCGTCTGGATCGCGGGCGCCGTGGCGCTCCAGACGCCGGGGGCGCGCGAGCTGCGCGAGCCGATCCAGCGCTCCGAGATCCTCCAGAGGCTGAACGCGGTGCTCCCGCCGTCCGGGCCGATCCTGCGCGCGCTGGCGCGCTTCGACCCGGTGCCGTCGATCCGCGGGCCAGCCGCGAACGTGCCACGGCCGAACTCGAAGATCGCCCGCGACCCGGAGGTGCGGGCGGCTGGGCGGAGCGTGGTGCGGGTGCTCGGCACCGCCTGCGGGCTGGGCGTCCAGGGGAGCGGGTGGGTCGCCCGGCGCGGGATCGTCGTGACGAACGCGCACGTGGTCGCCGGCCAGGACGACACCACCGTCCAGCTCGGCGGCGACGGGCCGTCCGTGGACGCCCAGGCGGTGTGGTACGACCCGCGGAACGACCTCGCGATCCTGCGCGCGCCCGGTATCGGGAACGCGCCGCCGCTTGGTCTGCACACGGACGCCAAGCCGGGGACCTCGGCCGCCGTGCTGGGCTTCCCGGAGAACGGGCCGTTCGACGTGCAGCCGGCGCGGCTCGGCCAGACCGTGGCCGTCCTCACCCAGGACTCCTACGGGCGCGGGCCCGTCCAGCGCACGATCACCGCGCTGCGCGGCCTCGTGCGCCACGGGAACTCGGGCGGTCCCGTGGTGGACGGGTCGGGCCGCGTGATGGCGACGGTGTTCGCCGCGGCCATGAGCCGCGGCCGGAGCGGCTACGCCGTGCCGGACTCGATCGTGCGCAGCGCGTTCGGCCGCGCGCGCTCCCCGGTCGACACCGGGCCCTGCGCCCGCTAGAGCCTGGCCACCACGCGGTCGAGGTCGTCCGAGCGCGCGTCGAGCAGCTCCTCCGCGTGGCCGCGGAGCTTGGCGAGGTTGCCCTCGGTCGCGTCGTCGAGGTGATCGCTCGCGAGGGTGAGCTCGACCTGGAAGCGCCAGTAGAGGTCGTTGTGGAGTACGCGCTTCAGCTGGTAGTTGACCGCGTCGGAGACCCCGTCGAACACCACGTCGAGGATGGGCCGCGCCCAGTTGGCGAGGCCCCAGTCCTTGATCTCGCTGAACTCCCGCTTGTGCGTCCGCTCGCCGGTGCCGAGGGACACGAGCACCACGTCAGCCGGCGCGACCGTGTTGAGCGCCTCGGCGAGGGCGCACATCGCGGGGTTGGTCGCGAACACCCCGCCATCCACGAGCGCGCGCTTGCCCGACTCGACCGGCTCGAAGTAGGTGGGGGCAGCCGAGGTGGCGCGCGCCACTATGGACAGGGGGAAGTCATCGTCCACGGAGCCCTTCGCGTCCGTGGTCTTGAAGAAGTACGGGCCGGGCTCCGCGGTGTCGTAGGACGGGACGATCAGGTCGGGCTTCGTCTGCGAGAGGAGCTTCTGCCCGAGGAACCGCTCGAGCGCGCGGTCCAGCGCAGCGTCGTCGTACTTCTCGTCGAGCAGGCCGTCGGCGCTCCGGATGCGCTGGAACAGGGAGCGGCTGAAGATGTTGGGGCCCTCGTCCTCGTACAGCTTCACCACCTCGGAGGCGGGCAGCGGATCGGGCGCGCTCAGCGCGCAGGCAAGGATGCCGCCCGTCGACGTGCCCGCGATCAGGTCGAACATCTCCCACACCCGGCGGCCCGCCCGCCGCTCTAGCTCGGCGAGCACGATCGCCGGAATCAGGCCCCGGATCCCGCCGCCGTCGATGGCCAACACGCGCATTCCGGGCACGCTAGTCGCTACAACTGTGGCGGTGCGTGCCGCCCTTCTCATTGCGCTGTGTTGCGCCGCGGGGCTTGCCGGAACCGCGCTCGCGCGGCCGTCCCAGGACCCGCTGCCGCCTGCCGAGAACCCCTGCATCGGGCCGAAGGCGCGGCAGCTCCTGTGCCCCGACCTGACCATGCGGCAGCCGTGGGGCATGTACGTGGAGGGCTCCGGCGGGCACACGCGCTTGCACGCCGGCAACTCGATCGACAGCATCGGCAAGGGGCCGGCCGAGCTGTTCGGCACCCGCATCGGACCGACCTTCATGCGCGCGCGCCAGCGGATCTACAGACGCGACGGGACCAAGATCGGCGTGACCACGGACGGGCGGCTCCAGTTCAAGTTCGCCCACCTGAGCCGGTACTGGTGGAAGTTCTACAACGCGGCGCGCTTCGAGCTGTGGCGCGTGGACGCGCAGGGCAAGCGCACGAAGCTGGTCCGCACCGGACCGAAGGTGGCCTACTGCCTGCGCGACCTCATGCACACGCGGCCGGCGCTGCCGCACTCGCCCCGGTTCGCGCACTACCCGGCGTGCAGCAACAACTCGCGCGCTGAGCACGTGACGCTCGGCACCTCGGTGGGGTGGTCCGACGTCTACCCGCCGAGCTATCCGGAGCAGTGGATCGACGTGACCGGCCTGCGCGGCTGCTTCGCGTACGTTCACATCGCGGATCCGAACAACCGCGTGTACGAGTCGAACGAGGACAACAACGAGGCGCAGCTGATCATGCGGCTGCCGTTCCACCCGAGTAACCGGCGCGAGGGCTGTCGCGGGCCGGACCGCGGCCGCGCCTATCCCGGCTACGGCGGCTATTAGCGAGCCACGTGGATGCCGAGCGCCTTCGGCACCGCGCACATGGCGCGCGTGACCGGGCCGGGCCGCTCGTCGCGCTCGTAGGCCTCCTCGCGGCGTAGGAACGCCCGCCGGACGAGGGTCCCGCCCAGCCAGGCGAGCGGCTCCGGTGGCACCCAGGCGCCCGCGTCGGAGCCCACCAGCGGCAGCCTCGTCCACCGGTCGCGGCGGTCGAGCGCGAGCGAGGCCAGCGCGCGACCGGCGAGGTGCGTCGGGCCCACGCCGTTGCCGGTGAAGCCGAGCGCGAAGTGAACGGGGCCCGACGGCAGCGTGCCGATCTGGGCGATGTGGCTCGGCGACACGTCGATCGGCCCGCCCCATGCGTGCGTGATGGAGCGTCCCTCGAGGGCGGGGAAGATCCGGAGCAGATGCCGGTGCGCCTCGGCGGCGACGTCGCGGTCCACCTCGATCCGGCCGCCCGTGCGGCTGCCGTAGGCCAGCCGGCCGCCGCCCCAGCCGAACGCGATCCGGCCGTCGCGCGTGGTGCGGAAGTAGTGGAGGAGCGTGCGGCCGTCCGTGATGCACTCGCCGCCCGTCCAGCCGATCCGCTCGATCACGTCGGGCACGGGCTCCGTGAGGACGATGTGGGAGGAGGTCACGGACAGCCGCGACCGCAGCGGCCGGAACGACCGCGCGGAGGGGCCCACCGCCAGCACGGCGGCGCTTGCCCGAACACGCCCTCCGGCGGTTTCCGCCACCACCCCGGCCGCGTTCCCGCCATTCGCGGCGCCTGCGCCGGGCACCGCGCGCAGAGCGCGCACTCGCGAGTTCTCGAAGATCTCGACGCCCCGCTCCAGCAGCCGGGCGCGCAGGCCGAGCGCCAGCCGCGCCGGGTGCACCGTCGCGAAGTCGGGCACGAGCACGCCGCGGCGGAACGCCGGCGAGTCCACCCGCTCGCGCACCTGATCGGGGGACAGGGCGCGCACCGCATCCGGCTTGCCCAGCGCCCGGGCCGCCTCGACGGCATCCAGGCCCGCGTCGTCGAAGGCCTCGCCGGTCGAGGCGCACAGGTAGCCGGACTGGTCGAACCAGGCGTCCACGCCGTTGTCGTCGCACCACGCGCCGATCGCGGTAACTGTCTCGCTGGACGCGTCGAGCAACGAGCGCGCCGCCTCGTCGCCGAACCGCTCACGCAGCGCGGGCGCGCTGAACCAGAGCGACTCGCAGAATCCGCCGTTCCGCCCGCTCGGGCCGTGGCCGCATACGTCGCCCTCGAGCAGAAGGACCCGGATGCCGGGCTCCGAATCGAGCAGGTGCCAGGCACTCCACATCCCCGTATAGCCGCCCCCCACGACCACCACGTCGGCGCTCCTGTCTCCCTCGAGTGCCGGCCGTGGAGCGGCGCCACCGGCCTCCTCGAGCCACCATCCGGTCGAGGTGTGGGAGTCGATATGCGTACCCTGATCCCTGATGGCGAAGACCCTAGTAGTCGCTGAGAAGCCCTCGGTCGCGCGCGACCTGGCATCGACCCTGCCCGGATCCTTCAAGCAGTCGAAGGACAAGACGCACCTGGAGACCCAGGA
>JBEVKE010000111.1:0-6238 GCA_040509835.1 Thermoleophilaceae bacterium
TCTGCGTGGCGATGTGCTCGGCGAACACCACGATCGGCTCGCCCGACTCGAGGAAGTCGGCCACCCAGGCGAGCGCCGTGGGCAGCTTGCCGCGCGCGGCGAGCTGGCGGAGGTTGTTGAGGCGGACGAGCTGTTCGGCGCGCAGCGCGGCCGCCACCTTCGCGTCGATCGAGCGGAGGTCGAGCGGGAGCGTCTGCAGCCAGGCGATCACGTCCCGCTCCGCGAGCCGGTACTCGTGCTCGTTCGAGAGCAGCACCGGCACGGTGTCGTGGCGCTTGGCCGGGAGCTGCGGGAGCACCTGTTCCTTCGTCCGGCGCACGTAGCAGTGGGCACGCAGGTTCCAGTGGAGGCGGTCATCGCTGCCGGCCGCCTTGAAGCGGCGCGTGAGCCGCGCGCCGCTCCCGAAGTCCTTCAGGCGGCCCAGCACGCGCAGCTGCGACACGAGCTCCTCCGCACGGTTCAGGATCGGCGTGCCGGTGAGGGCGAGCCGGAGCGCGCCCTCGGGGAGCCGGTTCGCCAGCTCCAGCGCCGCCTTCGTCCGCGCGGCGCGCGCGTTCTTCACGTAGTGCGACTCGTCGAGGATCAGCGCGCGCAGCTCGAGCCCGGACAGCCGGTCGGCGTGCCAGTCGAGGATGTCGTAGTTCAGTACGACGATGTCGGCCGCGGCTGCCTCCTCGGTCCACGCCTCGTCGGTGCGGCCGCCTAGCACGGCGACGCTGCGGTTCGGCAGCCAGTGCTTTGCCTCGCGCTCCCAGACGAGCTTCATGCTGGCCGGGCACACGACGACCGTCGGGAACGCCTCGTCCCATTCGATGGTGGCGAGCGCCTGGACGGTCTTGCCGAGCCCCTGCTCGTCGGCGATGAACGTGCGGCGCCGGGCGAGCGCATAGCGCACGCCGGCGCGCTGGAACGGATGCAGCTCGCCGCCGAGCTCGAGGCCGTCGAGCTCGGCGTCCTCGGCGTAGGAGAGCGCGACCGTCTCGGAGGCGCGCTCGTACTCGTCGGTCAGCTCCTCGAGCAGCTCGCGGGCCGGCTCCTCGACGTGGACCTCCGGGTGGTCGTCGATGAACTGGGTCAGCCGCGGCGCGAGCGCCGCGTCGGCCGGCACAGCCACTCCCCAGGGGGCGTCGCGCAGGAAGAAGCGGCCCGGCCGGTGGATCGGGTGCGCCTCCGACAGCTCGCGGAACGCCACGACGGGCGCGCGGTCCCAGATGTGGAAGACCGTGAAGTGGGGCTCGCCGTCCTCGCCGAGTTGGATCGTCATCTCCGCGGCGGGCGGGCGCTCACCGAGCTGGAGCAGGCGGGCGCAGGCGGCGGCGAGGTCGTCCAGGCGCAGGCCGTCGAGCTCCTTTACGAGCGTCGCGTTCTCGGCGCTGAACGGGAACAGGGTGCGGCCGTCGCCGGCGTCCGTGCCGCGTTCGAGCTCCTCCGGGCGGTCGCCCTGGAGGGTGCGCACGAGGAAGTGGCCGCGGCCCTCGCGCGCGACGACCGTGCAGACGGCACGCCAGCGGTCCGAGTCGCTCAGCCAGGCGAGCACGTCGGGGCTCGGCACGAGATCCGGGAACTGGGCGAGCAGCTCCTCGACCGGCTTGGCGAGCTTCGGATGCGCCGGCACGCGCCAGTGCTTGCGCCGCCAGTCGAACCAGCGACGGGGCAGCTCCTTGACCGCCTCGTTCAGGTCCTCGTTGAACGCGAAATCGAAGACGAGCTCCGGCTCCCGCGGATCGTCCGAGAGAAGCCAGACCTGCCCCGAGACCGGCTCGGAAACGCGCTGGGTGGGATCAACGGCCAAACAGACGAGCTTAGCGGCGACCGAGGCGTTGTAACAGGGGTACCGCGTCGTCGACCGGCGGCTCGGCGCGCAGCTCGGCGGCCAGCGCCTCCGCGCGCTCTCGGTATGAGGGCTCTGAGAGGACCTGTTCGATCGCGGCGCGCAGCGGCGCGATCGTGGCCGGGATGTCGTCGCGGTTCGGCTCGACCGCCAGGCCCGCGCCCACCTCCGCCACGCGGCGGGCGTTCTGGGGTTGGTCGGCGAACAGCGGGACCACCACGAGCGGCACCCCGGCGGCCAGCGCGCCCAGGGTCGAGCCGGAGCCGCCGTGCACGACCGCCGCCGAGGCGTGCGCCAGCACATCCTGCTGCGGCACCCAGCGCTCCATGTGCACGTTGGCGGGTAGCTCGGGCAGCGCGTCCAAGTCGAGGTCGCGGCCGACGGTAAGGAGGACGCGGATCGGAAGCTCGGCCACGGCACTGAGCGCCGCGCCGTACGCCGGCAGCGCCTGCGGGAAGCTGCCCGCGACGCTGCCGAACGTCACGTACACGAGCGGCTCGTCCTCGCGTCCCGGCCACCACACGGGCAGGTCCTTCGCGGGCTCCTCCCAGGCGGGGTCCCGGAAGCGGTGCGTGTCTGGCTGCTCGCCCTCGTCGAGCGTGCGCGGGAAGACGGTTAGCCAGGGTGAGCCGCGGAGCACGTCCCCGGCGGGGTCCGGCGCGAGCCCCTCCACCCGCCGGATCGCGTCGATGGCCGGCGCCGCGATGCGGAGGCCCATCTCCTCCGTCGACATCAGGCTGATGGCGATGCGGGCATGCGGGATGCCGCCCTCTTCGGCCGCGAGCGCGCCGGAGTACTCGTTTGGGTCGCGCAGGACCACGTCGGGTGCCCACGCGTCGCACGCAGCACGCGTGCGCGGCAGGTGCGCGGTGGTGTTGAGCCGCCCGAAGAACTCCCCCACCACGACCTCGTTCGCCTGCTCAGGCGGCAGCTCCGGCACGCGCGACCAGAGCGCTGCCAGCTCGTCCTCCGGTGCGTAGTCGAGCGGCCAGAGCCGGAAGCCGGCCGTCTCAACGGGGCCCTCGAGGTCGGGCGGGCCGGCGAACATCACCTCATGGCCCGCCCGCTCGAAGGCCCGAGCGAACGGCACGAGCGGGTTGAAGTGGCCGGCCCCGCGCGTTGAGGTGAAGAGGGCGCGCATGGCGGAGCCAGTCTGACGACTGGCCGCCAGCCTGTCCTAGGCCGCGGCCTCGAGCGGCCGCTCTGCGGGACGCGGGTGGCGCAGGAGCGCTCCGTCCTCCGCCACCTCGTAGGTGCCCACGCGGTGGAGCGGCGGCGAGTAGGCGTGGAGCGTGACCGCCGGCGAGTCGCCCGTGTGGCGCACGCGGTGGATCGCCTCAGGGGCGATGGTCACATGGTCACCCGCGCCGAGCGTCCGTCTCACCGGTCCGCCGAGCGAGAGCCGCTCCTCGCTCACCTGCCCATCGAGGACGGCAATCGCGGCGGCGCTCTCGTCGTGGTCGTGGAAGCCGGTGTCGTGCCCCCGCATCCAGCAGATCAGGTACAGCTCGACGTCGTCGTCTACGTGAAGCTGGAAGTAGGTGCGCTCGTCCGCGTCGTGGCGCACGAGCCGGCGCCACAGCTCCGGCCGCGCCGTCCACACGTCCAGGACGGCGGCGAGCGCCGCGGCCGTCGCGCTCACGCCGGCACCCACGTGTAGCCGAGCGCGCGCGACGGGGCGCTGCTGCGCACGATGTCCGCCCAGCCCTCGCCGAAGGCCTCCGCGACCGGGTCGGCGGCTCGCCGCGCGACCGGATGGTCGGTCCCGTGGACGAGCTGGCCGATGCCGACCGCGGTGGCCATGGCTCGAACCGCTCGCGGCCCGTAGGTCGAGGTGTCGTAGAAGCAGAGCGGATCGTCCAACGCCGCCTCGCCGACCGTGCCGCCGCGGAGCTCCGTGCGCTCCGTGTGCAGCGGCGCGAGGCCCGCGAGCAGCGCGAAGATCGCCCTCAGAAGCGGTACCTGCCGCCTCACCACGTCGTGGAAGGCGTGCCACGCGGCGTGCTGCTGGGCCACGTAGGCCGTGGCCGGCGACCACCACCGCGGCGAGAGCCCGCTCCCGGACACCGGCCCGGGATGGATGAACACGGGCGCCCCGGCCTCCGACACCGCCGCGAGGAGCGGGACCAGCGACTCGGCGTGCGCCGGGGTCGCGAGCCGCGTTGCCGGCACGCAGAGCCCGGCGGCGCCGTCCGACAGCGCCTGCGTGACGATGCCCGCCTCCTCGGCTTGCGAGAGCTCCGCGGGACCGGCCGCCCACCACCCGAACCGGGCGGGCAGCTCGCGCGTGGCCTCGTGCCACGCGGCTACCACGGCCAGGGCGTTCCGTGCGGGCAACTCCTCGGTGCCCACCGGCGACGACAGCGCCACGATCGCGCGGTCCACCTCCAGGCCATCCTCCCGCGCGCCGAGGTCGTGCTCGCTCGGATCGACGTGGAAGCTCGGCTCGCCCGGCAGGTCGATGCGCCAGCGATCGCCCTGCCAGCTGGCGCGCGGAGACGACGTGCGGAGCTCAAGCACGCGCAGTACCTGGTCCGGCCAGAGGTGCTGATGCACGTCGAACGAGTCCACGACACGCCCAGGTTAGCCTGTTCTCCATAAATCTAGTAGAGATTATGGAGATTACGTCGGTTTAGGCTGCGGCGATGGCCGGGTCGACCCTCCGCTACCTGACGCGCGCGGACGTCGAGACGGTCGGGCTCACCGGCGTCGAGGTGATCGAGATCCTGGAGGACGTCTTCTGTGCCAAGCGGGACGGCGCCGTCGAGATGCCGGCAAAGATCGGCGTCCACCCCCGCGACGACGCCTTCATCCACGCGATGCCCGCCTATCTCGAGAGCGCGGACGCCGTGGGGATCAAGTGGGTGGCCGGCTACCCGGGCAACCAGGAGCTCGGGCTCCCTTACATCCACGGCCTGTTCGTGCTCACGGGCGCCTCCACCGGGATGCCGCTCGCGGTCATGGACGCCACCTGGATCACGGAGATCCGCACCGCGGCGGCGAGCATGCTGGGCATCCGGGCGCTCGCCGAGCGCGCGGTGGAGGCGATCGGGATCATCGGGTGCGGCCGCCAGGGCCACGCGCACCTGGAGCTGGCGAAAGAGGTCTTCCTCGGACTCGCGCGCGTGACGCTGTTCGACCGTCATCCCGAGCGCGCGGAGGCCCTGGCCGCCGCCCACCCGGACCTCGAAGCGCGGGTCGCGACCGTGGCGGAGGAGGTCGCGACCGGAGCCGGAGGTTCCGCGGACGTCCCGGCCGACGTCGTGATCACCACCGCAGCGATCGTGCGCGACCCGGAGCGCCCGCTTCGCCGCGAGCACCTCTCCGGCGCGACGGTGGCCTGCGCGGTGGACTTCGACGCCTCGCTGTCGCAGGACCTCTTCGAGGACGCGGCCCTGTTCGTCGTCGACGACGTGCCCCAGTACCGCCACTACGTCGAGCAGGGCTACTTCGCGGGCTACCCCGACGACCCGATCGAGCTCTGCGACGCGCTCCGCCCCGCCGCCGGGCACCCGGACGGGCTGCGCGTCTTCGTCCCGCTCGGAATCGCCCTGGAGGACGTGGCTGTGGCGGCGGAGATCAACCGCCGCGCGGCCGGCGCAGGACTCGGGACGGAGCTCCCGCTCTAGTCGATCAGCCGCTTCTCCATGCGGTTCACCGCGACGCGCCACATCGCGAGGGCCACGACGATCAGGAAGGCCACCCTCAGCAGGTCGGTTCCCTTGAAGCCGAACGACGCGTGGCGCACCAGCTCGACGAGGTGGTGCAGCGGGTTCAGCTGGGAGGCCACCTGCACGCCCTCCGGCAGCTGGTTGATCGGAAAGAACGTCCCGGCCACGAGGAACAGCGGCGTGATGATCAGCGTGGTCACGTAGTTGAACTGGTCGATCTTCGACACGCTCGCGGCCACGGCGATCCCGAACGCCGAGAAGATCAGCGAAGTGATGAACGCGAACAACGGCACGAGCAGCATCCCGGGCGCGGGGTCGAGCCCGAACAGGAACGACACGATCAGCGGGAAGCAGCCGTACACCGACGCACGGAGGCCGATCCAGAGCATCTCGGCCGTGACGAGCTCCTCGACGTCGACCGGCGCGGCGAGGATCGCGTCGTAGGTGCGCTGAAAGCGCTCCTTCACGAACGTGCCGAACATCGCCGGGAACGCGCTCGAGAAGATCACCGCGGTCGCGACCATCCCGGTGCCCACGTACTCCACGTAGCTCAGGCCGTCGACCCGGTTCACGAGCGTGGCACCCAGGCCGAGGCCGAACGCCAGCAGGTACACGACCGGCTCGAGGATGCTCGAGAAGGTCGTGGCCTTCCAGAACGTGCGGAAGTTCGCCACCTCGCGGCTCATCACGCCGCCGATCGCGGCGGGCTCCAGGCGCCTCACTCCGCCTCCTCCCC
>JBEVKE010000112.1:0-9412 GCA_040509835.1 Thermoleophilaceae bacterium
GCGTCTTCGTGCACGACCGCCTCGCGCGTGCCGGACAGCCGGTTGACGAGGGTCGACTTCCCGACGTTCGGATAGCCGACGACCGCTACGGCGGGGCGCTTCATCGCGCGCGGTCGACGAGGTCCACGATCCGACGCACCACCTCGTCGACCGTCAACCCGCTCGTATCGAGCTCCACCGCGCCCGGCGCCTGCTTCAGCGGCGAGTGCTCGCGGTCCCTGTCCTGCGCGTCGCGGAGCGCCTGGTCGCGCAGCACCGTGTCCACGTCGGTGCCGAGCTCCTCCGCCCGGCGACGCGCGCGCTCCTCGGGCGATGCGGTGAGGAACACCTTCACCTCGGCGTCGGGCGCGACCACCGTGCCGATGTCGCGCCCCTCGGCCACCCAGTCGCCGCCGGCGAGCAGCTCGCGCTGCTTCCTGACGAGCGCCTCGCGCACCGCAGGGTCGGTGGCCACCCTGGACGCGGCCTCGGCCACCTCGGTGGTGCGGATCGCGTCGGTCACGTCCTCGCCGTTCGCGAGCACGCGGTCGCCAAGCTCGATCTCGAGCTCGGCGGCGCGGTCCGCGGCCGGGCCGCCCTCACGGTTGGCCATGAGCCCGACCGCCCGGTACATCGCGCCAGAGTCCAGATACGTGAAGCCGAGAGCGCGCGCGGCTTCGCGCGCAACCGTGCTCTTGCCCGCTCCCGCGGGCCCGTCGATGGCCACCACCATGTCCCGAAGGCTACGTGGGCTTGGTGGACATGGCCCAGACGGCCACGAACGCCGCCACGAGCATGATCACCGTCATGACGAGCGCGGTGCCGCGCAGGGCGCCTCCCTGCTGCTGGCGCCTGACCGCCACACCGGAGCAGACCGTCGCGATGATGATCAGCAGCAGCATCGGGTCGGACACGCTGTAGCCGATGTCCACCCAGCTCGGCACCGGGTCGAGGTCGTTGACCTTCTCCTTCTCGGCGATCCACTCGGCGGCGCCGCGCATCACGATCCAGCCCGGGAGCACGCCGAACAAGAGCGACCGGTAGGCCAGCCGCAGGTCGCGGCCGGCGAGCGCGACCAAGACCAGCGCCAGCGCGCCGACGAGCGTCATCGCGCCGAGGATGTGCACGAACAGCGGGAGGTCCCAGGCGTCCGGCCGGATGACGGCGAGCACGCTCATGCGCCGGGCTTCCAGACCATCGTCACGAGCAGGGCGATCACGACGATCGTGCGGATCCAATGCAAGGCGGCGACCGCGCTCGCGTCGTCGCCGCCGATGCGCCGCTGGACGGTCTGACCGAGCCCCGTCGCGACGAACCAGAGCAGGAGCGCGAACAGGATCCAGAAGTCGAAGAAGTCGTACTGGTCCAGGTTGAGCGCCAGCCAGATGCCGAAGATCAGCGTGCCGAGGCCGCCGACGTCCCAGCACCGGTCCGCCACGAACAGCATGCGCGGGCTGCTCGTGGCGCCCAGCGCCACAGCGCTGTACATCACGATCGTCACCGCGAGCAGGAACGCCGCGATCAGGTGGAAGAAGAGCAGCGTGTGGTACACAGCGCGCGCAACCTACACGAGCGTCCGGAGGTCCTGCTCGAACCCCGGATACGACACCGCGGCGGCGTCCATCCCGACCACCTCGACGCCCCCGCTCGACGCCAGCCCGGCCACCGCGCCGAGCATCGCCATCCGGTGGTCGCCGCGCGCCTCGATGGTCCCGCCCGTCAGCGGCGAGCCGTCGCCGCGCACGACGAAGCCGTCCGCGGTCCCCTCGATGTCGGCACCGAGGCCGCGCAAACCCTCGACCACCCCCGCGATCCGGTCCGACTCCTTGAGCCGCAGCTCCTCCGCGCCGCGCACCACGGTCTCGCCCTCCGCGTGCGCGCCGAGCAGCCCCACGAGCGTGAGCTCGTCGATGGCAAGCGGCACCTCGTCCGGCTCGACGACGGTGCCCTCCAGCGAGCCGGCCGCCACGTCCAGCTCCCCGATCGGCTCGTCCGCCGCCTGCGTGCCCGGCTCCTCGAGGTCGCCGACGATCACGGCACCCATGCGCTGGGCGATCCGGAAGAAGCCGGTGCGGGTCCAATTGAGGCCCACGTCCTTGACGACCACCCGCGAGCCGCCCACGAGGATCGCCGCGGCCACGATGAAGGCCGCGGACGACGGATCGCCCGGCACCAGCACGCCGTCCAGCTCGAGCTCGTCGACCTGGGCGACGGTCAGGCGGGGGCCGTCCTGCTCGAACTGGATGCCCGCGGCACGCATGAAGCGCTCGGTGTGGTCGCGGCTCGGCGAGGGCTCGACCACGGTGGTCGAGCCGGAGGCGTTCATGCCGGCGATCAGGACGCACGACTTCACCTGCGCGCTCGCCACGGGCAGCTCGTATTCGATCCCGCTCAGCAGGGCGCCGCGCACCGTGAACGGCGGGAAGCGGCCGTCACGCGCGTCCACCTCGGCGCCCATCAGCCGCAGCGGCTCGGCCACCCGGTCCACCGGCCGGCGCCGGATCGATTCGTCCCCGTCCAGCGTCCACTCCCCGCCCGGCTGCCCCGCAAGCCAGCCGGGCAGCAGCCTCATCAGCGTGCCGGCATTGCCCACGTTCAGCCTGCCCTCGGTTGCCTCGAGCGGCGCGTGCAGGCCCACTCCGCGGATCACGAAGCAGTGCTCGCCCTCGTCCTCGATTCCCGCCCCGAGCGCCATGACGGCGTCGAGCGTCGAGCGGGTGTCCTCCGAGTCCAGGTAGTTCCGCACGGTCACCGGGTCGTCGCACATCGCGGCGAACAGCGCGGCGCGATGCGAGATCGACTTGTCCGACGGGGGCCTGTAGTGGCCCCGGAGCGGGCCGGCGGGGTCGAAGCGGGCGGTGGCGGTCACTCCGCCGCGACGGGGAAGCCCAGCCCGCTGATCAGCTCGCCCGCCCGCTCCGCCTGGGCGTCGCCGGCGATCCAGAGCGTCATGGCGCCGGTCTTCATGTCGGATGCGGGCGCGAGGGCCATGTCGAGGATGTTCACCCCTGCCCTGCCGAGCTCGAGAGCCACCTGCGCGACGATACCGGGACGGTTCGGGACGGTGAGGCGAAGCTCGTGAACCGGGCCCTCCGAGGCGCCCGCCTCGAGCAGGGCGCGCCGGTCCTCGCGGGCCCGGTCGTTCCAGTCCTCAACAGCGCCGGCCTCGAGCCGCCGCTCCACCTCGTCGAGCTCGCGCCGGAACCCACGGATCTCCTCCACGATCGCGGCCCGGTTCGAGCGGTAGATGTCGCCCCAGATCGCCGTGTTGGCGCCGGCCACCCGCGTCATGTCGCGGAAGCTCGGGCCCACGTGCCGGCGGGCCTCGCCCTGCTCGGACAACCGTGCGGCGGCCTGCGACGCGAGCACGTTCGCCAGCACGTGCGGCAGGTGGCTGAAGACAGCGACGAGCCGGTCGTGGGTCTCGGCGTCCACCGCGACCGGGCGGGCGCCCAGGTCCACCAGGAAGCGGTGCAGGCGCTCGTACAGCAGGCCGCCCGACTGCTCGTGCGGCGTCAGGTACCACACCGCGTCCTGGAACAGGTCGGCGCGCGCGTGCTCGACGCCGGCGGTCTCCGCCCCCGCGATCGGGTGCCCGCCCACGAAGCGCGGGTCCGCCATGCGGCTCACAAGGTCCTGCTTCGTCGAGCCGACGTCCGTGACGAGCGTGTCCTCGCCCGACGCGTCGAGCGCCGCCCGCACGAGGTCGGGCAGCACGCCGACGGGCGCACAGGCGAAGACGAGCTGGGCGCCCCCGACGGCATCCTCGATCGAGGTCGCGGCGCGGTCGATCGCACCGCGCTCCATCGCGAGCTCGAGCCGCTTGGGGTCGCGGCCGAAGCCCACCACCTCGGCGTCCTCGACGTGCTCCTTCGCGGCAAGGCCGATCGACCCTCCGATCAGCCCCACGCCGAGAACCGTGACTCTCACACCGTCGAAAAGTTCTTGCCGGCCAGCTCCGCCGCGGCCTCGAGCTTGCGCAGGTATGCCGCGAAGTCCTCCGCGAGCAGCGCCTGCGGACCGTCGCAGACCGCCTCCTCGGGACACGGGTGCACCTCGACGATGATTCCGTCGGCGCCGGCCGCGGCAGCCGCGAGCGACAGCGGCTCCACCAGCGAGCGCTTCCCCGCCGCGTGGCTCGGGTCGATCACGATCGGGAGGTGGGTGAGCTCGCGCAGCACGGGCACGGCCATCAGGTCGAGCGTGAAGCGGTAGCTCGGCTCGTACGTGCGAATCCCGCGCTCGCAGAGCATGACCGCCTCGTTGCCCTCCTTGAGGATGTACTCGGCGGCCATCAGCAGCTCCTCGAGCGTGGCGGACAGACCGCGCTTCAGGAGCACCGGCTTGCCCGCGCGCCCCACCTCGGTGAGCAGCGTGTAGTTCTGCATGTTGCGCGCGCCCAGCTGCACCACGTCGGCAACCTCGAGGACCGGCTCGAGGTCGCGCACGTCCATGAGCTCGGTCACGATCGGCAGGCCCGTCTCGGCCTTTGCCTCCGCGAGCAGGCGCAGGCCCGCCTCGCCCAGTCCCTGGAACGAGTAGGGCGACGTGCGCGGCTTGTAGGCGCCGCCGCGGAGGAACTGGGCCCCCGCGTCCCTGACGGTGTGCGCGGTGTCGAGCAGCACCTCGCGCGACTCCACCGTGCAGGGGCCGGCGATCGTGGCGAAGTGGTCGCCGCCGATTCTTCGGCCCTCGATGTCGAGCACGGTTCGGTTCTCGCGCTTGTACTGGAGCGACGCGAGCTTGTACGGCTTGAGGATCGGCACCAGGTGGTCGACCCCCGGCGCTCCGTCGAGCCCCAGGTTCGCCACGTGCTCGCGGTCGCCGATCGCGCCGATTACGGTGACGAACTCGCCCGCGGAAATGTGCGCCTGCGCTCCCACGGACTCGACGCGCTTTATGACGGCATCGATCTCCGCCTGCGTCGCCCCTTCTTTCATCACGATCATCATCTGTCCCTACAGCCTCTCAAATTGGTAACGGGTACTGGCGATCTGCGGCGCGGCGTCGGAGGACGCCGAACGCCTAGCTAAATCGCGCGTACCAGCGAGAGAGAACGGTGGACAGACGAGTCACTCTGCCAAGTTTTGTAGCAGGCTCAGACCAATTGGTCCAGCGCCGCGAGAAACCGGTCGTTCTCGGCGCGGGTGCCATACGTGACGCGCATCCAGCCCTCCTGGCCGAGGGCCCTGCCGGCGCGCACGATCACGCCCTGCTGCGCGAGGCCGTCGACGATCGCACCCTCGTCGCGGTCGCCCAGCGAGACCCAGGAGAAGTTCGCCTGGCTGTCGGTGGTCTCGAAGCCGCGCTCGTCGAGCTCGGAGTCCATGTGCACGCGCTCGATCGCGGTCTGCTCGACCCGGCGCTCGACCTCGTCCTGGTGGTTCAGGGCCTCGGCCGCCGCCGCGAGGGCCAGAGCGTTGACCGAGAAGGGCTGGCGCACCCGGTCGACGGCTAGGCGGAACTCCTCGGACCCGAGCGCGTAGCCCGCGCGGAGGCCACACAGCCCGTAGACCTTCGAGAAGGTGCGCAGGAGGATCAGGTTGGGGTGGCGCTTCAGCAGGTCGAGCGAGTCGTGCGGGTCCTGCGTCATGCAGAACTCGATGTACGCCTCGTCGAGGAGCACGGCAACGCTCCGGGGCACGGCCTGCAGAAACTCGTCGATCCGCGCGGGCGGCAGCGCGGTCGCGGTCGGGTTGTTGGGGTTGCAGACGATCACCATGCGCGTCGCGGCGGTGACCTCGTCCGCCATGGCGTCGAGGTCATGCTCCTGCGCGTCGTTCAGCGGCACCTCGATCGCCCGCGCTCCGGTCATCGCGGCGAGGTGCGGGTAGATCGAGAAGGAGGGCCACGCGTAGACCACCTCGGCTCCGGGCTCGAGCATCGCCTCGGCTCCGGCGAGGAGGAGCTCGCACGAGCCGTTCCCGATGGCGACGCGCTCGGGACTCACGCCAGTCCGGTCCGAGATGCGGCGGCGAAGCGCGGCCTTCGCCGGGTCCGGATAGCGGTTCAGCGTCCTGAGCTGTGCCTCCACGGCCTCCAGGACCTGGGGATGCGGCGAGAACGGGGTCTCGTTGGAGGCGAGCTTCACGAGCTCGCCGTCGAAGGCGTAGGTGGACGCCGCCGGGTAGACCGGGATCGCGCTGACGCGGTCGTTGAACTCGAGGCCGGTCACTGCGCGCCCTCGAGGTCGCGCCTGAGCGACTGTGCCTCCCGGAGGTACACGTGCTTCGGCTCGGTGTCCGGGTCCGCGTAGCAGTGGAGCAGCAACCTGATCACCCGCGGGAGCGCTCCCGGCACGTCGATCTCGTGCGCGCACAGGAGAGGCACCGAGGACAGGCCCACGTTGCGCGCCGCCACGGCCGGGAACTCCGCGTCGAGGTCGCGCGTGCAGGTGAAGATGCAGCTCACCATCTGCTCGGCCTCGAGCGCGTTCCGCTTCATGACCTCGCGCATGAGCTCCTCGGTGGCGGACAGGATCGCCTCCGCCTCGTTGCCGTCGACCGTGATGGCGCCTCGCAGCGCGCGCAGCTTCATGCGGCGCGGATTGTGTCAGCCGCGCGCGCGGCGGCTCGCCCGCGGCTCCTGCACGGCGCGGCGCAAGCGCTCGATCTCGGCCTTCGTCAGGCGCCGGCTCTTGCCGGGCTCGAGGCCGCGCAGGCCCAGCGGGCCGAAGGCCACGCGCTCGAGCTCGATGACCCGGTGGCCCACGGCCTCGATCATCCGGCGCACCTGGCGCTTCTTCCCCTCCCGGATCGTGAGCTCGACCACCCCGCTCGCCGGCTGGCGCACCTGGGCCGGCGCGGTGCGGCCGTCGTCCAGGTCGACACCCTTCTTCAGCGCCTCGAGCGCCCTCGGCGACAACCGCGGCGGCTGCACCCGCGCCCGATAGACCTTCTTCACCCCGTACCGCGGGTGCGTGAGCCGCTCGGCGAGCTCGCCGTCGTTCGTCAGCAGGATCAGCCCGGTGGTGTCGGCGTCGAGGCGGCCGACCGGGTACAGCCGCCGCCGCGACCGGACCAGCTCCACCACGGTCGGCCGGCCGTGGGTGTCGCGCGCCGTGGACACCACGCCCGCCGGCTTGTTGAGCGCGTGCACCTCGTGTGGCTCCGGCGCCACACGGCGCCCGTCGAGCGCCACGGCATTCGACTCGTCGACACCGCGGGCGGGGTCCGTGACCACGTCGCCGTCGACGGTCACGCGCCCGTCGCGCACGATGTCCTCGACGGCCCGCCGCGAGGCCACTCCCGCGTGGGCGAGGAACTTGCCGAGGCGCATGGCTGGAGGCTACGCGGGGCCGCCGCTACTCGACGGACCGCAGGTGCCGCACAGCGGGGCCGTCGCCGCGCTTCTGGGCGTACATCGCGTCGTCCGCGCGCGACAGCACCTCGTCCGCCGTGCTCACGTCGCCGAAGAGCGCGATTCCGACGCTCGCGGACAGCGGGCCGGCGGGTGTGGGCACGTCGGCTCGGATCGCCGCTCCCAGGAGCTCCGCCAGCTCTGTGGCCTCGCCGATCGTCCCCACGGGCATGAGCACGGCGAACTCGTCGCCTCCGAACCGGGCGACAATGTCGCTCTCGCGGAGGCGGTGCCTCAGCACGACCGCGACTGATGTGAGCACACGGTCGCCTGCCCGATGGCCGAACTCGTCGTTCACCCGCTTGAAGTCGTCGAGGTCCAGCAGGAGCAGCGCGCCGCCCATCCCGTACCGGCGCCCGTGCGCGATGTGACGGTCGAGCTCCTGCTCGAAGCGGCGCCGGTTGAACAAACCGGTCAGGTCGTCGTGCTCGGCCATGTGGCGCAGCCGCGCCTCGGCCGCCGTGCGCTCGAGCTCGAGCTGTCGGGCGTCGGTCACGTCGATCCCAGAGCCGACCATGTACGTGACCTTGCCGTCGGGCCCGGTCAGCGCGGTGGTGGACCACTCGATCAGCCTCAGCTCGCCATCGCGTGTGCGCCAGTGGAACTCGGCCCGGACCGGCGACTCGCCCGCACGCAGCGCGCGCATGCCGTCCTCGGCGATGTGCCGCTCGTCGGCCGGCATCAGGTCGAGCAGCGCCTCCGGGGCTTCCAGCTCGGCCGCGCTGTAGCCGAGCAGCTCCTCGCAGGCGCGGTTCCATCGGACCAACCGGCCGCGGGCGTCCACGACGACGATCAGCGAGGCGGCCGCGTCGAGCACCGCATCGAGAAGCTCGCTGTCCCCGGACACGGGGATCGTATGGCGCAGGGAGGGGACCACCGCGCAACCCGTATTGCCCGGTGCAGCCCAATCGCATGCCTGTCCGCCAGACTTTCCTCCGCATGGATCTGAAGCTGCTCGACGACAGCCTCGCCACGACCGAGGAGCCGCCCTTCCGCGCCCACCAGGTGTGGGAGTGGGCGGCCCGCGGCGCGACCTCCTACGACGAGATGACGAACCTTCCGCTCGAGCTGCGCGAGCGGCTCGCCGGGGAGGTGCCGTTCTCATCCCTGCGGCTCGTGGACGAGGCGCTCGCGTCGGACGGCACCGAGAAGGCGCTCTTCCACACGCACGACGGCCGCCCGGTGGAGGCGGTGCTGATGCGCTATCGCGACGGCCGCCGCTCGCTGTGCGTGTCGAGCCAGTCGGGCTGCCCCCTGACCTGCACGTTCTGCGCCACCGGGACGATGCGCTTCGGCCGCAACCTCACGGCCTCCGAGATCCTCGACCAAGCCCTGCACTTCCGCCGCAAGGAGCCCGTGAACCACGCCGTCTTCATGGGCATGGGCGAGCCGCTCATGAACCTCGACAACGTGCTGGCCGCCTGCGAGCGGTTCCCGGACGTGGGGATCGCCCACTCCAACATCGGCGTGTCGACGGTCGGCTGGATCCCGGGCATCGACCGGATGGCCGAGGACGGGCCGCCGGTGCGGCTGGCGCTGTCGGTGCACGCCGCGGACGAGCCGCTCCGCTCGGAGCTGATGCCGGTGAACGACCGCTACCCGCTGTCCGACGTGCTCGCCGCCTGCATGCGGTGGCACGAGCGGCGCCGGCGCGACGTGTTCGTCGAGTACCTGATGCTCGAGGGCGTGAACGACCGCTACGAGCAGGCGGTGGCACTCGCGGACGTGCTCCAGCGGCGGCGCGCGGTCAAGGTGAACCTGATCCCCTACAACCCGACCGGCTCGGGCTACACCGGGTCAGGCCGCGACGCGATCGCCGCGTTCAGGTCCGCCCTCGAGGAGCGGGGTGTCCGGACCACCGTGCGACTCACCCGCGGACGCGACATCGCGGCGGCGTGTGGGCAGCTCGCCGCCCGCGGCGAGCCACGAGCCGCCGAGGATCAGGACCAGCCCGGCCGCGGTCCACGCGGTGAAGCTCTCGTCGAGCAGGGTCACGCCGTAGAAGATTGAGAACACCGGGGCGATGTAGCCCACCAGCGACGCGCGTGAGGGGGCCGTCGCTCGCGACGAGCGA
>JBEVKE010000113.1:0-11000 GCA_040509835.1 Thermoleophilaceae bacterium
TTGGTGCCGGTGACCTCGAAGAGAAACCAGAAGTTCTCCTCCACCCGGACGCCGCTGCTTTTCCCTTGTGCCATCTGCCGGACCCGGACCATGACGCGATCGCCCAGATCGGCGAACTCCTGGGGAAGCACCCGCCACTCGCTGAAGTCCTCGGTCCAGTCGGCGGTTGCGTCGAGAAATCCGGCCTTGCCGTCGTAGGTCGCTCCATCCGGGTCGGCGCGGTAGGTGGTGACATCGTCGGTGAACAGATCGAGCATCGCGTCAAGCTCGCCGCGCTCGAAGGCCTCGAAGCCCTGACGGACGATCTCCACGTTCTCCTGCGACATTGCCTACTCCTTGAGCCCGGCGGCTTGCAGCGCCTGGGCGCGGTCGAGGTAATAGTCGGCCTCCACGACGAGGCCGTCCCGCAAGCGCTGCACGACGGCGAAGGATTGCGTGTACGGAGCGTCCGCGCCCTGCCCGACCATGCTCGTGCAGGCGACGAAGCGTCCATCGCTCACCTCGATCAGCTCCTCGAGGCGCACCTCGATCGGCCCCAACAGACCGATCAGGCTTTGCATGCGGGCGAGCGCGGCGGCACGTCCTCTGTAGACACCCGCATTGGGCCAGCCCGGCCCCTCGCGGTAGACGGCATCCTCGGCCCAGAACTGGTCGGTGAGTGCCTCAGGACCCGACTCGTTCCAGACCTCATAGGCGCGGCGGATGATGGCGGCGTCCTCCTGCGACATCGCCTATTCCGAAAGCCCGGCGGCTTCGAGGGCCTCCGCCTCGGTCGAGCAGTTGCGCCACCAGACGCACCTTCCGTGGAGCCATCTGCTCGGCTGCCAGAAGGGATCGATGATCGGCGTGTCGCTGCCCGCGCTGTGTCCCCAACCACGGATGTGACCGAGCGTCATGTCTCCGAGGTCGCGCAGTTCCTCGACCTCGACGGTGTAATCCGGGAAGGCACCGAGGAAATCGGTCCACCAGCGACGCAGGCCCTGGTGGCCGTGGTAGGCGCCCTCCATTCCGACCAGGCGCGATTCGATCTCTATCTCATCGTCCATCAGCGTCAGCAGGGCGTCCCAGTCACGCCGGTTGAACGCGTCATACGCTCGATATGCCAGCTCCACGTTCTCCTGCGACATCGCCCGCCCAGTATCCCGCTATCGCTTTTCGTCCAACTCGATAGCCGGGTCCGTCGGCCCGGCGCTCTCGCTTCTGCCTTGAAGCGATAGCGGCGGTCTAGGGTGTGGACGGATGCTGGCGGCATGGTATGAACGGCCGGGGCCCGCAGCGGATGTGCTCCAAGTCGGTGACATGGCAGACCCTGAGCCCGGCCGCGGTGAAGTTCGAATCCGCGTCGCGATGTCGGGGATCAATCCGGGCGACACGAAGAAGCGCGGCGACTGGGTCGGCTACGGGATGCCGTATCCGCGCGTGATCCCGCACAGCGATGGCGCGGGCGTCATCGACGCCGTCGGCGACGGCGTCGTCCCTGCTCGGATCGGGGAGCGCGTCTGGATCTACGGGGCGCAGTCCTACCGTCCCTTCGGCACCGCAGCGCAGTTCACCGTGGTGCCCGACGATCAGGCGGTCAGGCTGCCCGACAACGTCGACGACGACGTCGGAGCGTGTCTGGGAATCCCGGGCATCACCGCCCACCGCGCCGTCTTCGGTGACGGATCGGTCGAAGGCAAGACGGTTCTCGTGCACGGCGTGCTGGGCGGTGTCGGCTCGCTGGCCGCGCAGCTTGCCGCCTGGCGCGGCGCCACTGTCATCGGGACGGTCCGCCGCCGCGCGGACCTTGCCCGCGTCGGTAACGTCGTCGATCATCGGGTGTCGCTCGATGACGGCGACCCGGTGCCGGCGATTCGCCGGCACGCTCCCGACGGCGTGGATCGCATCATCGAGGTCTCGTTCTCCGACAACGCCGATCTCGATGCCGCAGTGGCCGCGCCCGGCGCGGTGATCGCGGCCTACGCGACGCGCGATCCGCGGCCCACGATGGACTTCTGGCCGATGCTCTTCGCCAACCTCACGATCCGTCTGCTCGGCAGCGACGATTTTCCCGTCGCGGCTAAGCACCAAGCAGCAGCAGACCTGAGCGCGGCCGCGCACGACGGAGCGCTCCGCATCACGATCGCCGAGCCGCCGCTACCACTCGCCCGCATCGCCGACGCGCACGCAAAGGTGGACGCCGGCCAGCACGAGCGCGTCCTGCTCGCGATCCCCCGCTGACGCCCACGCTCGAACGCTGAGCCACTATCGCTTTTCGCCTGCTTGCACAAGTCGAGGTCGCGCTGAGCGGAGTGCTGCTTCCCATGCCAGACAACAGTCTCGACCAGACCCCTTGAAGGCGACATCGCCTACTCCCGCAGCCCGGCGGCTTCGAGGGCTTCGGCGGGTTCGTAGTACGCCCGGAAATAGCTGATGCGGCCCCGGTGCACCTCTACGACGTAGCCCCATAGATGCTCTTGCTCAACGCCGCTGCTCACACCGCGGGTGCGAACGCGCACGAGTGCCACCTGGCGAGCGCCGCCATCGAGAACACGCTCGACGGTGATGCCGAGATCTCCATCAGCGCCAAGCGCCTCCATGTAAGCCTGGAAGCAGCGCAGCACAGCAGCGCGCCCCTTGTAACTCGACGCGCCGGGCCAACGCGGATCCTCGACGTACTCGATTTCCGGGTCCCAGTACGTCTCCGCCGTTTCCCTCAGGCCCTGCCCTCCGCTGCTTTCCAACGCCTCGCGGATGAGTTGGATCTTGTCCTCCGACATCGCCTGCCCAGTATCCCGCTATCGCTTGTCGTCCAAGGCAGCAGCCCGCCCGTCGCCGGGCCTCGGGGTTGCCGTCACGCGGAAGCGGCAGCATGATCGTCCTGGCTTAGCCGGCCCATGGCCGGTTGGGAGAGGACAACGGGCGCCAGGCGCGCGGAACTGGACCTCGATGCGGTGTGCAACTGAAGGGAGAGCGGCCCCGCCCGATTGGGAAGGGCCCCTCTCCCTAGCGTTGCTTAGAACGCGCTGTTGATGAACTCGTCGGTCGGATTCGGGTTCGGGAAGGTGGTGTCGCTACCCGGGCTTCCGAGCGTGAACAGCGGCCGGAACGCCGTGCCCTGCGAGTCGAGGCCCTGGTAGTCGCCCACGAAATACCCGCGCGCGTAAGGCGTCTGGTGCATGTCGAACGGGCCGCCGAGATGGCTCTCGCTCCAGGTCGCACCGCCGTCATGCGAGTGCACGATCCAGTGGTCGGTCGTCAGCCTCCGATCGCCGGATACGTCATTCCGGAAGTCGTAGTAGCTGACCGCCACGACACCCTCCGAGTTCACGTGCACCGCCGGCTCGAAAGCCTGGTCGGTAAATGTGTCCGTCGGCGTCTGGTTGACCTTGACCGGGTCCGACCAGGTCAGTCCACCATCGTCCGACCACGCCAGCTGGATCAGGTCGTCGCCGAACGGGTTGTCGTCATGCGCCTGCCAGGTCATGTAGATCCGGCCGCGGTGCGCTCCCGAGCTGTTGTCCACAGCCAGGTCGACGATCACTCCGTCCGAGCGGACCAGCGTGCACGGCGGGTTACCCGTGATGTACGGCCGGCAGTTGATGGGCTCCGGGTCGCTCTCGCCGACCGCTTGCACCGGCGCGACGATGATCGCCCGCTTGGACCAGGACTCGCCCTTGTCGCCGGAGCGGATCACCGCTGCGCTGAATCCACGACTGCCCCCGCTGTTCTGGTGCGTCTTGATCAGCAGGAACCCGTCCACCAGCGTGCCGTCGGGATGGACGACTATCTGATTCGAGATCGTCTGGTTCTGCTCGCCCGGGTCGTAGATCGGCCGCGCCGGCTCCCATTCCGGGGTCGCCGCAGCGCCTTCGGTCGTGCGCGAGAACCAGGTCGGGCCGCGGTAGGCGAACCTGTCGTGCAGGAACGCCGCTGTTGCCGCGTTCGAGCTGGGCGCGACGATGCGGTCCCACACCGCGTACACGAGGTTGCCGCTCCCATCGGTCGGATCGGCAGTCAGCGACTCCTTGTCGTTGAAGTTGTTACCGAGTGGGACCCCGGTCTTCTCGGACGAGTCGAAGCGAACCGTCGTCGGCTCGCTCCAGGTCGACTCCCCGTGGCGCATCCGGGACACAAGCACCGCGTTGCGGGTGGTCGTCCGGTCGACCGAGATGCTGATCGACCACAGGTCGCCGTTTGGCGCCCAGGAGACCCATGGGTCCGAGGAGCGGCCGTAGTCACCGCCGTTGGCAGCGGTGCCGCCCGCGCAGCGGCTGAGGTGCGGCCATGAGTAGGCCCAGCTCACGCCGCCGTTGTGGCTCACAGCCGCCACCAAGCCGTGCGCGCCGCCGTCGGACCAGCGGTCCTGCTGCCAGAAAGCGGCGACGTCATTCGGATTGGTTGGACTCACCGCAAGCCAGGGCTCCACCTCACTGTCCGGGAAGTTGAAGTTGGCTCCTGCGAAGCTGCCCTCGGTAGCACCGCCGCAGCCCGGCGCGAACGGCGTCGGGATGCTGATGTCGACCGGGGCAGTGACTGTGAGTGGCGCAGCCGTCGCGGCCGGGAGTGGTATCAGCGCAAGGACAGCTGCGCCGATAACGAACGGGAGAATGCGTCGCATCCTGGGCTCCTTCCGTGATGCATTCCTGCTCCCGCACACAGGCCATGCCCGGGACGCGCGAAAACGAATCCTCACGACTTGGCTCTCGAAGCCTGACCTTCCGCGCGCGATGAGAGCGCGCCTGAGGTAGAAAAGACCCCGCCGTAGCGAGGCTTCCCATGGTGAAGCGGACGACGGGGGTCGAACCCGCGACCTTCGGCTTGGGAAGCCGACGCTCTACCAACTGAGCTACGTCCGCGAACTGCGAAGGCGCCAGTTTAGTCCGGACCGGCCTGCAAGCCCCGGCGTTGCCGGGCACGAGCAGGAGGAAGAGGGCGAGGCACCGGACGTGCAGGCCGAGTGCCCCGCGACGTTCGGCAACTCGGACATCTTCGGCACGTCGATCGCCGATCCGTCCGCGCCGTCGCGCTAGCTGAGATAGGGAGGCGGCCCTCGCCGCCTCCCTATCGTTCTCCGCGCTCATGCGGAGACTGCTTGCCCCTGTCCCGATCGCCGTGCTCGGCGTGCTGGCGGCGCTGGTCGCGCTGCTGGCCTATGGACTCGTGCAGAACGAGCCCGATCGGAGCGTGGACAGGGCGATCGAGGCCGGGCAACGCGCGGACGCCCCCGCTCTGAGCCTGCCCGAGCTCGGCGGGACGCGCCAGATCTCGCTCAACGACTACCGCGGCCGCGTGGTCGTGCTCAACTTCTGGGCCTCGTGGTGCAAGCCGTGCCGGGACGAGTCGCCCGTGCTCGAGCGGTGGCACCGACGCCTCCGGGGGCTCGGCGGGGCGGTGATCGGGGTCGACATGCTCGACGTGACCGGCGATGCCCAGGACTTCATCGCCGAGTACAAGCTCACCTATCCGATGATGAAGGACAAGGACGGCCACGGAATCGAGACGTTCGGCGTCGTCCAGTACCCCGAGACGTTCGTGATCGACCGCGGAGGCAGCATCGCGGCGGTGCGGCGCGGCCCCGTCGACGAGCGCTTCATGCGCACACAGGTGGAGCCGCTCCTGTGAGGCGGGCCGCTGCGCTGCTGGTCGTGCTCGCCATGCCCGCCCTCCCGGCCACGGCCCTCGCGAAGGACTGCCCGCAGACCACCCTGGGCGACATCGAAGACGAGGTGATGTGCCCCGTGTGCGGCACGCCGCTCGCCGTGGCGAGCGAGGCGCCCCAGGCACAGCGCGAGCGCGCCTACATCGAGCGGCTGATCGCCCAGTGCAGGTCGAAGGACCAGGTGAAGAGGGCGCTCGTGGCCGAGTTCGGCGACAGGGTGCTCGCGCTCCCGGGCGACGAGGGCGACACCAGCGCCAGCGACGTGATCGTCTACGTCGTGCCCGCGCTCGGGATCCTGCTCGCGGCCGCCGGGATCGCGTTCGCGTGGGTGCGCTGGCGGCGCCCGCGGCGACCGGGCAGCGACCGGAGCACACTCGCGACCGCCGAGGGCGCCCGGCTCGAGGACGACATGGAGCGCTACGACCTGTGATCGCCGAGCAGGGCGTCGACGCCACCATCTTCGCCGCGTTCGCCGTCGGCTTCATCTCGTTCGTCTCGCCGTGCGTGCTTCCGCTGGTGCCCGGCTACCTCTCGACCATCTCGGGCGTGTCGTTCGCCGACATCCAGGAGGGCAGGGGGCGCGCGCAGGTGCTCGCGCCGGCCCTGCTGTTCTGCCTCGCGTTCACGGTCATGTTCGTGGCGCTCGGCATGACCGCCACTGGCCTCGGCCAGACCCTGCAGGACCATCGAGCGCTGCTCCGCCAGATCTCCGGGATCGTCATCGCGGGGCTCGGAGTCCTGTTCATCGCCACCCTGTTCGTGCCCAAGCTGAACCGCGACTGGCGCCCCGAGGAGCTGATGCGCCGCGCCCACACCGGTGGGCCGATCATCGCCGGGCTCGCGTTCGCGGTCGCGTGGCTGCCGTGCACCGGCCCCACGCTCGGCGCCATCCTCACCGCCGCGTCGCAGGAGTCGACGGTCGGCCGCGGCGGCGTGCTGCTCGCCTTCTACTCGCTCGGCCTCGCGGTCCCGTTCATCCTCAGCGCACTCGCATTCACCACCTTCGCGGGCGTCTTCAGGTTCTTCCGCAACCACTACACGGCGATCACGCTCGTTTCGGGGGTGATCCTCGTCGTGATGGGCGTGCTGCTGTACACGAACGAGCTCACGCGACTGAACTCGGAGGCGCTCCGGGCGATGGACGACCTCAACCTGAACTTCTTCAGCGAGCTCTAGCGCGACAGCCGCCGAAGGAACGGGACGACCGTCTGCAGGAACCTGTTCCGGCCCGGCGCGGCCGACAGCGGGTCGAGGTGGGCGGCGCTCCGGTCGTCGACCACCCGCGCGGTGCCAATCTTCGACCGCTTGACGAGCCGCCGGGCGCCGCGCGCGACCGCTCCCCTGGTCAGGTCGGTCGAATACGCGTACAACGGCACGTCGATGCCCTTCGCGTGCTTCAGCCGCAGGCCGAGGTAGCGCGCGGCGAGGGTCATCCTGAGCGGGCTCGCCGCGTCGACGTCGAGCAGCAGCCGGCGCGGGTAGTACCACTCGGTCGCGTTCGGCGACTCGGCCGCCCACGCCTCCGCCATCCGGCTCAGCGGCGTGAGCTCGCCCTCCTCCCATCCGCGCGGATCGCCGGTGTCGGCGAGCCTCCCCGCGTGGATGTGGATGATCGACAGGAAATCGGGCGAGGTGGACTCGTCGAATGCGTAGCCGAACAGCGCCTCGTTCGTGACGGGCACGGGCGGCTTCACCGACGCGGGCAGGCCGGCGTAATCCTGGAGCACGGACGGCTCGTCCGGGCGCTTCGATGCCCAGAGCGCCCCCACCTCGGTGAAGATGCCATTGATCTCGGGGATGCCGAGCCCCAGGATGTCGAGGAACACCTTGCCGGACCGGATGTCCGCAAGCTCGGCCTTCGCGCGAGCCAGATCCGCCGACTTGAAGCTGCCGAGGAGACCGCCGTCGATCAGGGCGAGCCCGTCGATGTCGCGGTAGCCGGGGCGGCCCGCGAAGTCCCACGCCGCGTACGCCACCGCGGTCGACGCGCCCGCGGAGTGGCCGCCGAGGATCACGCGGCGGCCGTCCTGGCCTGCCCGTCGCACCACGCTGCGCAGGTCGCGGAGCTGGAGCCCCATGCCCCAGTCCGCCACGAACTTCGCGTCCTCGCCGCGCACGCCCTTGTACTGGAAGCCGAGGTAGTAGTCCTGCGCCGCCTGCGGGTCGCCGGTCCTGAAAACAGAGGTGTCCTCGAACGCCTGCTCGCGGCGGTCGACGATCCAGACCTGCATCCGCGGCACCCGCTGCACGATCTCGCGAGCCACCGGCAGGACCCCGCCCGCGCCGCCGTCCGTGCCCGGCACGAGGACGAGGACGCTCGTGGCCGGCCTGCCGGGAGGCAGGAGCTTCTCCACGAAGACGCGGTCGTACTTCGCCGGGCCCGGCCCGGCCGGCACCCTCATGGGCACGTAGCGCTCGGCGACCGGCACGGCCGCCGCCGCGGGCGCGCCGAGCGCCACCACGATCGCCAGAGTGAGCCCGGGCAGCCTCACATCTGCTCCGGGGCTTCCACGCCCAGGAGGTCGAGCGCCTGCGCCAGCACGCGCTTCGTGAGCACGGCGATCGCGATGCGCACGTCCTCGTCGCCGCCCTCCTCGGCGGCCCCGACCACGCGGCAGTCGCGGTAGAAGGCTGAGAAGTCCTGGGCGGTCTCCGTGGCGTACGCCGCGATCCGGTGCGGCGCCCGCCGCTCCCCGGCCTCCCGGATCGCGCCGGGAAGCTCGAGCAGCCGCTTCACGAGCGCGCGCGCGGACGGGTGGAACTGCTCCGAGCTCGCGCGCAGGTCGGCGGCGAGCGCCTGTTGCACGCGCTCCTCACCCGCCTTGCGCAGGATCGACGCGATCCGCGCGTGCGCGTACTGCACGTAGTAGACCGGGTTGTCCTGCGACTCGCTCTTGGCCAGCTCCAGGTCGATCTCGAGCGTCGAGTCGGGACTGCGCGACGCGAGGAACCAGCGCGCGGCGTCGACGCCGATCTCGTCCAGCAGATCGTCCAGCGTGACGATCGAGCCCGCCCGCTTCGACATCGTCACGCGTTCGCCGCCCTCGGTGAGGCTGACGAGCTGCATGATGATGATCTCGTAGGCCGTCGGGTCGCCGCCGAGCGTCTCCCAGGCGATCTTCATGCGGAGGATGTGCCCATGGTGGTCCGCGCCCCAGATGTCGATCGCGCGGTCGTACTCGCGGCCGATCTTGTGGACGTGGTAGGCGATGTCCGAGGCGAAGTAGGTCCACTCGCCGTTCGACCGGCGCAGCACGCGATCCTTGTCGTCGCCGTGCGCGCTAGTCCGCAGCCAGAGCGCGCCGTCGTGCTCGTAGACGTCGCCGCCGAGCCGCTCGATCGCGGCCTCGATCGCCCCGCCCTCGTGGAGCGCGCGCTCCGAGAAGAACTCGTCCATGTGCACGCGGAAGCGGGCGAGCGAGGCGCGCACACCGTCCAGCATCAGCTCGATGCCGCGCCGCGCCAGCTCCTCGGGATCCAGCTCGGCCGCGCCGTCGATCCGGTCCGCCAGCTCGCCCACGTACTCGCCGCGGTAACCGTCCTCCGGCGGCTCCTCGCCACGGGCGCGCGCCCGGATCGACTCGCCGAAGCGCTCCACCTGGCTGCCCGCGTCGTTCACGTAGTACTCGCGGTCGACGCGATGGCCGCCACGCTCGAGGATGCGGGAGAGCGAGTCGCCGTAGGCCGCATGGCGCGCGGACGCGATCGTGACCGGCCCGGTCGGGTTCGCGCTCACGAACTCCACGTTCAGGTGCTCGCCGCCGTTGCCGGCGCCGTACCGGTCACCCGCCTCGACCAGCGTCGCGAGCGTGTCCAGGTACCAGCTGTCCGCCATGAACAGATTCAGGAAGCCTGGCCCGGCGATCTCCACGCGCTCGACCGTGTCGCCGAGCCGCTCGCCGAGCCGCTCGCCCAGCTGCTCGGCCACCGCGCGGGGCTGCTCGCCGAGCGACGGAGCGAGGAGCATCGCCGCGTTGGTCGAGTAGTCGCCGAAGTCGGCGCGCGGCGGCCGGTCGAGCTTCAGACCTGCGCGGCGGCCGTTGCCGGCCATCTCGGCGGCGGTCTCCTCGACTGCGGTCGTCAGGCTCGCGACGGGGTCCATGTCACAACTAATAGTGATACGGCTCGCCCGCGAGGATCTTGTGGGCCCGGTACAGCTGCTCGAGCAGCACCACCCGGGCGAGCTGATGGGGCAGTGTCAGGCGCCCGAACGAGAGGCGCGTGTCGGCGCTCTCGATGTCCAGCCCGCGCGGCCCGCCGACGACGAAGCAGAGGTCGCGGCCGTCCTGGCGACGCTGCTCGAGCCACTCGCTCAGCTCCACCGAGTCGAACTCGCGCCCGTCGCTCGCCAGCAGCACGAGGTGCGCCCGCTCGGGGATGCGCTGCGGTACGCGCTCGTCCTCGCGCACCTCGATCAGGTCGACGCGGGCGAGCCCGGCGAGCATCCTGCGGTAGTGCTCCACGTCGTCCTGGAAGGGAGGCCGCAGGCGCCCCACCGCGATCACCGAGATCCGCATGAGCGGGTGCGATACTACGCGCGTGCCCGAGGACGGCGAGCGCCACTTCAACATCCACACCGACCCCGACACGATGGCGGGGCACTACGCGAACTTCGCCAACGTGTCCCACTCTGACTACGAGTTCACGCTCACGTTCGCGCGTGTGGACCACGAGGTCGAGGAGGGCGAGGTGCCCGGCGTGGTCGTGTCGAGGATCAACCTCTCCCCCCGCTTCATGCGCGAGCTGATCGACGCCATGGAGGACAACTTCTCGAAGTGGCGCACCCGCGAGGGAATCCGCGACCTGCCGGAGCTCGACGAGCCGCCCGGCACCGCGAGCTAGGCCCTCACGTAGCGCAGGCACACCTCGACGGCGCCGTCGATGCTGGGCCAGTCGAGGTTGTCCGGCACGTCCGAGGGCCAGTGGTAGTTCGAGGGGAACTTGGTGTCGTCCACACCGCCCAGGAGGCAGGTGGGATAGCCGGCCCGCAGCGCGATCAGCGCATCCGTGGCCGCGACGGTGCGAAGACCGCGTGTGAGCTCGACGCCGGCCTCGGCGCCCGCCCGCGCCAGCGCCTCGCGTGACGACTCCGTGTAGTGGCGCATGCGGAGCATCCCCTCGGCCTCGACCACGCACAGGTGCGGCGAGCCGACGCATTCGAGGCAGACGAACTCGGTGGTCGCACGGTCGAGCTCGCCGAAATGGCGGCGCCCGAATGCCTGCATCCCCTCCATGAAGCCCTCCTCGGAGCCCGTCGAGAGGAGCAGCACGCGCACTCCCTCCGGCGGCCGCTCCGCCAGCTCGTGCGCGAGCGCCACCACCGCGCCGACCGCGCTCAGGTTGTCGTTCGCGCCCGGCA
>JBEVKE010000114.1:0-13628 GCA_040509835.1 Thermoleophilaceae bacterium
GACGACGTGCTGTCCGTCGTGGGGGAGCCGATCCGCGTGAAGGCGACGGCGCTGAACGGCGGCACCACGTCGCTCACCTCGTTCGCCGTGGCGCTCGCGCTCGCGGTGTCGCTGATGTTCATCACGCTGCTGCTCGCGGCCGGCACGCTGGCGCTCGAGCGCGAGGAGAACGCCTTCGCGCGGCTGGTGCGCGGCCTCGTCTCGAAGACGGGCCTGCTCGTCGAGAAGGCGGGGCTGGCCGCAGGGTGCTCGGTGGTCGTGTGCCTTGTGATGGTCGCCGGGCTTAGCCTGTTCGTGGAGATCGACTGGGGGCGCTTCCCACTGTGGCTCGCCGCGCTGGCGGTCGCCGCGCTCGCGTTCGCCGCACTTGGGCTCGCCATCGGCGGCCTTACTCGCGACGTGCGCGCGGCGTCGCTGCTCGCCTTCATGCTCTGCCTGCCGCTCGCCTTCCTCGCGCTGGTGCCGTCGGGCGCGGTGGCGCCCGCGCTGTACGACGTGATCCGCGCGGTCTCGGCGGTGTTCCCCTTCAAGCCGGCGCTCGATGCGCTCGACGCCGCGCTGAACGACGCCGGCGATCTCGGCGGGCCGCTGCTGCACCTCGCCGCGCTGGCCGTGGGCTTCGGCCTGCTGAGCCGGCTCGCCCTGCAACGGTTCGCCGCCACCTAGACTGGTTGGGCGATGGCCTTCCCCGCCACACGGCTGCGGCGCCTGCGCAAGACCGGCGTGCTGCGCGACCTGGTCCGCGAGACCACGCTCACTCCGGCGGACCTCGTCTACCCGATGTTCGTCCAGCTCGGCGAGGGGCGCACGCCCGTCGAGGCGATGCCCGGCGTCGAGCGGATGTCGATCTCGAACGCGGTGGGGGAGGCGGGCGAGGCGCACACGCTCGGCATCCCCGCGGTCCTCCTGTTCGGGGTGCCCGCCGAGAAGGACGAGCAGGGCTCAGGCGCCTATGACGACGAGGGCGTCGTCCAGCTCGCCGTACGCGCCATCAAGGAAGCTCATCCGGACCTGCTGGTGATCACGGACGTGTGCCTGTGCGCCTACACCTCGCACGGGCACTGCGGCGTGGTGCTCGAGGACGGCACGGTCGACAACGACCTCAGCCTCGAGCTGCTGGCCAAGACCGCCATCTCGCACGCACACGCGGGCGCGGACGCCGTGGCGCCGAGCGACATGATGGACGGCCGCGTGGGCGCGCTGCGCGCGCAGCTCGACGCGGAGGGCTACAAGGATCTCCCGATCGTGGCCTACTCGGCGAAGTTCGCGTCGGCGTTCTACGGCCCCTTCCGCGAGGCAGCCGGCTCCGCCCCGTCCTTCGGCGACCGGCGCAGCTACCAGATGGACCCGGCCAACTCGGATGAGGCGGTGCGCGAGGCCCTGCTCGACGTCGAGGAGGGCGCCGACATGGTCATGGTGAAGCCCGCGCTGCCGTACCTCGACGTGATCCGCCGCGTGAAGGACGCCACCCGGGTGCCGGTGGCCGCGTACAACGTGAGCGGCGAGTACGCGATGCTGAAGGCGGCCGGAGCGGCCGGCTACCTCGACGAGGAGGCCACCGTGCTGGAGGCGCTCACCGCGATCCGGCGGGCCGGGGCCGACATCGTCATCACCTACCACGCGAAGGACGTAGCCCGATGGCTCAGCCGATAGTGAAGGTTCGGAGCCGAAGGGACGGCGCCGCCGTCCCGCTGGACGAGCTCGACAAGCGGCTCCTCAACCTGCTTCAGGGCAGCTTCCCGATCGCGGAGCGCCCCTACGCCCACGTGGCTGGCCTGGCGGGCGTGCCGGAGGAGGAGGTTCTGCGCCGAACCAAGCGGCTGGTGGACGAGCGGATTATCCGCGAGGTCACCCCGATCTTCGATACGCGCGTGCTCGGCTACAGCTCGATGCTGGTGGCCGCGAGGGTGGACCCGGAGAACCCCTGGCGCGCGGCCAAGGTGATCAACTCGCATCCCGGGGTGTCGCACAACTACCTCCGCGACCACGACTTCAACATCTGGTTCACGATCGCGACCGAGCCCGGCTCGACGCTCGGCCTCGACGGCACCCTGGAGGTGCTTCAGCGCCTCACGGGCGCCGAATCGGTCCGCCAGCTGCCCACTCTCCGGCTGTTCAAGATCCGGATGGACCTCGAGATGGAGAAGGGCACGGACGCGCTGGCGGCCGTCGCCGAGCCGGTGGATCACCGGGAGCCGGAGGCGATCGAGCTGTCCGACCTCGACGTCGCCGTCATCCGTGCCACGCAGGGCCCCATGGACGTGGTGAGCCAGCCGTTCGCGGCCGCGGCGGCGAACCTCGGGATCTCCCAGCAGGAGCTGTTCGGCCATCTCGAGTCCATGCGGGAGCGGCGCGCGCTCCGACGGGTGGCCGCGATCCTGTTCCATCGCCGCGCCGGGTTCTCGGCGAACGGGATGGGCGTGTGGCGCGTGCCGGACGAGCGGATCCTCGAGCTCGGGCCGCGCATGGCGTCCTTCCGCGGCATCTCGCACTGCTATCAGCGCCCTACCTACGCGGACTGGCCCTATTCGGTGTTCACGATGGCCCACGGACGCTCGAAGGACGAGTGCGACGCCATCCTCGACTCGATCGCCGAGGACACCGGCATCGAGGAGCGCCGCACGCTCTACTCGTCGACCGAGTTCAAGAAGTGCCGGCTGCGCTATTTCACCGACGAGCACACGCGGTGGGAAGCGGAGCACGCGTAGCCGGCAGGTCGGCGTCCGCCTACGAGCGGGCGGTGGAGCTGATGCCGGGCGGTGTGAACTCGCCCGTCCGGGCGATGCGGCAGATCGGCCGTGACCCGATCTTCGTGGCCCGCGGTGAGGGTGCCGACCTGATCGACGTGGACGGCAACCGGTACGTCGACTGGGTCATGTCCTGGGGTCCGCTGATCGCCGGGCACGCGCATCCCGAGGTGGTCTCGGCGGTGTCCGCGGCGGCCGCCGCCGGCACGAGCTTCGGCGCCCCGACCGAGGCCGAGGTCGACCTGGCCGCCGAGGTGGTCGAGCGGATCCCGTCGGCCGAGATGGTGCGGATGACCTCGTCCGGCACCGAGGCGTCGATGAGCGCCATCCGGCTCGCGCGGGCGGCCACCGGTCGCGACCGGGTTGTGAAGTTCGCCGGCGCGTACCACGGCCACGTGGACGGCCTCCTCGCCGACGCCGGCTCCGGCCTGGCCACCCAGGGCATACCCGCGAGCCCCGGCGTGACCGAGGCGCAGGCGGCGGACACGGTCGTCGTTCCCTGGAACTCCGAGCCCCCCGAGATCGAGGCGGCGGCCGTCATCTGCGAGCCGTATCCGGCCAACATGGGCCTGGTGGCACCGGCGCCCGGGTTCCTGCGTGCGCTGCGCGAATACGCGGACGCCACGGGAGCGCTGCTCATCTTCGACGAGGTGATCACGGGCTTCCGGGTCGGTCCCGGCGGCGCGCAGGAGCGCGAGGACGTCACCCCTGACCTGACCGTGCTCGGCAAGATCATCGGCGGAGGCCTGCCGGCCGCGGCGTACGCCGGCCGCGGCGACCTGATGGAGCGGATCGCGCCCGCGGGCGACGTCTACCAGGCCGGCACCCTGTCCGGGAACCCGCTCGCCACGGCGGCTGGACTGGCCACCCTGCGCCTGCTCGACGCAGCGGCGTACGACCAGCTTGACCGCACGACCGCCGCGCTCGCGAACGGGCTCGAGCAGGGCGCCCGGGAGGCGGGGATCGCGGCCTCCGTCGCCTCCACGACAGGCCTCGTCACCCTCTTCTTCGCCCCCGAACCACCACGCAACTACGAGGAGGCGAGGGCGTGCGACCTCGACGCTCACGCCGCCTTCTGCCGCGGCATGCTCGACCGCGGCATCTACACGCCGCCCTCGCAGTTCGAGGCCTGGGTCCCGTCGCTGGCTCACACGGACGCGCACGTCGAGCGGACGGTGAGCGCCGCTCGCGAGGCGCTGGGGGAGCTGTGAGCAGGCTCGCCGAGGTGGTCGCCGCGGTGGACCCCGCGCTCGCGCCCTACGCGGTGAGCGAGCCCGGCATGGGGCGCTTCGATGACGTTGAGGACGGCCGCGGCTTCGTGCTCGAGGCGGTCTACGAGGGCTACCTCCTCCACTACGGCGAACCGCGCGGCTTCACCGGCATGGACCGCGACATGCGCCTCCTGGCGGGGGACGCGCTCTATGCCCTGGGACTCGCCCGCCTGGCCGAGACGGGCGACCTCGAGGCGGTGGCAGTCCTGTCCGACCTGATCTCGGCCACGGCGCAGGCTCAGGCGGAGGGGCGCGCCGCCGAAGCGGAGGCGCTCTGGGCTGCAAGCTCAGATAGGCTCCGCGGCCGCTCGTGCGCTCCGTAACCATGTTGGCATTCCGGGCCGCCGAGCGCGAGAATTCCTAGCTCACCCGTGGCCGACTCACCGGAGAAGTTCGACAGGAAATCCCGTTACACGGAGGGTCGCGGGATCGCGGGCGCTTTCGAGGGCGAGACCGTGACCCGCCGCAGGCTCATGGAGGGCACCGCGGCGGCCGTGGGCGGCATCGCGACGATGGCGTTCGTGCTGCCCGGCCTCGGCTTCGCGCTCGGGCCGGTCTTCGAGGACACGAACCCCACGCTCTGGCAGGACGTGGGCGCCGAGGCCGACTTCAACGAGGAGACCTACGTGCCGCGCGTGATGAGCATCGACCCGGAGATCGGCGACGCCGGCAAGACGACCGTCTACATGCGCCAGTTCAACCGTGACATCGACAAGGTGATCGAGGGCCAGGACATTCAGCCGTACGTCGCGATCTCGACCCGCTGCGCTCACCTCGGGTGCCCGGTCCGGCTCATCCAGGCGTCGCAGAAGTTCGTGTGCCCGTGCCACGGCGGCGTGTACGACTTGCAGGGCAAGGTGCAGGGCGGTCCGCCGGTGCGGCCGCTCGACCGGTTCTACACGAAGGTGGAGAACGGCCGGGTACTGGTGGGCGACCGCTTCTCGCTCAACTCGCAGCTCGAGCGCTTCTCGCCCCGTGACCCGTCGAACCATCTCGACGGGCTGTGGCAGTACCTCTACCCGTCGAGGCCGACGACATGAGGACGCCGCCGCTCCCGAAGGGGCTCCGGCGCAGCCCGCCGCGACCGGGGCAGGACGATGGCCGCAATGGCGGCCGCAACGGGCGGAACGGCGCGCCCGCGACCACCAAGCCGACCGCCAAGGACCACGCGGTCGAGGGCGTCGCCGGCGTCGTCGGCTGGCTCGACGAGCGCACCGGCACCAGCCCCTTCCTGCGCGGCTTCCTCTACCGGAAGGTCCCGAAGGGCACCAACTGGTACTACACGCTCGGCTCCGCCACGATGTTCGCCTTCCTCTCCCAGGCGGTCACCGGCGTGTTCCTGGCGATGTACTACGAGCCGGACCCGACCCGCGCCTACGAGTCCGCCTCGCGCATCACCAACGAGGTCTTCCTCGGCGAGTTCGTGCGTGGCATGCACAAGTGGGGCTCGAGCGTGATGATCATCCTGATCTTCGTCCACATGGCGAGGACATTCTTCTTCGGCGCGTACAAGTACCCGCGCGAGTTGAACTGGGTGATCGGCGTCGTCCTGATCGTGCTCACGCTGCTGATGGGACTGACGGGCTACCTGCTGCCGTTCGACCAGCGCTCCTTCTGGGCCACCGTCGTGGCGGTCAACATCAACGCCTCCGGTCCGATCGTCGGGCCGTACCTCGCCGACTTCTTACGGGTGGGCTCGGAATTCGGGCCAACCACGATCTCGCGCTTCTACGCCCTCCACATGCTCTTGGTCCCGGGGCTGATCGCCGCCCTGATCGGCGCGCACCTGTACCTCGTCGCCAAGCTCGGCACGACCGCCCCACCGTGGCTCAGGGCCGAGAAGAAGGACCTCCTGAGAGAGGAGGTCTGAGCCGTGGACGCACGCGAGAAGGAGGAGTACCTCCGCGAGTACTCGATCCTGAAGAGCCAGGGCAAGCCGTTCTTCCCGTACGCGATCGCGAAGGACGGCGCGATGGCGTGCGTCACGATGGCCGTGATCATCACGCTCTCGCTCGTGCTCGGGGCAGAGCTCGGCCCGAAGGCCGACCCGACCACGACCACCTATACGCCGCGGCCCGAGTGGTACTTCTTCTTCCTGTTCGAGCTGCTGCGCGTCGTGAAGCCGCCGGCGCTCGTGTTCCTGGCCACGATCGGCATCCCGACGATCTGCCTCGTGCTGCTGCTCCTGCTCCCGTTCTTCGACCGTGGGCCGGAGCGCAACCCGCTGCGGCGGCCGATCGCCACCACGGCGGGAATCGCGACGATCGCCGCCATGGCCTACCTGACCATCCTTGGAGCGACGGCCGGCTCGCCCACGGAGATCGACCAACCCGCGCCACCGGGGCTCAAACGGGGCCAGGAGGTGATGGCGTCCTCCGGCTGCCTCGGCTGCCACAAGGTGGGCGACAACGGCAACACGCTCGGTCCGAACCTCACCGACATCGGTGACAAGCTCGGCAAGGACGCGATCGCGCGCACGCTCGTGAACCCGACGTCGCCGATGCCGTCGTACCAGCGGTTCCAGCAGGAGAACCCCAAGCAGTTCAACGAGCTCGTCCGGTACGTCGCGTCCCTGAAGAGCGAGTGAGCGGCTCCCCGGGGAGCGGCACGCTCCCGGACACCCAGGTGCGGGCGATGTTCGACCGCATCGCGCGCATGTACGACCGGATGAACTCGGTCATGACTGCCGGCATGCACCACCACTGGCGCCGGCGGGCGGCGGAGCTGGCACGGGTGGGTCCCGGCTCCAAGGCGCTCGACGTTGCGACCGGCACGGGCGACCTCGCGATCGAGCTCGCCCGCAGGGGCGCCGAGGTGACCGGGTCCGATTTTGCGCCCGCCATGCTCGAGATCGCGCGGAGCAAGGCGCCCGGCCTGCGCTTCGAGGAGGGCGACGCGCTCGACCTCGTCTACCCGGACGATTCGTTCGACGCCGTCACGGTGGGGTTCGGGGCGCGCAACTTCGCAGACCTGAACGGCGGGTTGCGCGAGATGACTCGGGTCACGCGGCCGGGCGGCCGGGTCGTGGTGCTCGAGATCACCACGCCCTCGAAGCCGCCGCTGTCCTGGTTCTTCCGCGCCTGGTTCGACCGGGTCGTGCCCCAGCTCGGCCGGCTGGCCGGCGACTCGGAGGCCTACACGTACCTTCCGAGCAGCGTCCGGCGGTTTCCGGGACCAGCCGACCTCGGCAGTCGAATGGCGGCGACCGGACTCGCCGACGTGCGCTGGATCCTCACGGCGGGCGGGATCATCGCCATCCACTCGGGCACGAAGGCATGAGCAACACGGCCCAGGCACAGCTCGGCTCGGTGCTCGCCGCCGGAGGCACGGAGCTCGGGGCGCTGCTCGAGCACACCGAGGATCGCCTCGGGCGGGTGACCGAGGGGCACGGCGACGAGCTCGCCCGGCACGCGGGCGGCACGCTCGCGGCCGGCGGCAAGCGGCTGCGCCCGGTGCTGGTGTTCCTGTCGGCGGAGCGCCCTGACGAGCGGCTCGTGGCGGCCGGTGTGGCGGTCGAGCTTCTCCATATGGCCACGCTCGTGCACGACGACGTGCTGGACGGCGCCGAGCTGCGCCGGGGCCGGCCGACGGTGTTCGCCAACGGCGGCCGATCGGCGGCCACCGCCACCGGCGACCTGCTCTTCTCGCGCGCGTTCGCCGAGCTCGCCGCCACGGGCAGCGAAGAGGCGGTGCGCGCGCTCTCCACGGCATCGTCCGCGCTCGCCCGCGGCGAGCTGATGCAGCGGGCGGACGCCTGGAGCCAGGACGTGACCCCCGAGCGCTACCTCGAGCGGTGCCGCCTGAAGACCGCGAGCCTGTTCGAGGCTTCGTGCCGGCTGGGCGCGCTGTTCGGCGACCGGCCCGACCTTGCGCCCGCGCTAGGCGGCTTCGGCGAGCAGCTGGGCGTGGCGTTCCAGATCCTGGACGACGTGCTCGACGTCTCGGGGCCGGCGGAGCGCACCGGCAAGCCGCGCGGCGCCGACCTGCTCGACGGGACGGTGACGCTGCCCCTGATCCTGGCCCGCGAGAGCGACCCGTCGCTGAGCGGGGCCGTCAGGTGCGCAGAGGAGGCGGCCGCCGTCTGCGACCGCATCGCCGCGACGGGCGCGCTCGACGAGGCGCGCGAGCGGGCGCTCGCCCACGTGGCCGCGGCGAAGAGCACGCTCGACGAGCTGGACCTCTCCGACCAGCGGGCGAACGCGCTCCGCCTGGTGGCGGACGGCGTGGTAGAGCGCTACGCCTAGCGGCGAAGGCGGCCTAGAAGTCCTCGGGGAGGATCGCGCCGGCGTCGAGGGCGCCCACGAAGCGGTCGATCTCGTCGGCCATGTTGGCGCGCATGAGGCGCTTGTAGTCGCGGGCCAGCGCATCGGCGCCGCGGTCGAGCTCCTCGTCGAACAGCTCGACGTTCTCCTGCGTGAAGACACCCTCGCGGAAGACGTCGCAGTTCGGGCAGTGGAGCACCACGCTCCAGTTCTCCGGGCCGGCCTCTTCCCACTGCACCGGGTAGACGAGCTCGGAGTCGCACTCGACGCACATATGCAGGTCTTGATGCGTCTCGGCGGGCGGATGGACGGGCGCGTCGGGCTCGGGCACGAAGCCCTCGTCGGCGAAGTAGACGACCTCGATCGTCTTGCCGCTCGGGAGCGTCACACGCTTCGTGAAATGCCCGTTGTCGCCCTGTGCGTCCATCTCTTCCATCCTCTGCCACCTGTATCGGAAATGGGGCGAGCAACTTGAAAAGAAATTCATGGACTTTCCGATATCTCGTGGGACCCGCCCGCCACGCAGCTACCATGGGAGGTGGCATGTGGAGCCCAAGCCCCATCGAACTGATCATCATCCTGGTCGTCGTGCTCATCGTGTTCGGCCCGAAGCGGCTACCCGATCTCGGCCGTTCGCTCGGCCGTGGGATGCGCGAGTTCAAGGACTCGGTGACCGGCAAGGACAAGGACGAGCTGCCCGAGGGGTCGGTCGATACGCCCGAGCCCACGACGGTCACGCCTGACGCCCCGACCGTCACGCACGCGAGCGAGCAGAAGTCCTAGCGGCGGCGCGCGGGAGTGCGGCGCATCCGGCCCGTTTCTCACGACGACAAGCTCTCGGTCGTCGATCATCTCGATGAGCTGCGCAGCCGGCTGATCGTCAGCCTGGTGGCGTTCGTCGTCGCCTGGGCGCTGACCACGTGGCAGAACCACCTGGTGCTGGAGATCATGAACGCGCCGCTCCCGGACGGCATCGAGCCGATCACACTGGGCCCGACGGAGGCGTTCACCACGACGCTCATGAACGCCGCCTACTTCGCGTTGATCCTGGCGGCGCCGGTGGTCCTGTACCAGATCTACGCGTTCATCCTGCCGGCGTTCAGCCCCGCCGAGCGGCGGGTGGCCACGCCGCTCCTCATCATGGTGCCCGTGCTCTTCATCGCGGGCGTGGTGTTCTGCTACTTCGTCGTCCTCACGCCGGCGCTCCACTTCCTCCTGAACTTCAACGCCAGCGAGTTCAACACACAGATCCGGGCGAAGGACTACTACTCGTTCGTCTCGATGCTGATGCTCGTGATGGGGCTGGGATTCCAGATTCCGATCGGCATCCTGGCGGCGTGCAAGCTCGGAATCACGAACGCCGAGAAGCTGCGCCGCAACCGCCGTTACGCGATCGTCGCCATCGTCGTGCTGGCGGCTCTCCTGCCGACCCTCGACCCGATCTCCCTCCTGCTCGAGTCGCTGCCCTTCTACCTCCTGTACGAGCTCAGCATCGTGCTCGCCGCGCGCTGGGGCCGCCCGGCCTACGACGTGAGCGACGCGCCCGCGGCGGAAGGGCTCTAGCTAGCCTAAGGCGCAGCATGTTGTTCGATCTGAGAGGGCGCCGCCGGAGGGCGGTGCAGGTGACGTACCTGATGCTCGCGCTGCTGATGGGCGGCGGTCTCGTGCTGTTCGGCGTGGGCGGCGACGTCTCGGGGGGCCTCCTCGACGCCTTCAAGGGCGGAGGCGGATCCAGCGGCGACAGCGCGCTCCAGGGCCGGATCGACAAGCAGGAGGAGCGCCTCCAGACGAGCCCGCAGAACCAGGTGCTCCTGCAGAGCCTGGTGCGCGACTACTACTCGAAGGCCACGCAGACGCGGCAGAGCGGAGCGACGTTCCCACCCGAGGCGAAGGCCGATCTCAGGAAGGCCGGCGGCTACTGGGACCGCTACGTGAGCACCGCCGACAAGCCGAATCCGGCCACGGCGGGCTACGCGCTGCAGATCTACGGCGAGGGCGCGCTGAACCAGCCGAAGGAAGCAACGAAGGCGGCCTCGATCCTGGCGGAGGCCGGGAACGACACCGCCTCATACCTCCGCCTGGTTTCATACGCAGCGCGTGCGGGTGACACCCGCACGGCCGACCTGGCCGGTCAGAAGGCGATCGACCTCGCGCCGAAGGCGCAGAAGAAGCTCGTCGAGAAGCAGGTTGAGGCATTGAAGAAGGCCGCAACGCAGCAGCAACCGAGCGGCTGACGTACTCTACGCACGCACACCAGCCCTCCCGGGACACGGAATAGGCGGGGAGAACCTTTGAACTTCCACATTCAGGACGAAGCGGTAGACGACACGACCCACGTGATCGAGCTCGGCGGCGAGGTGGACCTCTACACGGCGCCCGAGTTCAAGGAGCGCATGGTCGAGTTGATCGAGTCGGGCAAGAAGCAGATCGTGGTCGACCTCTCGAAGGCGACCTTCATCGACTCCACGACGCTCGGCGTGCTGGTCGGCGGCGTGAAGCGGCTCCGCCCGGCCGGCGGCCAGCTGGCGCTGGTCTGCACCGACGAGAACATCACGAAGATCTTCGAGATCACCGGTCTCGACCGCGTCTTTCCGATCCACTCCTCCCGCGAGGAGGCGCTGGACGCGGTCAGGTCAGGTGCCGCTGACTAGACTCGTCCGCTCGGGCCGTTAGCTCAATTGGCAGAGCAGGAGACTCTTAATCTCAAGGTTGAAGGTTCGATTCCTTCACGGCCCACCTTGGCCGAGTTCGCATGTGTCGACGGGAGCCTCATGCTGGCGCACGAGGCCACCATTCCCGCGACCGACGAGGGTCTGCTGCGGGGCGACGGCGCCTTCGAGGTCATCCGGATCTATGACGGCCGGCCCTTCGCGCTGAAGGACCATCTCGACCGGATCGAGCGTTCGGCGGCGAACCTTCGGCTCGACGATGTGCCGCGGAGCGAGCTGGAGAGCGAAATCCCGGAGCTGCTCGCGAAGCGCGGCGGCGAGGAGTTCGACGGCTGCCTCCGGATCGTCCTGACCCGGGGCGGTCACCGGATCCTGCTCACCGAGCCGCTGCCGCCGTCGCCCGAGCGCATCCGGCTCGGCGTCGTGGAGTACGCGCCCACGCACGTCCTCGACGGCATCAAGTCGCTCTCCTACGGCGCGAACATGCTGTGCGGCCGCCTGGCACGGGAGCGTGGCTTCGACGAGGCGCTTCTGGTCACCCCGCACGGGCGGGTGCTGGAGGCGCCCACCTCGTCGCTGTTCTGGGTGGACGCCGGCGGCACCATCTTCACGCCGCCGCTGAGCGAGCACATCCTCGCCTCGATCACCCGCGACCGCGTGATGCGGGTTGCCGACGTCGAGGAGCGGCCGTGCATCATGGAAGACCTCCGTGCGGCGCGTGAGGCGTTCCTCGCCTCGACGACGCGCGAGGCTCAGTCGATCGCCGCAATCGAGGACCTCGAGCTCCCCGACGGCGAGCGCACGCGCGAGATCGGCGCGGCGCTCCGGCGGCTCATCGACGAGGAGCTGGCTGCCGGCTGATCGTCACGGTCATCGGCAATCGCCCGCAGTTCGTCAAGGCGGCCGCGGTCTCCCGGCGGCTGCGTGAGATCACCGACGAGGTGATCGTCCACACCGGGCAGCACTACGACGACGAGCTGTCGCGGATCTTCTTCGAGGAGCTCGGCGTCCCGGCGCCCGCGCGTGAGCTGAACGCCGGCGGCGGCACCAACACGGCGCAGACGGCGCGCATCCTGGCCGCGCTCGAGCCGGTGCTCGCCGAGCTCGAGCCCAGCATGGTGCTCGTGTACGGGGACACGAACTCGACGCTCGCCGGCGCCATCGCCGCCCGCCAGGCCGGGATTCCGGCCGGTCACGTGGAGGCGGGCATGCGCTCGTTCGACCGCGAGATGCCCGAGGAGCTGAACCGAGTCCTGACCGACCACGCCAGCGACGTCCTGCTCTGCTCCACCGAGACGGCAGTGAGGAACCTGGAGGCTGAGGGCGTGCCCGGCGAGGTGCATCTCGTGGGCGACGTGATGGCGGACGTGTCGCTCGCCTTCCGGGACATCGCCGAGGAGCGCTCGGGCATCCTGGAGGAGCTCGGCGTGAACCCCGGCTCCTACCTGGTGGCGACGGCGCACAGGGCGGGCAACGTGGACCGGCCGGAGCGGCTGGAGAAGCTCGTCGAGCTGCTCGCCGCGATGCCGCAGCCGGTCGTCTTCCCCGTGCATCCGCGCACCCGCCAGCGGCTCGGGGACACCGGGCTGATGGGCCGCCTGGGGGACGTGCACGTTGTCGGTCCGCTCGGCTACCTGGACTTCCTGAAGCTCGCGCGCCACGCGCGCGCGGTGCTCACGGACTCCGGCGGGGTGCAGAAGGAGGCGTATCTGCTCGGCGTCCCGTGCGTCACCCTGCGCGACACGACCGAGTGGGTCGAGACGGTGGAGAGCGGCTGGAACGTGCTCGTGGACCTGGACGCCGGGGCCGCGCTTGCCGCTCTGGGGCGGGAGTTGCCCGCGGAGCGGCCCGAGCTGTACGGCGGCGGCCACGCGGCGGAACGCGTTTGCGAGGTCCTCGGGTCCTACACTCAGCGCCTATGAAGATTGGAGTAGTTGGGGTCGGCTACGTCGGCCTGCCGCTCGCGGTCGCATTCTGCGAGGCGGGGCACGAAGTCGTGGGCGTGGACACGGACCCGCGCCTGGCCGAGGCGCTGTCCGCGGGCCGCTCGCATGTGGAGGACGTCTCGGACGAGTCGCTTCGGGCGATCGGCTCGCGCCTGCGCGTGACCACCCGGTACGCCGACCTCGCCAAGGTGGATGCGATCATCGTGGCGGTCCCGACCCCGCTCACGCGCAACCGGGAGCCGGACCTTCAGCCGCTGATCGCGGCGGGCACGGCGCTCGCGGGCGTGCTTCAGCAGGGTCAGCTGGTCGTCCTCGAGTCCACCACCTACCCCGGCACGACCCGCGATCAGTTCGTTCCACTGCTCGAGGAGTCCGGGCTCGCCGCGGGGCGCGACTTCCACGCCGCGTTCTCGCCCGAGCGAGTCGACCCAGGACGCACCGACTACACCCTCCGCAACACCCCGAAGGTCGTGGGCGGGCTGACGGACGAGTGCCGTGCCCGCGCGGTCGCGCTCTATCGCGAGGTCTGCGACGAGATCGTCGAGGTCTCGACACCCGAGGCGGCCGAGCTCACCAAGCTGCTCGAGAACGTCTTCCGCTCGGTGAACATCGCGCTCGTCAACGAGCTGGCGATCCTGTGCGATCGAATGGGGATCGACGTCTGGGAGGTCACCGACGCGGCCGCCACAAAGCCGTACGGCTTCATGTCCTTCAAGCCCGGACCGGGCATGGG
>JBEVKE010000115.1:0-9992 GCA_040509835.1 Thermoleophilaceae bacterium
CCGGTCGAGTGGAGCTTCATGCGCCGCCATCCGCTGATCGGCGAGCGCATCCTCCTGGCGGCGCCCGCTCTCCGGCCGGTGGCACGGCTTGTGCGCTCGAGCCACGAGCGCTGGGACGGCGGCGGCTACCCGGACGGGCTGCGCGGGGATGAGATCCCGCTCGGCTCACGCGTGGTCGCGGTGTGCGACGCGTTCGACGCCATGACCACGGAGCGGCCGTACCGCGAGCCGATTCCGGAGGGCGAGGCCATCGCCGAGCTCCGCCGCTGCGCCGGCACGCAGTTCGACCCGATGGTCGTCGAGGCGTTCTGCCGCGTGCTCGCCCGCGAGCACCCCGCTCCGGACGAGATGGTCGCCTAGCCCGCCGAGCCGCGGATAACACGGCTGCGCAGCGGGCACCGCCCGCTGCTTGCCCAACTACGCGCGGGTGAAGCGGCGTCCCTCGGTGGGCGACGCCTCCTCGTCCAGCACGATCCGCTTGGCCTTCGGCGCACCCGCCATGGGCAGCGCCTCGCCATTCCCCTCGTTCGCCGCGGCGGCCTCGAGGGCCGCGATCCGCTCGGGGGTCATCTCCCCGGCGTTCTCCTCCTCGATCTTGGTGAGCCACTCGGCGCCCTCGGCCGCCTCGCGCTCGTCGACCTCGATCGTCCCGCGGTCGATCGACTTGTCGATCTCCGTGAAGAGCGCGTCGACGAGGTCGTCCTGCGGCACCTTCCGGATCGGCTTGCCGTGGGCGAAGATCAGGCCCTCGTTCTTGGCGCCCGTGATGCCGAAGTCCGCATGTGAGGCCTCGCCGATGCCGTTCACGGCGCAGCCGAGCACGGCGACCTCGATCGGGTCGTCGTACTGGCGCAGGCGCTCCTCGATCTCCGCCACAACGGTGTCCATGTCGAACTGGAGCCGGCCGCAGGTCGGGCAGGCGATCAGCACCGGGCCGCGCTCGCGCAGCTTCAGCGCCTTGAGGATCTCCCAGGCGACCTTGACCTCCTCCTCCGCGTGGAAGGTGGAGAGCGAGATGCGGATCGTGTCGCCGATCCCGTCGGCCAGCAGCGTGCCGAGCCCGACCGCCGACTTCAGCGAGCCGGACCACTTCGTGCCGGCCTCGGTGATGCCCAGGTGGAGCGGGTTGTCGATCTTCTCCGAGAGCAGCCGGTTGGATGCGATCGTGTTGGGCACGTTCGTGCTCTTGATCGACACCTTGAAGTCCTCGAACCCGAGCCGGTCCATCAGCTCGACGTGTTCCACGGCGGCGGCCACGAGCGCCTCGACGGCGTTCTCGCGCTCGAGCTCGTGCAGGTGCTTGGGGAGCGACCCCGAGTTGACGCCGATGCGCATAGGCACGCCGGCCGCTCGCGCCTTCTCCACCACCTGCGCGGCCTTGTCCTGACCGCCGATGTTGCCCGGGTTGATGCGGATGCAGTGCGCGCCGGCGTCGATCGCCTTGAGCGCGAGCGTGTAGTTGAAGTGGATGTCGGCGATCACCGGGATCGGCGACTCCTTCACGATCCGCTCGAGCGCCCTGACGTCGTCGTCGCGCGGAACCGCGCAGCGAACGAGATCCCCGCCCGCATCCGCGATGGCGTGGATCTGCTTCATGGTGGCGTCGAAGTCCGCGGTCTCCGTCTTGGTCATCGACTGCACCGCAACGGGAGCACCCCCGCCGATCTTGACGCCACCGACGTCGATCTGCTTCTTGGAGGCCATGAAACCCGGCTCGAAGCCTAGCTACGCCCGGAGGCACGCAGGCCTGCTGTACGTTGCGGCCGGTGGAGGTCGTTCGGGTGAACGGGCTCGAGGTGGCGTATGAGCGCGTCGGCGCGGGGCCGCCGCTCGTGTTCGTGCACGGGGCGGCGTCGGATTCGCGGCTCTGGCGCCCGCAGCTCGCCGGACTCGCCGGCGAGTTCACCGTCATCGCCTGGGACGAGCCCGGGGCGGGCCGGTCGTCGGACGTGCCTCCGGATTTCACCCTGGCAGACTACGCCGGCTGCCTGGCAGGGCTGATCGACGCTCTCGGGGTCGGGCGAGCCCACGTGGCCGGTATCTCGTGGGGCGGCACCGTGGCGCTCGAGCTCTACCGCCGCCATCCCGAGCTCGTGCGGACCCTCGTTCTCGCGGACACGTACGCCGGCTGGAAGGGATCGCTGCCCGAGGCGGAGGTGCGGGCGAGGGTCGAGGGGCTCAGGGAGATGCTCGCCGTCGGGAGGGAGTCGTTCGACCCCACCCTCCCCGGGCTGTTCGCCGGCGAGCCGCCGGCCGAGTTCGTCTCGCTCCTGGAGGCGGTGGCCGCCGACGTCCGCCCCGAGAGCATGAGGACCGTGCTGGTCGTCATGGCCGACGCCGATCAGCGAGATCTGCTGCCGCGCATCGCCGTGCCCACGCTGCTCGTCTGGGGTGAGCTGGACGGGCGCTCGCCGCTCAGCGTGGCGCGCCAGTTCGAGGATGCGGTCCCGGGGTCGAAACTCGTCGTGATCCCACGCTGCGGCCACGTGAGCAACCTCGAGCAACCGGAGCTGTTCAACGACGCCGTGCGCGACTTCTGCCGCTAGGCGTACAGCTGATCGATCTCGTCCGCGTACTTCGCGTGGATCGGCTTTCGCTTCAGCTTCATGGTGGGCGTCAGCTCGTCGCCGCCGGGCTGCCACTCCTCGTCCAGAAGCGTGTACCTCTTGATCTGCTCCACACGGGCCAGCTGGTCGTTCGCCGCCTCCACCCCGCGTTCCACCTCCTTCAGCAGCGCCTCGCGCCCGTGCTGCTGCTCGAGGGCGGGCGCCACGTCGGGGTCGAGCGTCAGGAGCGCGACGTTGTAGGGCTTTCCGTCGCCGATCGCGATCGCCTGCCCGATCGCGGGGCTCGACGCCTTCAGCTTGGCCTCGATGTTGGCGGGGGACATGTTCTTCCCGCCTGCGCTGATGATCAGCTCCTTCTTGCGGTCGACCAGCTTCAGGTATCCCTCGTCGTCGAACTCGCCGATGTCGCCGGTATGGAGCCAGCCGTCGGCGTCGATCGCCTCGCTCGTCTGGCCGGGCATGTTCCGGTAGCCGGTGGTGATGAACGCGCCGCGGATCAGCACCTCGCCGTCGTCGGCGAGCCTGATCTCGGCGCCCGGCGCCGGCGGTCCCACCGTGCCGATCCTGATCGCCTCCGGCGGGTTCACCGCTCCGTAGCCGGTGGTCTCGGACATGCCCCACAGCTCTCCGAGCGGGATGCCGAGGGCGTGGAAGAACTCGATCACCTCGGGGGGCGTCGGCGCCGCGCCCACGTTCACCGCCTCCACGGCGTCGAAGCCGAGCCTGGCGCGGATCTTCGAGAGCACGAGCTCGTCGGCTCTCGCATGCTCCTCGTCATCGATGCTCTCCCCGCGCACCCTCCTGAGCCCGAGATCGAGCGCCCAGCGGGTCGCCTGCTGCTTGGCGGCGTCCTGCTCGGCCTCGATCCCCGCCTCGATGGCCGCCTTCAGCTTCTCCCAGATCCGAGGCACGGCGAAGAACCAGGTCGGCCGCACCTCCGGTAGGTACGCCACGAGCTGGCGCGGATCGGGGCAGCAGGTGGTCGAAAAGCCCACGAACATCGGCAGGTACTGCGTGCAGTTCCGCTCGGCGATGTGCGCCATCGGCAGCCAGGAGACCAGCCGCCCCTCATCCGGGAACTCGATCACCTCGCTCACGCCTCTGATGGTGGCCACCATGTTGCCGTGCGTGATCTGGACGCCCTTGGGCGGCCCGGTGGTGCCGCTCGTGTAGATCAGCGTGAGCAGGTCGTCGGGCTCGACGGCCCGCCACGCGGCGTCGAAGTCGAAGCCGTCGGGCGGCTCCGGCAGCGAGTCCTCCTCCACGACGATGATGTCCTCGACGCCCTCGAGCCCGCGCACACGCTCCGCAAACGCCTCCTCGGTGACCAGGATCCGGGCCCCGGCGTCCGTCACCTGGTACTGGATCTGGTCCGCCGTGTAGGTGTTGTAGAGCGAGAACGGTGTCGCGCCGAGATGCAAGGCGGCGGCGTCGAACCAGTGGAAATCGGGGCGGTTCGTGAGCAGCAGCGCGAGCGTCTGCCCACGCTCGAGCCCGAGCGCGGCGAGACCGCCGGCTGTGTCGCGCACGCGATCCCCGTACTCACGCCAAGTGATGGAGAACTCGTCCCCCTTGGTCCGGAGCGCGACCCGGTCCGGGTGGGCGGCCGCGGTGGCCTGGAACGCCTGGGCGACCGTTGATGCCTCGACCATGCGGGCAATGTAACCGTGGTCCGGTCGGCTCGCCAGGGCCGCCGGCCAGGCGTAACCGCGCGCTAGCGGACCTGGAAGCCCTCGCCGCTCAGGCGGCCGATGTCGTTCGACAGCCCGATCAGGAAGATCAGGATCACGAGCATGAAGCCCACCACCCCGGCCCGTTCCATCACGCGCAGCGACACCGGGCGGCCGCGGACCTTCTCCACGATCGCCCAGAAGATGTGGCCTCCGTCCAGGGGAAGGAACGGGAACAGATTCACGATCGCAAGCGACAGCGAGATGATCGCCAGGATCCCGACCACGTTCTCGACCTGCTTCAGGATCGTCTGTCGCGTGACCTCATAGGAGCCGACGACGCCCGATATCTGCTTGCGCTCCTGCGGGTTGATCAGCCGCGCGGGCAGCGACAGCGTCTGCTTCGTGATGAACCAGTAGCGGTCGGCCGTCACGCTGAACGCCTCGCCGGGCGGGAGCGGGTGGTGCGCTCCCGCCTTGTACGCGAAGCCCACCCTCATCCGCCCCTCGTCGACCCCCGCGGGGAAGTCGTACTTCGGCCGGATCGTGACCGTGAGCGTCTGACCGTTCCGGACGATGGTCAGCTTGGCCGGCGTGACCGCCCGGCACCCGGCCTTCCACTCCGATTGCGGTCCGGCACAGCCGTGGGAGTTCACGATGTTTGACAGCTGAGCCGGACTCCCTCGATGCCCGTCCACCGCCACGAGCCGGTCCCCCGGCTTCAGCACGCCGGCAGCAGGGAAGTTCTTGTCCACCTGGTCCACGACCCGCGTCGTGTCCTGCGGCCCGATCAGGGCGAAGAACACGTACAGCAGCACGAACGCCAGCACGAGGTTCACGAACGGCCCCGCCGCGATCACCACGATCCGCTTCCAGACCGGCTGCGCGTGGTACGCCCGGTCCCGGACCTCCTCGGGGAGGTCCTCGTCCGGGTTCATGCCGCTGATCTTCACGTAGCCGCCCGCGGGGATCGAGCCGATCGCATACTCGGTCTCCCCCACCTTCTTGCTCCAGATCGTCGGCGGGAAGAACAGCGAGAAGCGCTCCACCCGCATCCCGACCGCCTTCGCGGCGCTGAAGTGGCCGAGCTCGTGCAGGATCACGAGCAGCGCGAAGCCCACGAAGGCCAGGACGAAGCTGACCGCCGTCACGCGGCCACCCCGCGGGCCACGTCGCGGGCCTGCGCGTCGGCCGCGTACAGGTCGGAGAAGTGCCGCACCGGCTGCGCGGGCAGCTCGGACAGCGTCGACTCGATCACCCGGGCGAGGCCCGTGAACGACAGGTCTCCGGCCAGGAACGCGTGGACCGCTACCTCGTTCGCCGCGTTCAGGATGCAGGGAGCGGTGCCGCCCGCCTCGGCGGCCTCGCGGGCCAGCCGCAGGCACGGGAACGAGTCCAGGTCGGGCGCCTCGAAGGTGAGCGCACCCACCTCGACCAGGTCGAGCGTGGGCACCGGGACGTCGCTCCGCTCCGGATAGCTGAGCGCGTACGAGATCGGCACGCGCATGTCCGGATACCCGAGGTGCGCGAGCGAGGCTCCGTCGTTCAGGTGTGCCACCGCGTGCACGATCGACTGAGGGTGGACCACCACGTCGATCCGGTCATAGGCGATACCGAACAGGTGATGCGCCTCGATCAGCTCGAGGCCCTTGTTCATCAGCGTGGCCGAGTCGATCGTGATCTTCCCGCCCATGTCCCAGGTCGGATGAGCGAGCGCCTCCTCGCGCGTGACCGACTCGAGGTCGCTCCGGCCCCGGAACGGGCCGCCGCTGGCCGTGAGCACGAGCCGGTCCACGGTGCCCGGCCGCTCGCCCTCGATCAGCTGGAACAGCGCCGAGTGCTCGGAGTCGACAGGCAGCAGCTGAGCACCGGTGGCCTCGGCCAGTGCGATCACCAGCTCGCCGCCCACCACGAGGCTCTCCTTGTTGGCCAGCGCGAGGTCGATGCCCTCGCCGAGCGTGGCCACGGTCGGTCCGAGGCCGGCCGACCCGACCAGCGCGTTCAGGACGAGGTCGCAGTCGGTGTCGGTGATCAGCTCCACCAGCCCCTCGGGGCCCGCGAGGACCTCGACGTCCGAGTGCTCGCCCGCGCGAGCGGCGGCGTCGGGATCGGCAAGCGCCACGCGGCCCACACCGTGCGCGGCCGCCTGCTTGAGCAGCTGCTCCCAGCTCGAGGCGGCCGCCAGTCCCACGACCTCGAGGTCCGGACCCCGCTCGATCACGTCCAGGGCCTGCGTTCCAATCGAGCCCGTCGAGCCGACTATGAGAATCCTGCGCACCGGCCTGAGTGTAGGTCAGGCGTAACCCAGTCCTACGGCGGCGTAGTAGGCCACCGGGACCGTGAAGAAGACCGCGTCGAGACGGTCCAGGACGCCGCCGTGGGCGCCGAACAGCTTGCCCGTGTCCTTCACCTGGAGGTCGCGCTTGATCATCGACTCGAACAGGTCGCCCACCGGCGCCGCGAGCGCCACCAGCGCGCCGATCAGGAGCGCGTGCGGGCCCGTCAGCCAGTCCTGGTAGAGGCCCGCCACCCAGAACGCGAGCGTGGCGCCGGCAACGCCCGCCGCCAGACCCTCGAGCGTCTTGTTGGGCGAGATCAGCGGCGCGAGCGGAGTGCGCCCGTAGAACCTGCCTCCGAAGTACGCGGCCGTGTCGCCCAGGAACGTGGCCACGAGGACGTCGATCAGGAGCCCGTCGCCGTGCGGCAGCCCGCGCAGCCACACCGCGGAAACCATGGCCAGGCCGATCCAGAGGACCCCTAGATAGACGACCGCGATCGCCCACGACACGTGCTCGCGTCGCGGGCGCAGCGTCGACAGGAAGAAAGTGACCGGGAACGAGGCGGTCAGCACCATGATCACGTGCCGCGGCTCGCCGTACAGGGCGGCGATCAGCATCGCGGCGAGTGTCAGGAAACCTGCGATCGCCGGCGGCCGCACGCGACCCATGAGCGTGTACAGCTCGCCCATCGCGACCACGCCCAGCACGAAGATGCCCGCCGCGAAGATCTCGCCGCCCTGGTGGACGATGAACAGCGCGAAGACGATCGCCGGGATCGCCACCACTATCCGTGGCGCGAGGTCCGACCCTGACCCTCGCTCCCGGCGCGCGGGCATGCCTACCTGCCCCCGAACCGGCGCCGCCGCGCCGCGTACTCCTCGAGCGACGCCTCGAACGCCTCACGCGAGAAGTCCGGCCACAGCTCGTCGCGGAACACGAACTCGGCGTAGGCGAGCTGCCACAAGAGGTAGTTCGAGATGCGCAGCTCGCCGCTCGTGCGGATCAGGAGGTCGGGATCGTGCATGTCGGGCGCGTACAGGTGGCGGCGGAACTCTTCCTCCGTCTCACCGGTGAAGGTTCGCGCCGCGTCCATGATCTCCGCCCTGCCGCCGTAGTTGAACGCCACGAAGAGCGTGATGCGCTCGTTCCCGGCGGTGAGCTCCTCGGCCCAGTCCATGCGCCGGGTGAGCTCCTCGTCGAGGCCCTCGCGGCGGCCCACGAAACGCATCTTCACGCCCTCGTCGTGCAGCTCCGGCGTCTCGCGGTCGATCCGCGCCGCGAACATCCGCATCAGCCCCTCCACCTCGGCCGGCGGACGCGACCAGTTCTCCGTCGAGAACGAGTAGACGGTCAGCTCGCGCACGCCGAGCTCGACCGCATCGCGGAGGCGCGCCTTGACCACGTCCGCGCCCGCCTCGTGCCCGGCCAGCACCGGCAGCCCGCGGTTCTGCGCCCAGCGCCCGTTCCCGTCCGTGATGATGGCGACGTAGCGCGCCCGCGCCGCTTCGCCCGTCACACCTCGAGGATCTCTTGTTCCTTGCCTGCCAGGGCTGAGTCGATGTCACCGACGTGCTTGTCGGTGAGCTTCTGGAGCTCCGATTCGGCCCGGCGCTCGTCGTCCTCGCCCACCTCGCCCTCGCTCTTCAGCTCACGCAGGTCGTGCATCACGTCGCGGCGCACGTTGCGGACCGACACGCGGCCCTGCTCGGCGATCCCGTGCACAACCTTCACGAGCTCCTTGCGGCGCTCCTCCGTCAGCTCGGGGATCGAGAGCCGGATCACCTGGCCGTCGTTCGACGGCGTGAGCCCCACGTCCGACTCGAGGATCGACTTCTCGATCGCCTTGATCGAGTTCTTGTCGTAGGGCGTGATCGTGAGCAGGCGGGCCTCGCTCGCCGAGATCTGCGAGAGCTGCCGCAGCGGGGTCACCGCCCCGTAGTAGTCGACCTCGATCCGGTCGAGCAGGTGAGGCGACGCGCGGCCGGTCCGCACCGTCGAGAACTCGCCCCGGGTCGCGTCGACGGACCGCTGCATGCGGGCCTTCGCATCGTCCAGGAAATCCTTCAGAACGTCGTCGGTCATCCGCTCCTCACAACAGTTCCCACACGCTCGCCGCACACTATCCGGTCGATATTGCGCTCGTCGTCCATGTTGAAGACGTGGATCGGGAGGTTGTTGTCCATGCACAGCGACAGCGCGGTGGAGTCCATGACGGCCAGCCGCTGCTCGATCGCCTCCTGGTGGGTGATCTCCTCGATGAAGTGGGCGTCCGGGTCCACTCGCGGGTCGGCGCTGTACACGCCCTCCACGTCGTTCTTCGCCATGAGGATCGCCTCGGCGTGGATCTCGAGCGCCCGCAGGGCCGCCGCGGTGTCGGTGGTGAAGAACGGGTTGCCGGTGCCCGCCGCGAAGATCACGATCCGCCCCTTCTCCAGGTGGCGCATCGCCCGGCGCCGGATGTAGGGCTCGGCGACCTCCGAGATCGTGATCGCGGATTGCACCCTCGTGTCGGCGCCCACCTTCTCGAGCGCGTCCTGGAGGGCCAGCGCGTTCAGGACCGTAGCGAGCATCCCCATGTAGTCGCCGGTGGCGCGGTCCATGCCGGCCGCGGCGCCCTGCAGGCCGCGGTAGATGTTCCCGCCGCCCACCACGATCGCGATCTCCACGCCGCGATCGGCCACGAACTTCACCTGCCTCGCTATTGCGGCGATCCGCTCCGCGTCCGCCCCGTAGGGGAGGTCGCCCATGAGCGCCTCCCCGGAGAGCTTGAGCAGGATGCGCCGGAAGGCCGGCTCGGTCACTCCCCCCCGACCTGGAAGCGGGCGAATCTGCGGATCACGACGTTCTCGCCGGTGTTGGCCGCGAGCTCCGTGCGGAGCTCGCCGATCGTCTTCGACTCGTGCCTGTCCTCGTTCACGTGCTTCTGGTCGAGCAGGACGACGTCCTCGAGCCACTTGTTCAGCCGGCCCTCGACGATCTTCTCCTGAACGTTCTCGGGCTTGCCCTCCGTGGCGGCCTGCTCGCGGAGGACGCGCAGCTCGGCCTCCTTCGCCTCCTCGTCCACGTCGTCCCGCGAGACGAACTGCGGGTTCGAGGCGGCAACGTGCACGGCCACCTCGCGGGCGAACGCCTGGAACTCGTCCGTGCGCGCGACGAAGTCGGTCTCGCAGTCCACCTCGACCAGCGCGCCGATCTTGCCGCCGGCGTGGATGTAGCTGGCAACGACACCCTCGGTCGCGACGCGCTCACCGCGCTTGGCGGCCGACGCCTGGCCCTTCACACGCAGGACCTCGATCGCCTTGTCCACGTCGCCGCCGGTCTCCTGGAGCGCCGCCTTGGCGTCCATGATCCCGGCGCCGGTGCGCTCGCGGAGGCTCTTCACGTCTTGAGCGGAGATGGTGATGCTCATCAGGACTCCTCGTCAGGGTCGAACGTGCGGCGCTCGCGGGGCGCTCCGGCACCCGCCGCGGCCTCGG
>JBEVKE010000116.1:0-6973 GCA_040509835.1 Thermoleophilaceae bacterium
GCTGTCCGTCCACCGTTACAGGCGCGCGGTCAGCTCCTAGCCGGGTCCTGCCGACAAAAGGCAGGAAACCCGACAGGAATTTGGTACTTTCCGACAATGGAACCGGTTTCCGCGCCGCCGGCAGGGGGCGCCAAGCGCAAGGGCAAGCAGGGGTCCCTGGACAATCCGGAGGTATACGAGAACGTCCCGGGCCACATCATCCCCATCCTCGAGCGCGAGTTCGACGACTTCGACAACGAGGCCGGGAAGTACCTCGACGGGCAGACCCCTGAGAACGAGTTCATCGGCTTCCGCCTGAAGCAGGGGGTCTACGGCCAGCGCCAGGCGGACGTCCAGATGATCCGGACGAAGCTCCCGTTCGGCGGGATCACGCCGGAGCAGATGGAGAAGTTCGCCGACGTGGTGGAGCAGTACGCGCCGCTCAACAAGGGCCACATCACCACCCGCCAGAACATCCAGCTCCACCACATCCCGCTGACCGAGGCGGCCAAGGCGATCCGCGAGCTGGCCGATGCCGGCCTGTCGAGCCGCGAGGGCTGCGGCAACACCGTCCGCAACGTGACCGGCGACCCGTGGGCCGGCGTGTGCGAGGGCGAGCTGTTCGACCCGACTCCCTACGTGGGCGCGTACGTGCGCTACTTCGTCCGTCACCCCACCACACAGCTGATGCCGCGCAAGGTGAAGACGGCCTTCACGGCGACCGACGAGGACCGCGCGATCACGGGCATCCACGACGTGGCCTTCATCCCGCGCATCCGCGACGGCGTGAGGGGCTTCGAGATGCGCGTGGGCGGCGGCACCTCTGTCCAGCCGCGCGTCGCTCCGACGCTGCGCGAGTTCGTGACCGCCGACGACGGCGAGTTCCTCAAGGTCACCGAGGCGGTGCTCCGCATTTACGACCGCCAGGACTGGCTGCGGCCCAACCGGGCGCGGGCGCGCATCAAGGTGTTCGTGGACAAGTACGGGATCGAGGAGCTCCAGCGGCTCGTCGACGAGGAGCTCGAGGGCGACTGGGTGGGCGAGCGGGACTTCGACCCCACCCCACTCCTCTTCATCGACGACGAGGAGGCGGGCGCCCCGCCGGTTCCGGCCAGCTACGCGAGTCCGAACGGCGACGGCAGCGACTACGAGCGCTGGGCCGCGTCCAGCGTGGTCCCGCAGCGCCAGGCCGGCTTCTCGACCGTCCAGATCAAGGTGGTCCGCGGCGACCTCACGCCCGAGCAGTTCCGTGGCCTGGCGGAGATCATGCGCAGGTACTCGGGCGGCTACGCGCGCACGACGGTGCACCAGAACCTGGTGCTCCGCTGGGTGCGCGACGAGACCACGTACGAGGTGTGGGAGGCGCTGTCCGAGCTCGGGCTCGGTGACGCCGGCGTCGACGAGATCAACGACGTGGTGAGCTGCCCGGGCACCGACTCCTGCAAGCTCGGCATCACGAGCTCGATGGGGCTGAACCACGCGGTGCGCGAGCGCATCGAGTCGATGGGGATCGAGGACGAGCTCACCAAGCGGATCCACATCAAGATGTCCGGCTGCCCGAACGGGTGCAGCCAGCACCACATCGCGAACATCGGGTTCTACGGCGCGTCGATCAAGGTCGGCGAGCACGCGATCCCCGCGTACGTCGCCCACATCGGCGGCAACTACGAGGGCGGTGAGGTGCTGTACGGCGCCCGGCTGAAGGTGCGCCTGCCCGCCAAGCGCGTGCCCGACGCCGTGGAGCGGTGGGTGCGCATGTACGAGGCCGAGCGCGCGGACGGCGAGGTCTTCAACGCCTTCGCCGAGCGCGTGGGCGCCAACCGCTTCGAGGACGAGGTCCGCGATCTCGCCATGCCCGTGGAGTTCGGCCTGCAGAACATGCAGTTCTTCATCGACTGGCAGAAGAAGGAGCCCTTCGAGGTCATCCGGGGCGAGGGCGAATGCGCGGTCTGACGGAAACCGCAGAGGAGACCCTCCGCACCGCCGTCGAGCGGCACCATCCCTCGCTCGTGATGGCGTGCTCCTTCCAGAAGGAGGAGTCGGTCCTGATCGACATGCTCATGCGCATCGAGCCGTCGGCGCGCGTGTTCACAATCGATACGGGCGTGCTCTTCCCCGAGACATACGAGGTCTGGCGCAAGGTCGAGGACCGCTACGGCCTGCGCGTGGAGGTGGTCGACGCCACCCCGCCGAACGGCACGCCATGGAGCGCGTCGAACTGCTGTGGGGCCCGCAAGGTGGACGCGCTCGAGCGCGCGCTGGCCGACACGGACGCCTGGATCACCGGCATCAGGCGCGAGCAGTCCCCCACCCGGGCGAGCGCCGAGGGGATCGAATGGGACGAGGCGCGGGGCGTCTGGAAGTTCAATCCGCTCGCGGAATGGACGGACCAGGACGTGTGGAGTTACGTGCACGAGCACGATCTGCCCTACCATCCCCTCCACGACAGGGGGTATGAGTCGATCGGCTGCGCTCCCTGCACGCTTCCCGGCAACGGCCGAGAGGGCCGGTGGGCCGGGCAGGACAAGACCGAGTGCGGTCTGCACGTTTGACCCCCCGCACGTTTGACCTACGAAATCCCACATCTCCGCGACCTCGAATCTGAGGCAATCCATGTGATCCGCGAGGTCGCGGCGGAGTTGGAGCGCGCCGTTCTCCTGTTCTCGGGCGGCAAGGACAGCGCCGTTCTGCTGCACCTCGCCCGCAAGGCGTTCCACCCGGGCGGCCTGCCGTTCCCCGTCATGCACGTGGACACGGGCCACAACTTCCCCGAGGTGATCGAGTACCGCGACAGCCTCGTCGACGAGATGGGCGCGCGGCTGATCGTCGCGTCGGTGCAGGACTCGATCGACAAGGGACGTGTGACCGAGGAGAGCGGCCCGCGCGCGTCGCGCAACCGGCTTCAGTCCGTGACGCTGCTCGACGCGATCGAGGAGCACGGGTTCAAGGCGGCGTTCGGCGGCGCCCGCCGCGACGAGGAGCGCGCTCGCGCGAAGGAGCGCATCCTGTCCTTCCGCGACGACTTCGGCCAGTGGGACCCGAAGGGCCAGCGCCCCGAGCTCTGGAACATCTACAACGGCTTCGTCAAGCCGGGCGAGCACGTGCGTGTGTTCCCGCTGTCGAACTGGACCGAGCTCGACGTGTGGCAGTACATCGCCGAGGAGAAGCTCGAGCTGCCGAACATCTACTTCGCCCACGAGCGCGAGGTGTTCGAGCGCGATGGGATGCTCTACGCCGTGTCCGACTTCGTGGAGCTCATGCCCGGCGAGGAGCCGTTCAAGAAGTGGGTCCGGTTCCGCACGGTCGGCGACATGAGCTGCACCGGCGCCGTGGCCTCCGAGGCGAAGACGCTCCCCGACGTGGTGGCCGAGATCGCGGCGACGCGGATCACCGAGCGTGGCGAGACGCGCGCCGACGACCGCGTCTCCGAGGCCGCCATGGAGGACCGCAAGAAGGAGGGCTACTTCTAGCCATGGCAACTCCCGGCGCGGCCACGAACGGCAAGCCCACCAAGACCCGCACGTCCGAGCTCGTCCGCTTCGCCACCGCGGGCTCGGTCGACGACGGCAAGTCGACTCTGATCGGCCGGCTGCTGTACGACACCAAGTCGATCTTCGAGGACCAGCTCGAGCACGTAGAGGAGACCTCCAAGCGGCGCGGCGACGGCTACGTGAACCTCGCCCTGCTCACGGACGGGCTCCGCGCCGAGCGCGAGCAGGGAATCACGATCGACGTGGCGTACCGCTACTTCCACACACCGCGTCGCAAGTTCATCATCGCCGACACCCCGGGCCACGAGCAGTACACCCGCAACATGGTCACCGGGGCCTCGACCGCGGACCTGGCGCTGGTCCTGGTGGACGCTCGCAAGGGCGTGCTCGAGCAGTCGCACCGGCACGCGTTCATCGCGTCGCTCCTCCGCATCCCGCACCTGGTCGTGTGCGTCAACAAGATGGACCTGGTGGGCTGGGATCAGGAGGTGTTCGACCGCATCACCGCGGACTTCACGGGGTGGGCGGCGAAGCTCGACATCCAGGACGTGACCTTCATCCCGGTCTCGGCGCTGCACGGCGACAACGTCGTCGATCGCTCCGAGAACATGCCCTGGTACCAGGGGTCGTCGCTGCTCTACCACCTCGAGCACGTGCACGTGGCGTCCGACCGCAACCTCCGGGACGCGCGCTTCCCGGTGCAGTGGGTCACACGCCCGATGTCGGACGAGCTGCACGACTACCGCGGCTACGCCGGCGAGGTGGCCTCCGGCGTGTTCCGGAAGGGCGACGAGGTGGTGGTGCTGCCCTCGGGCCGCACCACCCGGATCGCGGGCATCGACACCTTCGACGGCGAGATCGAGGAGGCGTACCCGCCGCTCTCGGTGACGATCCGGCTGGAGGACGACATCGACGTCTCGCGCGGCGACATGATCTGCCGACCGGCGAACCAGCCGACGGAGGCGAAGGAGATCGACGCCATGGTGTGCTGGATGTCCGACCGCCCGCTGTCGCCGTCGGGCCGGTACCGGATCAAGCACACGAGCCGCACGGCGCTGGCCAAGGTCGACCAGGTGCTCTACCGCATCGACGTGAATTCGCTGCACCGCGACCAGGATGCGGACGCGCTCGAGCTGAACGAGATCGGCAAGCTGCGGCTGCGCCTCTCCTCCCCGCTCCTGGTGGACGAGTACCGGCGGAACCGCGCCACCGGCAGCTTCATCCTCATCGACGAGTCGACGAACGACACCGTCGGTGCGGGGATGGTCCTCTAGTTATCTAGGCTCCCGGCTGTGATGGTCGTCATGACGCCGGAGGCCACCCCGGCGCAGATCGAGGCGGTGGTGAAGCGGCTGCAGGCCGGCGGCGTGCACGCGAAGGTGATGCCGGGCGAGCTGACCACCGCGATCGGCGCGATCGGCGACCCGGAGGGCGTGCGCGAGATGGGCCTCGAGGGCCTGCCTGGCGTGGACCGCGTGATCCCGATCTCGCGCCCGTACAAGCTCGCCTCGAGCGAGTTGTCGCACCACGAGCCGACCACGTTCCACATCCTCGACCGTCACATCGGCTCTCCAAAGACCTTCTGCCTGGTCGCCGGCCCCTGCACTGTGGAATCCCGCGATCAAACCCTTGGCGTGGCTCGCGCGGTGGCGTCGGCGGGCGCGTCGATGCTCCGCGGCGGCGCGTTCAAGCCCCGGACATCTCCGTTCGCGTTCCAGGGACTGGGCGCCGAGGGTCTCGAAATCCTGCGTGAGGCCCGCGAGGAGACCGGCTTGCCTGTCGTGAGTGAGATGACCTCCGCGAACCTGGCCGACTCCTTCACCGATGCCGTTGACGTCATCCAGGTGGGCGCCCGGAACATGCAGAACTACGGCCTGCTCGAGGTCGTCGGAAAGCTCGACAAGCCGGTGCTCCTCAAGCGCGGCCTCTCCTCCACCCTCGACGAGCTGCTCCAGGCGGCCGACTACATCCTCAAGGAGGGCAACGAGCGCGTGATCCTGTGTGAGCGCGGGATCCGCACGTTCGACAACGCGATGCGGTTCACGCTCGACCTCGGCGCCGTGCCGTGGCTGAAGCTCCACACCCATCTCCCGGTGATCGTCGACCCCTCGCATGCCTCCGGCGACCGCCGCCTGGTGGGCCCGCTGTCGCGCGCGGCCGCGGCCGTCGGCGCCGACGGGATCATCGTCGAGGTGGCCGAGGACCCCGAGCTGGCGCTGTGCGACGGTCCCCAGCAGCTGTACGCGGCGGACTTCGCGGAGTTCGCGGCGGACGTGGCAGCGCACGCGAAGCTGGCGGGGCGGAGCCTTGCCTGAGGCGCCGCTCCCGCCCGGCCCCAGCTCGCCGCGCGCGCTTCAGACCGCGCGCTGGATCGCCCGGCCCGCCGGGTTTATGGAGGACTCGCAGCGCCGCTACGGCGACATGTTCACGCTGCGGATCACGCACGAGGGCACCTGGGTGTTCCTGAGCCACCCGGACGCGGTGAAGCAGGTGTTCACCGGCGACCCGCGTCTCTTACATGCCGGCGAGGCGAACGTCGTGCTGCTGCCGGTGCTCGGCAGCGACTCCGTGCTGCTGCTCGACGACGACGCCCACATGGCCCAGCGGAAGCTGATGCTGCCGCCCTTCCACGGCGAGCGGATGCGGGGCTACGAGCGGACGATGGCCGAGGTGGCAGCCCGCGAGATCGAGCGCTGGCCGGCCGGCGAGCCGGTGCCCTCATGGCCGGCCATGCAGGCGATCACGCTGGAGGTGATCGTCCGGACCGTGTTCGGCGTCCGCGACCGGGCTCGCATCGAGCGGCTCGCCGAGGCGCTCAAGGGAAGCCTCGGCCTCGCCTCCCAGCCGCTCAGGATGGCCGTCGTCGCCGCCTTTGGTCCGCGTCGCGTGGCCGAGGCCGGCTGGTTCCGCGCTCGGATCGCGCCCACCGACGAGCTGATCTACGCGGAGATCCGGGCGCGCCGCGACGCGCCCGACTTGGCCGAGCTGGACGACATCCTGTCGATGCTCCTACAGGCCCGGCACGAGGACGGCGCCGAGATGTCAGACAAGGAGCTCCGCGACGAGCTGATGACCCTGCTCGTGGCCGGGCACGAGACCACGGCCACCGCCCTCGCCTGGGCGCTCGAGGCGCTCACGCACCATCCCGCCGCGCTCGCCCGCCTGCGTGACGAGATCGACGCGGGCGAGGACGCCTACCTCGACGCGGTCATCAAGGAGACGCTGCGACTCCGGCCCGTGATCGCGCTCGTGCTCCGGCGCCTGATCGAGCCGATGGAGATCGGCGGCAGGGTGCTGCCCGCCGGTGTGAACGTGGCGCCGTCCATCTACCTGCTCCACCGGCGCGCCGACGTGTACGACGAGCCGCGCGCCTTCCGCCCCGAGCGCTTCCTGGACAAGCCGCCGGGCACCTACACCTGGATCCCGTTCGGCGGCGGCGTGCGTCGCTGCCTCGGCGCGAGCTTCGCTCAGTTCGAGATGAAGGTGGTGCTGCGCGAGCTGGT
>JBEVKE010000117.1:0-9246 GCA_040509835.1 Thermoleophilaceae bacterium
GTGATCCTGACGAAGCTCGACGGCGACTCGCGCGGCGGCGCGGCGCTGTCGGTGAAGGCGGTCACCGGCAAGCCGATCCTGTACGCCTCGACCGGCGAGAAGCTGGGCGACTTCGAGCGCTTCCACCCCGACCGGATGGCGCAGCGCATTCTCGGCATGGGCGACGTGATGACGCTCGTCGAGAAGGCCGAGAAGCAGATGGACGAGCGCGAGGCGGCGGAGCTCGAGCGCAAGATCCGCAAGGAGGAGTTCACGCTGGACGACTTCCTCCAGCAGATGCAGCAGGTGCGGAACATGGGCCCGCTGGGCTCGCTGCTCAAGATGATGCCCGGCGTGGGCTCGCAGCTCGGCTCGCTTAACGTGGACGAGAAGGAGCTCGACCGGCTCGAGGCAATCATCCGGTCGATGACCCCGGAGGAGCGGGCGAATCCGAAGATCATCGACGGGTCGCGCCGGCGCCGGATCGCGCGCGGATCGGGCACCAACGTCCAGGCCGTGTCGCAGCTCGTGAAGCAGTTCGGCCAGATGCGCAAGGTCATGAAGCAGGTGGCGAGCGGGAAGATGCCGTCGCTACAGCAGCTGGCCGGCGGCCGCTGAGTCGCTAACCTCTCCCGACCTATGTCCGTACGAGTCCGCCTCACCCGCGTTGGGGGCAAGAAGAATCCGATCTGGCGCGTTGTCGTGTCCGACCAGCGCTCGCCGCGCGATGGCCGCTTCATCGAGACGATCGGCCATTACAACCCGCAGACCGAGCCCTCGACGATCGTGATCGACGAGGAGCGCTTCCGGCACTGGGTATCGCGGGGCGCGCAGCCCACCAACACCGTGAAGCAGCTCGTGAAGGCGCACGCGAAGGGGATTGCGGGCGGTACCTCCACGGGGAGCGCCGGCGTGTCGCGGGGCGGCGCGGTCGCGGTCGCCGAGGCGCCCGCCGAGGCCGAGGAGGCCCCCGCCGACGTGATCGAGGAGCGCGCGGAGGCTCCAGCGGACGAGACCTCTTCCGAGGCTCCGGCCGAGCCCGTCGAGGGCGACGCCGCCGCCGAGTAGGTGGACGAGCTCCTCGAGTACCTGGCCCGGTCGCTCGTCGACCTCCCGGACGAGGTGTCCGTGGAGTCCTTCGAGGAGGACGACGGCACGCTCGTACTGGAGCTGCACGTCGCCGACGACGACACCGGCAAGGTGATCGGCCGCGGCGGGCGCACCGTCGCCGCGCTCCGCACCGTGGTGAAGGCCGCGGCCGTCAAGGACGGACAGCGCGTGCTCGTCGACGTCGTCGATTGACGCTCGTGACCGCCGGCCGGGTGGGAAAGCCGCACGGCCTGGACGGCAGCTTCTACGTGGACACTCCGCGGCACCCGCTGCCCGAGGGCACGGCCGTCGTGCTCGCCGGCAACACCCACGCGATCGCGCGCCGCGCCGGCACCGACGAACGTCCGCTCATACGTCTCGAGGGCATGGCGGACCCGCGCCCGGTGCGCGGTGAGCTGCTCTTGGTGGAGGACGAGCTGGCCGAGGGCGAGTGGCTCGCGTCCGACCTCGTGGGCTGCACCGTTCCCGGCAGGGGGCTCGTCGTCCAAATCGTCGACGGCCCGTCCTGCTCGGTCCTCGAGCTCGAGGACGGAACGCTGATCCCGTTCATCTCCGACGCCATCGAGCGGGTGGATACCGACGGGCGGGAGATCCGCGTGAACGACGAGTTCCTCGGATGAGGATCGACGTCCTCACGCTGTTCCCGCACTGGTTCGACTGGTTCAAGACGCAGCGCCATGTCACGAACGCGCTCCAGCTGGGTCACGAGCTCGACCTGGTCGACCTCAGGGAGTCCACGCCGCTCAAGGCGGGACAGGTCGACGACACGCCTTACGGAGGCGGCGCCGGGATGGTGATCCGGGTGGACGTGGTGGAGGCCGCGCTGCAGGCGCGCTACGGCGAGGCGCCGCCCTCGCACCGCACAATCGCCCTGTCGCCGGCGGGGCGCCAGTTCGACGACGCGCTGGCCGCGGAGCTGGCGCAGGAGCCGGCGCTCACGCTCCTGTCGGGGCGCTACGAGGGCTTCGACGAGCGGGTGAACGAGCACCTCGCCACAGACGTGATCTCGATCGGGCCGTACGTGCTCTCGGGCGGCGAGCTGGCGGCGATGGTCGTGGCCGACGCGGTGATCCGCAAGCTCCCCGGCGCGCTTGGGCACGAGGAGAGCGCGGTGGAGGAGTCGTTCAGCGAGGCGCTCGAAGGGGCGCCCGAGTACCCGCACTACACCCGGCCGTTCGACTGGCGCGGGCACGAGGTGCCGGAGGTGCTCCTGTCCGGGGACCACGCGCGGATCCGCGAATGGCGGCGGGAGCAGAGCCGCTCGCGCGGCTCCGGGTAGTAGGCCTCCCCTTCGCTACCATGGTCCGTCCACGCGCGACGGCTCCCAGGGTCGCGTTTTTTGTGCCTATGTCCGGCGTAATCGACAGCATCGAGCGCGCGCAGCTGCGCCGAGTCCCGTCCTTCCAGGCGGGCGATCGCGTGCGCGTGCACTTCCAGGTCGTGGAGGGCACCCGGCGCCGCACACAGGTCTTCGAGGGCATCGTCATCAAGCGCCAGGGCAGCGGCGTGCGCGAGACGTTCACGGTGCGAAAGCAGTCGTTCGGTGTCGGCGTGGTGGGGTGGTTCCCGGTGCACTCGCCCAAGATCGAGCGCATCGAGGTGGCCGCGCGCGGCGATGTCCGGCGCGCGAAGCTCTACTACCTGCGTGAACGGGTCGGCCGCGCCTCGCGAGTGCGCGAGCGCCGCTGGTCCGGGGCCGAGGAGGTCGTGGTGCCGGGGCTCGTCGAGGAGGAGGAGGGCGCGATGCCCGCCGACGACGCGCCACGCCCGGGCGAGGAAGAGCTCGCCGAGCAGGCCGCCGTCGAGGAGGCCGCAGCCGAGGCCGAGGGCGGCGACGCTCCGGTTGACGAGGCGTCCGCCGAGCCCGAGCCCGACGCCGACGACGACCAGCAGGGCTCCTAGGACGGGGGCCCCGGGCCGGTGCTGGGGAGCAAGGAGAAGGAGAAGAAGCGCGAGCACAACTCGCTCGTCGAGCTCGTCACGATCGTGGCCGTCGCGCTCGGCCTGGCGCTCGGCATCCAGGCGTTTCTGGTCAAGCCCTTCCGGATCCCCAGCGAGTCGATGGTGCCCACGCTCGCGGTGGGCCAGCGGGTGCTGGTCGACCGGGTCAGCTACCGCTTCAGCGATCCCGACCGTGGCGACGTCATCGTCTTCAAGCCGCCGGCGGGGGAGCCGAGCACCTGCGGCGTGGAGCGTCCTAGCGACCAGCCCTGCCCGGAGGGCACCCCGGAGAAGTCGGACACGAACTTCATCAAGCGGGTCGTGGGCGTGCCCGGCGACCACCTGAAGGTGATCGAGGGGTCGGTCTACATCAACGGGAAGCGCCAGGACGAGCCCTTCGCCCGGCTCGACCCCGAGTGCGCGACCTGCAACCTGCCCCGAGAGATCACGATCCCCAAGGGCGAGTACTACATGATGGGCGACAACCGAGGCGAGTCGGCCGACAGCCGCGAGTGGGGCCCGGTGCCGAAGAAGTGGATCATCGGCAAGGCGTTCATGACGTATTGGCCTCCGGGCCGAATCGGCCTACTCTAGGTCGCACCGGGTCGGGCGGAGAGGCTTCCGCCGTGGGCCCACCTATCATCGGCGCCACCAGTGGGGATGCCGCGGGACGAGATCACCCCTTCGCAGGGGCGACGCAAAACACGCCGGCCGAAGGGCCGTCCCCGTACGGGACGCCGGCTCTTCGCCTTCGATCGTGAGATCGGGTGCCGCTACGTTGCCGGGGCCGACGAGGCGGGCCGCGGCTCGCTGGCCGGGCCGCTCGTGGCGGCCGCCGTGCTGTTCGACCTGGAGCGGCTGAGCCTCACGGACCGCCGCGCGCTCACGCGGCTGAACGACTCGAAGCAGCACACGGCCGAGATGCGCGAGGAGCTGTACCCGCTCGTGATGAGGGCGGCGGCGCGCTCGGTGATCGTGTCGCGCTGCGTGCGCGGCATCGACCTGCGCGGCCTCCACAAGACGAACCTGGAGGCGCTGCGGACCGCCCTGCTCAGCGTGGCCGTGCCGGGCGCCGTGTGCCTCGTGGACGGCTTCAACGTCCCGCAGTTCGGCTTTGAGCAGCGCGCTGTGGTGGACGGCGACTGCCGGAGTGCCGCGATAGCCGCAGCGTCCGTGCTCGCGAAGGTGAGCCGCGACCGCTACATGCGCGCCGCCGCGGAGCGCCATCCCGGCTGGGACTTCGAGACGAACGTGGGCTATTCGACGCCGGAGCACCGCGCCGCGATAGCGGCCAACGGGGTGTCGCCCCTGCACCGGATGTCGTTCCAGTCGATCGCCTATACGCAGCTGGCCCTGGGCGGCTAGCTCACTCAGAACGCCCCCTCGAGGTGTTCGAGCGATAACAAGCGGCCGGTCGCGTCGAAGCTGACGCCGATCGCGTCGAAGCGGAGCTCCGGCGGCCTGGCGCCCTCGAGCCGGCCCTGCCCGAGCCACTCGCGCGCCATCGCCCGCACCTGCCGCTGCTTCCGCACCCCGATCGATGCGAACGGGCCCAGCACGTCGGCGGTCGCGAGCCGGACGATCCGCGTCTTGACCTCGCAGAACACGAGCGCTCGCGCGTCCCGGGCGACCACGTCGAGCTCCCCATACCGCGTCCGAAAGTTCCGCTCGACCACCTCGAACCCACGCGCCTCGAGATGCCGGACGGCCAACTCCTCGCCCCGAGCCCCGAGCCTGCGCCGCGGATCGCTCATCCCGCGGTGCGCTCCCACCCGCCGAGGTCGCGCCGGACGAGGTGACCGTCCACCTCGAGCCTGCCAAGCGCGGCGCGCGCCCGCGCGACCGTGGTGCCGGTTTCTCGCGCGATCGCCTCGACCGAATCGCACCGCTCGGCGGCGTCGAGCACTGCTCGGAGGGCTGGGTCTTCGGGCTGCCGGTGCTGGACGGCGGGTGTCGGCGGCTGCCTGACACCAACACCGAACAGCTCGTCCAGGACGTCCTCGGTTCCGCTGATCGGGGTGGCGCCGTCCTTCAGGAGGTTGTTGGTCCCGCGGGCGACGCTGGAGGTGATCCGTCCCGGCACCGCGGCCACGCATCGGCCGAGATCCTTGGCGAACTCGGCCGTGATCAGGCTGCCGCTCGGATCGGCCGCCTCGACCACCAGCGTCATGCGGGCAAGGCCGGCCATGATCCGGTTGCGGGCCGGAAAGCTCCATCGGTATGGCTCGGTGCCGGGCGGGAGCTCCGAGAGCACCAGGCCCGCCGCTCTCACGCGCTCGTGGAGCGAGCGGTGGCGGCGCGGATAGACCACATCGGGCCCGCTTGCCACCACGGCGACGGGCACGCCCCCGCCGTCGAGGCAACCACGGTGAGCCGTGCCGTCGATGCCCAGCGCGAGGCCGCTGATGACCGGCACGCCGGCGGCGCCCAGGCCCCTGCCCAGCGCGTATGCCACCTCGGTGCCGTACGGGCTCGCGCGGCGGGTGCCGACGAGGGTCACCGCGGGCTCGCCCTCGAGCGTGCCAAGCACGTCGGCGGAGCCGGCGCCGAACAGGACCGCCGGTGGGTCGGGAAGGTCGTGGAGCGGCTCGGGGTAGCGAGGGGAGTGCACACACGCCACGACGGTGTCGCCGTCGACAAGCCGCTGACGCTCGACACCCACGTCGAAGGCGTCCAGGAACGCAAGCGCGCGCTCGACCTGCCGTCCCGCAGTTGCCGCGATCAGGTCGGCCTCGGGTAGACCGAGCAGCCCGTGCGCCCGCCGGTGGTCGTGACCGAGCAGGCCGGCAATCCGCGGAGCGAGGTGCGCGATCAGGAAGGCCCGGCGTAGGCAGGCGTTGCAGCTGTCGTACATCAAGCTCCTACCCGCTGCCACGTGTCGAGCCGGTACGAGAGCGCCTCGTCCACGTCCGTCTCCACCACCAGCTCTCGCCCCTCGAGGTCGGCGATCGTGCGCGCCACTCGCAGCACGCGGTCATGGCCGCGGCCGCTGAGAGCAATCCGGTCTCGGATGGCAAGAAGCCGGGCGGCAAGTGGCCCGTCGAGTGGCACCTGGCGGCGCGTGAGCCGCCCGTCCATGTCTCCGTTGCAGAGGGCGCCGGTCCCCGCAAGCCGCGCCAGCTGCCGCCGCCGCGCCACCAGGACGCGCTCGCGCACACCGCCCGAGGTGTTCCGGCGGTCATCCGGCGCACCGACCAGGTCCGACGCAGGCACCGCCTCCACCTGGCACACGAGGTCGATGCGGTCCACGAGCGGGCCGCTGAGCCGACGCTGGTACCGCGCGAGCTCCAGCGTCGTGCACGCGCACCGATCCGGTGGCCGGGCGCACGGGCAGCGGTTGCACGCCGCAACCACGATGGCGTTCGCGGGCAAGTCGAGCGTGCGCTGACCGCGCGTGATCTCGACCCGGCCCTCCTCGAGCGGCTCCCGCAGCGCATCGACGGCGCCGCGCGCGAACTCGGGCAGCTCGTCGAGGAAGAGGACGCCCCGGTGCGCCAGGGTGATCTCGCCGGGCATCGGCCGCGAGCCGCCACCTACGAGACCCTGCGCCGAGATCGTGTGGTGTGGCGCGCGGAACGGCCGCTCGGTCGCGAGCCGCCCAGTTCCGATCCCCGCCGCGCTGTGCACCTGCGTGATCTCGAGCGCCTCCTCGAAGCTCGGCGGAGGCAGGATTCCCGGCAGTCGACGGGCGATCATGGTCTTTCCGGCTCCGGGCGGGCCGACCATGAGCAGGTTGTGCCCGCCGGCGGCCGCGATCTCTAGCGCCCGCTTGGCGTCCTCCTGGCCGCGCACGTCGGCGAGGTCGGGTCCCTCCGCGCGCGACTCAACGGGATCCGGCTCGGCCGGGAGTGCCGGCTCGGGCGTCCAGCGGCCGTGGAGGAGCTCGGCGAGCCGCGACAGCGTCGGAATCGCGCTCACCTCGATGCCCTCGACCAGCGCCGCTTCCGACGCGTTCGGCTCCGGGACCAGCAACCGGCTATAGCCGGCACGCCGTGCTCCGAGCGCGGCGGTGAGCGCTCCCCTGACGGGCCTCAGCTCTCCGCTCAGCGAAAGCTCGCCGGCCAGGGCGTAGCTCCCGAGCTGCTCGGCCGGCACCTGTCCGCTCGCCGCGAGGAGGCCAACGGCGATGGCAAGGTCGAAGCTCGGCCCAGCCTTGCGCACGTGCGCGGGTGCGAGGTTCACCGTGAGTCGCTTCTGCGGGAAGTCGAGTCCGGAGTTCAGGAGCGCCGCTCGGACCCGCTCGCGCGACTCTCGGATCGCGCGGTCCGGCAGCCCGACCAACGTGAACGTCGGGAGCCCTTGCCGGACGTCTACCTCGACCGTGACCTCCTGCGGGCGGACGCCTTCGAGCGCAAAGGTGGCCACTGCTGCGAGCACCCTGCGATCGTGCGCCCGAGCGACGCGCGCGTGGGGCGCGGAAGGTGACTCCTATCCTCCGCGTGGGTGACGCCTGACCGACTTCCTCGCGTGCTGTCCATCGCCGGCTCGGATTCGGGTGGCGGTGCCGGCATCCAGGCGGACCTGAAGGCATTCGCGCGGTGCGGCGTTCATGGGATGACGGCGATCACCGCGATCACCGCTCAGAACACCGTTGCGGTGACCGCGGTGTATCCGATTCCGGGTGAGGTGATCGTCGAGCAGGTGCGCGCGGTGGTGGACGACATCGGGGTGGACGCGGTCAAGATCGGAATGCTCGGCACGAGGGAGACGATCGAGGCGGTGGGGGAGGCGCTCGATCTGGTGGGCGATGCGCCGGTGGTGCTCGACCCGGTCATGGTCGCCGAGAGCGGCGCCCGGCTTCTCGACGAGGACGCTCAGGAGGCGCTCCGCACACGGCTTGTGCCGCGCGCGGCGGTGGTAACGCCGAACCTGCCGGAGGCACGGGTGCTCGCGGCCGGGGAGGACGCCGAACGGGACCAGCTCGGCGCCGAGGAGCTCGTGCGCGCCGTTCACGCGCTCGGCCCGCGCGCGGTCGTGCTCACCGGCGGGCACCGCGAGCAGGCCGTCGATCTCTTCTTCGACGGGGAGCAGCTCGTGGAGATTCCGGGTGAGCGCTTCGAGAGCGGCGCGGCGCACGGGTCGGGCTGCACGCACTCCTCCGCGCTCGCCGCGCACCTCGCGCTCGGGCTCGATCCGCTCGACGCCGCGCGGGCCGCCAGGGCGATCGCCTCAGGGGCGGTCCGGGACGGCCTTCAGACCGTCGGGCACGGACCCGGGCCGGTCGACGTGTTCGGGCTCGAGAAGCGCGCCCGCAGCCGCTAGACCGGGACGCCCTGGTCTTCGAGCCAGGTCCGGACGTTGTCCGGCGGGTGGCCCTTCCACTCGGCGCGAACGGCCAGGCGCAGGATGTCGCCCGGGTCGTCGCCCATCTCGTCGCGCCGGAAGGCGAGATAGGTCGCCACGGCGATCGCCGTCATCACCGCGGGATCCTCGTCCTGCGGGTCGAGGTGGCCCTTCAGCTCGGCGAGCTCCTCCTCGATGTTCGGATGCGCGGTCACGGGCTCGTCGGAGTCCTCGACGTGTTCGAGCAGGTCGGCGACGTCGTACTGCCCGTCCGGGTCCACGACCTGAACTGCGCGGTTCACGACTTCGAACAGACTGGGCGTGGGTCCTTCGGCTTCGGCTGGGCGCATGGCTCTGCACTAACCGTACGGGATCGGACCAAACGGGCGCGGCCGGCCGGAAGCCGCGTGACATAATCGGGCTCGTGAGGTTCCTGCGCATGAAGCCCGGGCACGGTGAGGTGTTGCTCGCCGAGGGTGACCCGCGGGTGCGTGAGGACGAGGAGCGGCTGATCGAGGAGTTCCGGCGCCAGCTGGACGAGGGAATGTGGGCCGCCGTGCCGGTGCGGAACGCCGGCAGCGGACGCCGCGAGGCGCAGATGGTCAAGCAGTACACCGACATCCCGCCGGACTCCCAGCGGGTGATCTTCTTCCCGCGCGCCTCGGGCGGCTGAGGGCGCCGACCGCCCATGCTCCTCGCGCTACTCGCCCTCGCCCTGGTCACCGTGGTGCTCGCGGCGCCGATCGCCTATCGGCGCGCGATTCACTGGCGCGCCGCGCGCGCGCAGCGCCGGCCGACCGGCCCGGGCGAGCTCGACATGGACCTGTACGACCCCGGCCGCGAGCGCCGCGCCGAGCAGCGTGCCCGCGAGCTCCTTCGCTCCTGCGTGAACGAGGAGGAGTGGGGGATGTACCGCGACCTCGGCTTCATCCG
>JBEVKE010000118.1:0-7479 GCA_040509835.1 Thermoleophilaceae bacterium
CGTGTCGAGCATCTGCTTCCAGGTGAGGTCCGGCACCGTGCCGGCGCCGAAGCGCATCTCCTCCTCGGGCACGTCGAAGCGCAGCGGCTCGAGCCGTCCACGCGCGCGCGTACGCGTGAAGTAGACGTTGAACGCGGCCGTCGCGATGTGCAGGTGCTTCGAGTGCGGCAGGTAGGCGAGGAAGCTGAGGATGATCGTGATGTGGGCCCAGACGAAGACGCGCTCGAGCACCTTCGTCACGCCGTCGTCGCCGAACAGGTTCGAGAGCGCGTTCGACACCGGCGAGGAGCTCGCCGGCCACTCGTTCAGCCCGAGCGCGATCCGCGAGGCGTGCCAGAGGAGCAGCGTCGTGACGATCCCCGCGATCAGCGCGAGGATCAGGTCCGCCTCGCCGAGGTGGCTGCCCTCGAAGCGCGCCGGCCGCTGGATCTTGCGGATGATTACGGCGCCGATCACGCCCGCCAGCACCAGCACCGCGAACAGGTCGACCATGAACGCGAACCACCCCTGGTGGCCGAGCCACGGGAACGTGGCGTCGCGATCCACCGCGCCGATCATCGCGATGACGATGGTGGGGAAGAGGACGAGGAAGCCCCAGAAGATCGCGGCGTGGATCAGCCCGGGAACGAGCCGCTGGAGCAGCTTCCGCTGCCCGAGCACGATCACCGCCTCGTTCTCGACCCGCTTCGGAACATCGCCGACGCGGTCGACCGGCTTGCCGAGCCTCACCAGCTCCACGAGCAGACGCGCGCGCCGATAGAACAGCGTGCCGCTGACGGCCAGCAGGGCGGCGAGCGCGAGCGCTCCGGCCGCGACGTCTATGAGGACTGCGCCTTTCTGAGCTCCGCTGTGATCGCGGGCACGATCTCGGCGAGGTCGCCGATCACCGCGTAGTCGGCGTTCGACAGGATCGGCGCCTCGGCGTCGGAGTTGATGGCGAGGATCTTCTTCGCGCCCTTGCATCCGGCGATGTGCTGCGTGGCGCCGCTGATGCCGCAGGCGATGTAGAGGTCGGGCGCGACCTTCGTGCCGGTCTGGCCCACCTGGTCCGTGTGCGGGCGCCAGCCGGCCATCGTCACGACGCGCGAGCATCCGACGGCCGCGTTCAGCAGCCCCGCCAGCTCCTCGAGCATCCCGAAGCCGTCCGCGGACCCGACCCCGCGACCGCCGCTCACCACCACCTTGGCCTCGGCGAGCGAGATGCCGGCGGACGGTGTCTCGGCGTGCTCGACGACGCGCACCACCAGATCCGCGTCCGACAGCTCGGGATCCAACGGCTGCACCGCCGCCTCGCCACCGTTCACCGTCGCGGCCTCGACCATGTGCGGGGCTGCCGTGAGCAGCTTCAGGTCCGAATCGATCCGCGCTTCCTCGAGGAGCGAACCGCCCCATCGCACTCTCGTGACCGTCCCGTCACCCCCGACGCCGATGACGTTCGCGGCGAACGGCAGATCGCGCCGGGCCGCCAGGTGGGCGAGCGCCTCATTGCCCCGGTTCGTTCCCGCGGCGACGACCGCGGAGGGCTGGAGCTGATCGACGAGCTGCTCCAGGCAGGCCGCCCAGGCGGCGGGTGCATATGCCGCAAGGCGATCGTCCTCCACGAGATGCAACGTCTCAACCCCGTAGGCCCCCAATCCCGTAACGGGACCGCCAACGGCGAGCGCGTGCAGCGGGCCACCGAGGTCGCGCGCGAGCGCGAGTGCCTGAAGCGAGAGCTCGTCGGGCGAGCCGCCGTCGTGCTCGACCAGGGCGAGAACGGTCATCGGCGGCGGCCTCCGAGCTTGCGCGGCATCAGGCCACCCCGATCTCGCGCATGATCTCCACCACGCGCCGGGCCGCCTCGGGCCCGGTGCCGAGGACCTCCGCCTGCTTGCCCTGGCCCGGCGGCACCACGAGGCGCACCTTCTCGAGCTGGGGCGCCGGCCGCTCGGGGCTGGACGACTCCACCGGCTTCGAGCGCGCGCGCAGCTTCGCCGGCACCGACGGATAGCGGGGCAGGTTGATTCCCTCGAGCACGCTCACCACGGCCGGCAGCGGCAGCTCGTAGATGTCACGGCCACCCGGCACCTCCTGCTCGCAGCGCGCGCGGCCGTCCGCCACCGACAGGCCCTTGAGTCCCGTCGCGACCGGCCGGCCGAGCGCGTACGCAACCCGGATGCCGACCTGGTAGTTCCCCGCGTCCGCGGACTCGTTCCCGAACACGATCAGGTCGTAGGCGCCGCCGGTGCCCTCGTCGGCGTGCACCGCCGCCACGATCGCCGCGGCCGTGGCCTGCGCGTCCCACTCCTCGCTGTCCGTGACCAGGTGCACCCCGCGGTCGCCGCCGTTGGCGAGCGAGTCGCGGATCTGCTCCTCGGCCTCGGCCGGGCCGAGCGTCAGGACGCTCACCTCGCCGCCGTGCGCCTCCACCAGCTTCACGGCCTCCTCGACCCCGCACTCCTCGTGGGGCGAGATCGTGAAGCCGAGGTGGCGCGTCTCGAGCGCCTGCTCGTCGGCCGTCAGGACCATCTTGCCGCCGGTCAGCGGCACCCGCTTGACGCAGACGAGGATCCTCATGCCGGGATCGGATCCGCCGCCTTCACGCGCGCATTGTCGGGGTCGAGGAGCGGCGCCGAGTCATTCGTCTGGACCGTGACCGGATAGCGCTCGTGCATGTACTCCACCGCGAGCTCCTGGCCGACCACCGCGTACTCGGGCGGCAGGTAGGACATCAGGATGTGCTTGCCGATCGACGGTCCCGCGCCCGCGCTCGTGACGTACGAGCCGCGGCCATGCGCGTCCACCAGCCGCTCGCCGTCGCGCGTCACGATCGGCTCGCCGCCGAGCATGTATCGCTTGACGCCGGACGCCGAGCTGTGGTCGTCGACAGTCAGCGCGCACATGACCGTCGCCGGATCCTCGTCGCGGTGGCGCACGTGCGCCTCCTTGCCCACGAAGTCCTGGTCCTTGACCTTGCCCCACGCCATGCCGGCCTCGACGACGTTGTACTCGCCGTCCAGCTCGAAGCCGAACGCCCGGTAGCACTTCTCGAGCCGGCCGGTGGTGCCGTACACGCCGATGCCGGCGGGCACGATGCCGTGCGGCTCGCCCGCCTCGGCGACCATGTCCCACAGCCGCGCGCCCTGCTCGATCGGCACGTACAGCTCCCAGCCGAGGTCGCCGACGTATGAGATCCGCGACGCGAGCACGCTCAGCGGCCCCATCTCGATGGTGTCGCAGGTGGCGAACGGGAAGCCCTCGTGCGAGACGTCCGCGCTCGTGAGGCTGCCGAGGATGTCCCGCGCCCGCGGGCCCCACAGCCCGAGCGTGGTCCAGCTCGACGTGAGGTCGAAGATCTGCGCCGTGCCGTCCTCGGGGAGGTGGTCGCGGTACCACTTGAGGTCGGCCATGCCGTGCGCGCCGCCGGTGACCACGCGGAAGTGCTCGTCGCCGAGCCGCATCACGGTGAGGTCGGAGCGGAAGCCGCCGCGCGGCGTGAGCACGGGCGTGTAGACGACCTTGCCGAGCTTCACGTCCATCTGCCGCATCGACACCCTCTGCACGCACTCGAGCGCGCCCGGCCCGACGATGTCGAAGACGCAGAAGGCGGTCAGGTCGAACATTGCGGCGCGGTCGCGCATCGCCAGGTGCTCGGCGTTGATGATCGGCGACCACCAGCGCGAGTCCCACTCGGCCTCGCGCTCGTTTATCTGGTCCGCGAACTCCTCGAGCAGCGGCGCGTTCGAGTCGTACCAGTGCGGCCGCTCCCAGCCCGCCGCCTCGAAGAACACCGCGCCGAGCGCCTGCTCGCGGTCGTAGAACGGCGAGCGCCGGATCGGGCGCGACGACTCCCACTGCTCACCCGGATGCACGATCCCATAGGTCTTGTTGAAGCCCTCGGCGGCGCGGCTCTGCACGAACTCACGCGTCTTCTGATGGTCGTAGAAGCGCGCCACGTCGGAGGCCTGGAGGTCGATCTCGGGCTCGCCTTCGACCATCCACTCGGCCAGCGCGCGGCCCACCCCCGGGCCCTCCTTCACCCACACGGCGGCGGCCGACCACAGTCCGCGCACCTCCGAGGTCTCGCCCAGGATCGGCAGGCCGTCCGGCGTGAGCGACAGCAGCCCGTTGATCGCGTACTTGATGCCCACGGACTCGTCGCCCAGGATCTCCGGCACCAGCTCGAGCGCGTCCTCCATCTGCTGCACGAAGTCGTCCTGCGTGAACGGCAGCTCGGTGGGCGTGAGCGCCGACTCCTCGATCGACGGGATCTCGTCGGGGTCGTGCAAGATCGGCCGGTGCGCGTACGAGCCCACCTCGAGGCCGCCCCCGTCCTGGCGCTCGTACATGTTCGTGTCCATGTCGCGCACGATCGGGAACTCGATCGAGCTCTTCGACGACTCGAAGCGCGGCACCGGGCCCACGTCGATCATCTGGTGGACCGCCGGCGTCAGCGGGATGGACGCGCCGGCCATCCTCGCTATCCGCGGGCTCCACACGCCGCACGCGACGACGACGTACTCGGCCTCCACGTCGCCACGGTCCGTGCACACGCGCCTGACGCGGCCACCCTCGACGTCGATCCCGGCCACCTCGGTGTTCGCCGACACCGTGAGCGCCCCCGCGTCCTGCGCCTCCTCGCGCATCAGCGTGCCGGCGCGCAGCGAGTCGACCACGCCGACGCTCTCCGAATAGAAACCGCCGAGCAGGATGCTCTCGTCCACGTACGGGACGAGCTCCTTGATCTCAGCGGGGGTCACCAGCGAGCAGCCGTCCACGCCGAACGACTTCGCCGACGCCATCCTGCGCCGCAGCTCCTCCATCCGCTCCTCGGTGCGCGCCACCTCGATGCCGCCGCAGGTGGTGAGCACGCCGAGCTCCTCGTACTGCCTCAGGCTGTCGGCCGTGAGGTCGGTCATCTCGCGCGAGTGGTCGACCGGGAAGATGAAGTTCGAGGCGTGGCCGGTGGAGCCGCCCGGGTTGGGCAGGGGGCCCTTGTCGATCAGGACGAGGTCCTTCCAGCCGAGCCGTGCGAGATGGCCGACGAGGCAGTTGCCCACGATGCCGGCGCCGACAACGACGCACTTGGCCTGGGCGGGGAGCGAGGAGCTGGCGGCTTGCGAGTCCATGGACCAGTGATATATCAGAAGGCCGGGGAGGGGATTGGCTCGTCGCCGAGCTCGATACGGCGGCGGGCGACGTAGTCGCGCAGCTGGCCGCGCACCGCGTCGTCGATGGGTGGCTGCTCGTAGGCGTCGAGCGTCTCCTGGGCGATCCGTCCCGCCCGCTCGGCGGCGTCGGCGCCGCCGTTCTTCGTCCAGCGGTCGAAGTTCTCGGTGGAGGACAGGAGCGGCCGGTAGAAGCAGGTCCGGAAGTGCTCGAGCGTGTGCGCTGCGCCGAGGAAGTGCCCGCCGGAGCCGACCTCCTCGTGGGCGCCGAACGCCAGCGTGTCCTCGTTCACCTCGAGCGGCTGGAACTCGTGCTTCAGCATCCGCAGAATCTCTATGTCGACGATGTACTTCTCGTAGCTCGACACGAGCCCGCCCTCGAGCCAGCCGGCCGCGTGCATCACGAAGTTGGCCCCCGCGAGGAACGTCGGCAGCATGGTCATGAGCGCCTCGTACGCCGCCTGGGCGTCGGGCGTCTGGCTCGAGGTCAGGCCGCCGCCGCTCCGCCACGGCAGGTTGAAGTGCCGCGCGATCTGGCCCGTGCAGAGCAGGCCGATCGCCGACTCCGGCGTCCCGAAGCTCGGTGAGCCCGACTGCATGTCGGTGTTCGAGAGGAACGAGCCGAACACGACCGGGCAGCCCGGCTGGACGAGCTGGGTGAGCGCGATCCCGGACAGCGCCTCCGCCATCTGCTGCACGAGCGTGGCCGGGATTGCCACGGGCGACATCGCGCCCATCAGGAGGAACGGCGTGGTCACGACCGCCTGGTTCGCGCGGTTGTACTCGAGCATCGCGCTCAGCATGCGGTCGTCCCACCGGAGCGGCGAGTTGCAGTTGATCAGCGAGATCGAGACCGGCGCGCGCTGGAGCGCGTCATCGCCGCCGAACAGGATCTTCCCCATCTCGATCGTGTCACGGGCGTTCTCGGCCGAGATCACCGAGCCCATATACGGCTTGTCCGACAGCGTCTGGAGCGCGTACACCATGTCCAGGTGACGCGAGTCGAGCGGCCGGTCCTCCGGCTCGACGACGGTGCCGCCCGCGGAGTCCATCTCCGGGAACGACTGGCCGAGCCGGACGAAGTTCTCGAAGTCGTCCATGTGCGCGTCGCCGCGGGCCTCGCCCCTGCGCACGAACGGCGGCCCATAGACGCCGGCGAAGGCCATGCCGTCGCCGCCGATCTGGAGCGTGTGGTCTGGGTTGCGCGCCTGGAGCTCGAACTCGCTCGGCGCCTTCGCCACCTGTTCGAGCACGAACTCCGGGTCGAGGTAGACCTTCTCGCCCTCCACCCGCTGGCCGGCCTTCTCGAAGTACTCGACGGCCTCGGGCAGCGCGAACTCCACTCCGAGCTCCGAGACGATCCGGCGCCAGCCCCTGTCGAGCGTGCCCATCGCCTCCTCGCTCAGGATCTCGTAGCGCGGCATCTTGTTGGCGAACACGAAACTCTCCTTGACGAAGTGCGCGGCGATCGACAATATATCTGGCATGGAACAAGAGTTCCAGCCCGCCGCGGGCACGGCCGTCATCGATCGCGGAGCGCAGCTCCTCGCGCTCGTGCTCGAGTCCGACGCCCCCCGCGGGCTGACCGATCTGGCAGAGGACGCCGGCCTTCCGAAAAGCACGGCGTCGCGACTTCTGAGCGCGCTCGAGCGCAACGGCCTCGTGGAGCAGCAGGGCGAGCGCGGGCGTTTCCGCGCCGGCCCCGTCGTGCTCCGCTTCGCGGGCGGCCTCGCCGGGCGCAACCTGGTGGAGCTCGCCTCGCGACCCATGGGCGCGCTCGCCGACGCCACCGGGGAGACCATCAACCTCGGCGTGCCCGGCCACGGCGGCGTCGAGCACATGAGCCAGGTGGAGGGCAAGCACTTCCTGGGCACGACGCAGTGGGTCGGGCGCACGGTGCCGTACCACTGCTCGGCCAACGGCAAGGTCCTCCTGGCCTACGACGCCGCGCGCACCCCGCTCGACGGGCCGCTCGAGCCGCTCACCTCGCGGACGATCGTGGACCCGGCGCGCCTGCGCTCGGAGCTGACCACGATCCGCCGGGACGGCTTCGCGGCCGCCATCGACGAGCTCGAGCTGGGGCTGTCGGCCGTGGCCGCGCCCGTATTCGACGAGAAGGGCGGCGTGGTCGCGGCGCTCAGCGTTTCCGGCCCCACGCTCCGCCTAACCCCGAAGCGGATCGCCGAGCTGCGTCCGCTGGTCATCAAGCAGTGCCGGGCACTCTCGAGAGAGCTCGGCCATCGTCCGGAAGGAGTCCACGCCGCATGACGCACGAGGAGATCCTCAAGGCGCTCTACGAGGACACGCTCGTGGGCAACGCGCCGGCAGTCAA
>JBEVKE010000119.1:0-17148 GCA_040509835.1 Thermoleophilaceae bacterium
CATCACGAACACGGACTTCCCAGCTACCGCGGTCCGGGGTAAGCTGGGCGCATGGCCTGGGAGTTCAGCCTCCTGGTTGTAGCGAACGTCACCGCAGGATCGGACGAGTTGATCGACTGCCTGCGCGACCGCGCCGAGAAGGGCGCGTGCAGGTTCACGCTCGTGATGCCGGCCACGGGCGCGGAGGCGCGCGAGCGGCTCGAAGCCGCGCTCGAGGGCATGCGCGCCGCCGGGCTCGACAACGTCGAGGGCAAGGTCGGCGATCCGGATCCGGTCGTCGCCGTGATGGACGTGTGGGACCCGATGAAGTTCGACGAGGTCATAGTCTCCACGCTGCCCACCGGGTCGTCGCGGTGGCTGGGCCTCGACCTGCCGCACCGGCTCGAGAAGCTCACGTCGGTTCCCGTGCGCCACGTGGTGTCACAGCCGGAGCGTGAGGAGGTGCCGGCGGGCCCGCCGCCGAAGCAGCCTCAGCGCATGGGCGGAGTGCTCACGGCGCTCGGCGCCCTGATCACGAAGCGCTAGCTACTCGTCGTGATCGTGCTCGTCGTGCTCGTCGTCGTAGCCGTCGCCGTGGTCGTGCGGCTCGCGCACCATGACCGCCTGGCTCCACTGGATGATGTCCTGGTCGCCGCCGTTCTCGACTAGCGCGAACGCCTGGACCAGCGCCGGCTTCTTGGTCGTGAAGTCCGCCGACAGCGGCTCGAGCTTAGTCTGAACCATCCAGAGCTTCTTCGGGGCCGCGAACGGCGGCATCTGCGCGGCCTTGAGGGGGTGGGCGCCCGGCACGTGCTCCCCCGCGTTGCCGGCGGAGGCCGCGAGCTCGTCCCCGTTCTGCTGCCAGGCCCACGCGCGCACCCAGACGATGTTGTCGCCAGTGCCGATCGGCCCCATCACGCACAGACCCACCTGGGTCGGCCCATCGTTCAGGAGCGGCAGTTCCTCGAAAAACTGGGAGGCGGCCATCGTTCTCGTCCGATCGTCTCAGACCTGGAGGAGCGGGGCAAGGTCGGCCCGCACTTGCTCAGCCGCCACGGCGTTGCCCTTGCGCTCGTAGAGCTCAAGCGCCTTCGAGAGTTCGGCGTGAGCGCGCTCCGGCTCGCCGCGCCGTGCCAGCACGGTGCCGAGCACGAAGTGCGCTTCGGCGATCTGGTTCGCGTAGTCGGTGCGCTCCGCGTGGCCGACCGCCTCGCGCGCGAGCCGTTCCGCCTCCACGAGATCCCCGCTCGCCGCGAGCGCCGACGCGAGCACGCCACGCCACATGGCCTGCGAGAGGACGTCGTCATCGGGGGCGAGCTCTGCGCTCTGCTCCGCGAAGCGCCCGGCCTCCTCGTCCCGTCCCTGCGCGAGGAGCGCCTGACCGAGGAATGCCGCGGTGGTCGACAGCACCGCCCGCTCCCCCATCTGCTCGAGCGCGGCGTGTCCCTTGCGGAGCGACCGCTCCGCGGCCGCAGGGTCGCCCGCGAGCAGTTCCACCATCGCCGCGTGGTGTGAGACGGCCGACTCGAGCGTCAGGCCGAGCTCCTCGAAGGCCGACCTGGCCGCCGCGATCAGCGCCCGGGCCTCGTCGACGCGGCCCTCCATCGCGTGCAGGCCCGCCAGCGGCTGAAGCACGGCCGCCGTGGCCACGAGGTTCCCCGCCACCTCCACCCGGATTTCCTCGCAGCGCTCGATCGCCGCGGCCACGGGCGTTGGCCCGAAGAAGAGCGACGAAGCGATCCAGGCGAGGAGGTCGGTCCGCTCGTGCTCGAGGCCGGCGGCTCGAGCGTGCTCCGCGGCCTGCTCCCACGCCGCCGCCGCGTCCTCGGTGCATCCGACCAGCCAGCGGTGCCAGCCGCGTAGCCGCAGCGCGCTGCACTGCCCCTGCTCGTCGCCCGCCGCCCGGAACACCGGGAGCACGTCGTCGACCACGGCGGACGCCTCCGCCGCTGCGCTCGGGGCGCCGCGCCTGATGCCGAGCATCTGCTGCTGGACGAGTGCGTGCGACAGGGCCAGCACGTCGCCGGCGGCGCGGCCGGCGGAAACCGCCTCGCTGAGCACACGCTCGGCGTCGGGCAGGCGCCCCGCCTCGATCAGCGCGGCGCCCAGATCCGGCAGCAGCGCCGTCCGGCGGGCGCCATCCGCCGGCATCAGCACCGCGGCCCGCTCGAGGAGGCTTGCCGCGGCCCGGTGGTCGCTTCGCCGCTGCGCCCGGCGGCCGGCGGCCTCGAGCCGCTCGGCGGCTCGGCTCGCCACCGCCGCGGTGTCCTCCGGCGTCGCGCCCAGGTCGGTGCGAAAGCGCCACGCCTGCTCCAGGTGGTAGCCCACGATCTCCTCGAACTCGCCCGCGCGCGCTGGGTGCGCCTCCTCCAGCCAACCACCGAATCGCTCGTGAAGCTCCGCGCGCGTGGCCTTCGGCAGAGAGCGGTAAGCGGCGTCCCGGACCAGGATGTGTCGGAAGCGGAAGGCGTCGTCGTCGCCCAAGGCCGCGCGCTCGGGCCGGATCAGGTCGCGCCGTACCAACTCACTGAGGCAGCGCTCCACCACGGGCCTGAGCGCCGGCGGAGCGAGCTCGCGCATCGACTCGCGATGGAACAGGGCCCCCTCCACCGACACGTGGGTCAGGAGCGTGCGCTCGTCCTCGGGCAGGCGGTCGATGCGCGCCCCGAGCAGCGCCTGGATCGTCGGCGGCACGGGAAGCGTGCCTTGCACGCCGGCCAGCGCCCAGCCAGCCTCGCCGCGCTCGAGCAACCCGTCCTCGATCAGCATGGCGAGCAGCTCCTCAGCGAACAGCGGGTGGCCTTCGCACGCAGCCGCGATGCGCTCCGAGGCGTCGGGGCTGAGCGCGTCGACGAGGTTATTCACGAGCTCGCGACTCTCGGCAGGCGGCAGCGGCTCCAGCAGGATCGACGTGGCGTTCAGCTTGCCGCCGGCCCAGCCGCGGCGCGAGTCGAGCAGCTCCGGCCGCGCGAGGCATAGCAGCAGGAGCGGAACGCCGCGCGCGAGGTCCGCCACGTGTTCGACGAGGTCGAGGAAGGTGGCCTCCGCCCATTGGAGGTCGTCCAGCACCACCACGAGCGGGCGCCGCTCGGCCAGCACCTCGAACAGCCGACGGGCCGCCCAGAAGATCTTCTCCTCCGCCAGGCCGCTGGCCTCGCCGAGGCCAGCCGCCTCGGCCAGCACGTCGGGGACCTCCTCGGCTCGGGGCTCGCCGCTCAGCTCCGCGGCGAGCGCGTCACGGACGGCGGCGGGCGAGCCGCCGCCCGCGTCGCCCGCGAGGTCGCGCACCACCTCGTTGAGCGGCCAGTACGTGATCCCATCCCCGTACGGGAGGCAGCGCCCGCGAAGCACCGTCGCCCGGTCGCCGAGCCTTGTGGCCAGCTCTTCCACGAGCCGCGACTTCCCCACGCCGGCCGCGCCCAGGACCGTGACGAGATGGCAGCCGCGGCCCGTCACCGCGGCGTCGAACGTCGTCTCGAGCGTGCCGAGCTGCTGATCGCGTCCCACGAGCGGCGAGCTGAACCCATGCGACCGCACTTCGCCGGAACGCAGCGATGCCACACGGAATGTCCCGTCCGCCCCGGGATCGAGCGCGACCGACTCACGAGCGAGCCGGCATGTGGCCACGTCCACGGCGATGTCGTCCACCTCGGCCGCCTCCTGGAGGCGCTTCGCCGCGTTGATGGCGTCGCCCGTGGCGAACGGGGCGCGCCCGGGCTCGCGCTCGGCGATCACCTCGTCCGTGGCCACGCCGATGCGCGCGCGGCGCGGCAGCATGCGACGCAGCTCCACGGCCGCGCGCACGGCGCGGAGCGCGTCGTCTTCGTGCAGGAGCGGGACGCCGAAGATCGCCATCAGCGCGTCGCCGGGGTACTCCTCGACCGTTCCGCCATGCCGCTCGAGGACGGTGCGGGCGGCCGCGAGGGCCTGCGCGCTGTCGCGCCTGCGGGCCTCGGCGTCCACCTCCTGGTCGGAGCCGTCTTCGAGGCAAGCGAGCAGCGCCGTAACGGTCTTCCGGGTCTCACGCGGTGGCAAGACGCGCACCGACTCGCCGAGTGCGCGCAGCTCGAAGACCCGCTCGGGGCGCGACAGGTCGCGCAGCTCGTGCGTGCCGAGGTCCACCAGCTCGGTGCCGGCGGGGAGGCGGTCGTGCACCAGCTCCCGCGTGGCCTGGGAGAGCAGGGTTGTCCCGCCGTCCGCCATCCCGCGGATCCGCGCCGTCCGGTTGAGCGCCGGGCCGAAGTAGTCGCCGCCGCGCTCGTGAGCCTCGCCCGTGTGAAGGGCCGCGCGCACGCGCAGGTCGAGGTCGCCGTGCCACGTGACCGCGGCGAGCGACTCGCGCAGGGCCGCGGCGCAGTCGAGCGCGTCGGAGGCACGCGGGAAGACGGTAACGGTGGAGTCGCCCTCGCCCTTCGTCTTCAGGAGCCGGCCGTCGTGGGCCTCGGCGCACCGCGCGATCAGCTCGTCGTGAAGGGCGAGCGACGCGGCCATCGCGTCCGCGTCCGCTTCCCACAGCGCCGACGAGCGTTCGATGTCGGTCATGAGGAAGGTCACGACCCCGCTGGGCAGCTCGGAATCTGGTACCTCGGGTTTCGGTTGAGGCGGCGGCTCCGGCGCTCGCTCTGGATCCCGCAGCGAGAGCGCGGGATCGTGAGCGAGCACGGCCGCCTCGAGCTCCCGCAGCCGCTCGCCCGGCTCGATCCCGAGCTCCTCGACCAGCACCCGGCGCGCGTCCTGGTACGCCTGCAGCGCGTCCGCCTGCCGGTCCGCGCGGTACAGCGCGAGCATCAGCTGCGCGCGCAGGCCCTCCCTGTACGGATGCTCGTCCACCAGCCGCTCCAGCTCGGCGATCACCTCAGCATGCCGGCCCAGCGCGAGCCTGGCCTCGATGGTCTGCTCGGAAGCGGCCACGCGCAGGTCCTCGAGCCGGGCTATCTCCGCCTGCGCGAACGGCTCGTATGCCAGGTCGGCGAGCGGCGCGCCCCGCCACAGCGAGAGCGCGCCCTCGAGCGCCTCGAGCGCCGGTCCGGGCCGGTCGGCCGCGAGCTCTCCCCGGCCCTGCTCGAGCAGCCGCTCGAACCGGTGCGCGTCGAGCTCGTCGGGGTCGATCTGGAGCTCGTAGCCGTGGCCGCGGGTCACCAGCACCCCGTCAGGCAGCTCCTTGCGCAACCTGGACACGTGCGCCTGCAGCGTCTTCACGGAATTCGGCGGCGCGCTGTCGCCCCACAGCTCGTCGATCAACCGCTCGCTCGACAGCGTCTCGCCACGGTGGAGAAGGAGCGCTGCGAACACCGCGCGGCGCCTGTGCCCGCCCAGTGCTACGGCTCGGGACCCGTCCAGGGCCTCGAGCGGGCCAAGAATGCGGAAGTCCATGCGCGCAGCGGCATTGTCACGGCCGCTGCAGGCAACGTTACCGCTCTGTCACCGCTCTGTCGCCGCGCTGCAACCGTCGCGCCGGACCATGGCCTCCGATGTCAGCCACCACCACCGAGGAGTCAGTCATGGGACAGGTCATCCCCCGTCAGCATCCCGCAGTCGTCCTGAAGAGTCATTACAAGTCCGTTCGTGCTCTGCTCGCCGCCGCCCTGGTCGCAATCGTCGCGCTCGCCGCGGCCGTGGTGATCCTGGCGAACGACGACAACAACACGACGGTCTCGGCGCAGCCGAACGCGCACCAGCAGCAGATCCTGCCGCCCGGCACCCGCTTCGACGGCGGTCCCGATGAGGGCACCCGCGGCGTCAGCACCGGCGCCGGCCTGCCCCCGGGCACCCGCTTCGACGGCGGCCCGGACGAGGGCACGCGCGGGCCGCAGGCGCACTCCTACTGGCAGCAGGCCAACCCCCGCACGAGCTACCAGCCCACCCCGAACGAAGGGTTCAAGGCTCGCGCCGGCGGCCCGAGCATGCTCCCGATGGGGCCGAGCAACTAGCCGCCCAGAGGTCCCCCAGCGGCCTGCACCCCTCCAGCGGCCGCACCCTCCGACGGGCCCTCCTCCGGGAGGGCCCGTCGCCGTTCGCTAGGCGGCGACGCTCGCCTCGGGCGTCGCGAGCGCCAGGCTCGCGACCCGCTCGCGGTGCTCGCGGGCGGACCCGTAGAGCATCGCGTTGGTCTTCGCGCGCTTCAGAAAGAAGTGCAGGTCGTGCTCCCAGGTGAAGCCAATGCCGCCGTGCACCTGGAGCGACGAGCCGCAGACGCGCCAGCCTGCGTCCGACGAGTAGGCCTTCGCCCCCGACGCGGCGGCGGGGAGCGACTCTGGCTCAGCGTCCGCGCACCAGGCCGCGTAGTAGGCGCCCGAGCGCGAGCCCTCGACCTCGAGGAGCATCTGCGCGCAGCGGTGCGACACCGCCTGGTAGGAGCCGATCGGCCGGCCGAACTGCTTGCGCTCGCGCGCGTAGTCGACTGCCATCTCCATCGCCTTCTGCGCCACACCCACCGTCTCTGCGGACAGCGCCGCCGCGATCCGGTCGCCCGCGGCGAAGCAGTCGCCGCCGAGCGGGTCGCCGCCGTCGGCGCGCACGCGGGCGAAGCGGCGCGTCCGGTCCATCGTCTCGAAAGGCTCCACGTCGGCGGACGAGCGCTCGACCACGCTGGTCGTGCCGTCGGCGGCGATCAGCACGATCACCTCGGCGGTGTCGGCGTCCGGCACGAGCCGCGCCTCGCCGTCGCGGAGCATCCCGACGGTGCCGCGCGCCTCGCCGGACGCGATGCCCGGCAGCCAGCGCTCCTTCTGCTCGTCGGTGCCGGCGAACTGGAGCGCCAGGCCCGCCGCGGCATTCGACAGGAACGGTACCGGCGCGAGCACGTAGCCGAGCTCCTCCATGAGGATCACGAGCTCGACGATCCCGAGCCCCTGGCCGCCGTGGTCCTCGTCGATGAAGATGCCGGCCCACCCGAGCTCGCACATCTCCTTCCAGGCGTCGTCGTCGTAGCGCTCCGCCTCGGCGAGCTCCCTGACCCGGTCGGACTTGAACCGCGCCGCGAGCAGCTCGTTCGCCGTCCGCTTGATCGCCTGCTGGTCGTCCGTGAAGTCGAAGTTCATGTGCTCTTACCTCAGCTTCGGCAGGCCGAGCACGCGCTCGGCGATGATGTTCTTGAGGATCTCGGTGGTGCCGCCCTCGATCGAGTTGGCGCGCGAGCGGAGCAGCCTGTAGGTCCAGGGGTTGTCCCACTCGGCGGCGTCCTCGCCGAGGATGTCGGCGGCCAGCTCGGTGAGCGTCTGATGGATCTCGCCCCACTGCCACTTCGGCAGCGAGCCCTCGGGGCCGGGCACCCCGCGCTTCATGATCTGCGTGAGGCCGCGCCACGAGTTGAGCCGCAGCAGCTCTACCTCGATCGCAAGCTGCGCCAGGCGCTGGCGGATCACCGGGTCCTCGTCTACACCGCGCTCGCGGGCGAGCTTCTTCACGTCCTCGAGGGCGATGCGCATGCCGGCGGCGGAGGCCGCGCCGAGGCCGGCGCGCTCGTTCATGAGCGTGGTGATCGCGACGCCCCAGCCGTTGCCGACACCGCCGACGACGTTTTCGTCGGGGATCCGCGCCTCCTCGATGAACAGCTCGTTGAACTCCGGCTCGTTCGTGATCTGGTGGAGCGGGCGAATCTGAACGGCCTCCTGGTCCATGTCCATGATGAAGTAGGTGAGGCCCTGGTGCTTCGGCGCGTCCTGATCCGTGCGCGCGACGAGCATGCACCACTTCGACTTGTGCGCGAACGTCGTCCAGACCTTCTGGCCCGTGACGACCCACTCGCCGTTCGACTTGACCGCCTTCGTCTTGAGGCTGGCGAGGTCGGAGCCGGACTCGGGCTCCGAGAAGCCCTGGCACCAGATCTCGTCGCCCGTGAGGATCGCGTTGAGCCAGCGCTCCTTCTGCTGGTCGGTTCCGTGGTGGATCACGACGGGGCCGCCCATGACCATGCCGAGCACGTTGGCCGGCTGGGGCGCCCGGGCGCGCGCCATCTCCTCGCCGAACAGCGCCTGCTCGACGAGGGTGGCGCCGCGGCCGCCGTACTCCTTGGGCCACGAGAAGCCCGCGTAGCCGGCGTCGTAGAGCTGCCGCTGCCACCTGCGCCGGTGGTCGAAGGCGGCGTCGTCGCCGGGCGGGTCCTCGCCCGGATGGTTCTCGGCGAGCCACGAACGCAGCTCGTCGCGGAAAGCTTGCTCGGAGGGCGACAGGGTCAGGTCCATTGGCGGGTAATGTACCAGCGCGTACACAACGTGGCGGCCACCCCCGACATCCCCCGCAGGCTCCCGCGAGGCACGCACGGCCTCGACCGTTCGCTTGTGGCCGCCTCACAGCGGACGCGGCTCCTGGAGGCGGTTGGCCGCGCGGTGGCCGACAGGGGCTATGCCGCGGCGACGATCGACGACATCGTCCGCGATGCCGGCGTCTCCAAGAAGACCTTCTACGAGCACTTCATCGACAAGCTCGACTGCTTCCTGGCCGCCTACGAGGCCGCCAGCGACGAGCTGCTCGGGCACATCCGAGCCGCGCAGAAGGCCGCAGACGCAGAATGGCTAGCCCGCACCCGCGCGGGGATCCACGCGTACCTGCGCTGGCTCGCCGCCGAGCCGGCGCTCGCGCGGGTGTTCCTGATCGAGATCGCCGCCGCCGGGCCGGCCGCGCTCGAGCTGCGCGAGCGGATGCGCGACCGCTACGCCGACCGCATGCGGGAGCTCCAGACAGCCAACCGCGTGCCCGACGAGATCTTCCACGCCGTTGTGGCCGGCGCGGACGATCTCGTCGTGCGGAGACTGCGCGAGGGCGGCGACCTGCTCGAGCTGGAGCCGGCTCTCCTGTACCTCCAGGTCTCGCTGCTGTCCTAGGCGCCCAGCAGGCCGACCAGCTCGCCCACCTGATTCGAGTTGGCGTCCCAGTTGACCGGGACCCGCTCGCCGCCGAGGTCGAGCGTGCCTCCCCGGTCGCCGGTGCGGGGGCGGCGGCCTTCGGGCTCGATGTGGATCTCGCCACGCGACCAGGACGCGATCTCGCCGCGCTTCACCTTGACGACGACGTCGATGCTGGACGTCTCGCCTCCGCCCTCCGACCAGGCGCTGAGGCCGAGGGCGATCACGCGCCTGTCGGTCACCGCGAGGCAGAACTCACGCGGAAGCGCCTTGTACCGGCGCGCCTTCACGAGCTCGACGAGCGCCCAGCCGGTCATCATCGACTTGAGCGACTGCGCCTTGCCCTGCGTGATCAGGCCGCCCGCGACGATCTCCTCGTCGAACCAGCCGCTTGCGTTCAGGCGACGCTTGAACGACCACGGCTCGGCGATCGGGACGCGCAGTTGATCGGGGTTTTTCTTGTCGAACAGGGAGTTGAGGTCAGGGCTCGCGTCCGGCAGCAGGACGTCGGCGGCGAGCTGACCGAGTTCGTCTATGAGCATGGGCACAGCGTCGCCCGCGCGCCGCCATGCCGACAGGGGGTGAAACCGACGGAACGGCGTCGGTTCGCCGCCGATCAGCGGATCAGCGCGGCCGCGAATCCGGCCGCAGACCGCCGAGCAGACGGGCCGCGATGCCTCGCAGCGTCTCCTTGCCGTACTCGTGGCTCGGGCTCGACGTGATCAGGATCGCCACCGCCACGCGGCGCCGGCCGCGGCGAAGGAGGGCGACCTGGTGGTCGGCCCAGCCGGTGCCGGATCCCCAGCCGCCCTTGAAATAGAGAGCCCAGCCTCGCGGCCGCACGCGCGCGATCCCCCAGCGCTGTGCGGGGACGATCGAGCCGAGCAGTCGAAGCGCGTAGCGGCGGTGGCGCCGCGGCACGTACCGGTCGATGTGGAGGAGGAAGCGGGTCTGGTCGGCGACGTCGACGGACGACAGGCCCCACGGCCGGGTGGCGTGGAAGCGGCGCATATGCGCGCGGCTCGCCAGCCGGGCGAGCCCGCCGGTTCCGACGACGTTGCACACCTGCGACGCCGCGGAGTTGTCGCTACGGCGGATCATCGGCCCGAGCAGCGCCCGCTCGCCGCCGCGCAATCGCCGCCCACGCACGTCCGGCCGCCCCAGGTAGGCGACGAGCAGCATCACCTTGACAACGCTCGCCGACGGCACCGCGCGCTCCACCCCCACCCCGCGCAGGCCGCGCTCCGTGCGCACCCCGAACGAGATCCCGCCCGCCCGCGTTGCCGCGTAGGAGGCCGCCTGCCGGACGTGCGGCTTCCACGCGTGCGCGCCGGGCGCCGCGAGCAGACCGAGTGTGAGCAACGCCACATAAATTCGGAACGTCACCGTTGCGTAATTGCTCGTCCTGTGCTTCACTATCGATACGTGACCGTTTCGTATCGCAATAAGGAGAGAGGACAGCATCACATGTCGCCGACAGCCCAGACAATCCACGACCGCCGCTGGTGGACCCTGCTGGTCCTCTCCACCGCGCTGCTGGTCATCTCGCTGGACAACACGATCCTCAATGTCGCACTCCCGACCATCGAGCGCGAGCTCGACGCGACCAGCGGTCAGCTCCAGTGGATCGTGGACTCCTACACGCTCGTATTTGCGGGCCTGCTGCTCACCATGGGCGCGCTCGGAGACCGCTTCAGCCGCCGCGGCGCCCTCGTCGCCGGGCTCACGATCTTCGGGAGCGCCTCACTCGCCTCCGCCTTTGCGAGCTCGGCGGAGGTGTTGATCGCCACCCGCGCTCTGATGGGCGTCGGCGGCGCGCTGATCATGCCCACGACGCTGTCGATCCTCACGAACGTCTTTCCCGCCCACGAGCGGCCGAAGGCAATCGGCATCTGGGCGGCGGTCGCCGGCATCGGCGTGGGCATCGGCCCCGCCACCGGCGGCTTCCTGATCGATCAGTTCGACTGGACCGCGGTGTTCCTCGTGAACGTCCCGATCGTGATCGCGGCCCTGGCGGCGAGCCCGAAGCTGGTCCCAGACTCGAAGGACCCGGAGCAGGGGCGGCTCGACCCGGTCGGCGCGCTCCTCTCCACAGTCGGCCTCGGCGTCCTCACGGCGGCGATCATCCAGGCGCCCGACTGGGGCTGGACCGACTCGATGATCCTCGCCGGCTTCGGCACGGCCGCCGTCGTGCTTGCCGGCTTCGTCATCTGGGAGCTCACGACGGCATCCCCGATGCTCGACGTGCGGCTGTTCAAGATCCGCCGCTTCACGGGCGCCAGCGGGGCGGTGACGCTGGTGTTCTTCGCCCTGTTCGGCGCGATCTACTTCCTGACCCAGTACCTCCAGGACGTGCTCGACTACTCGCCGCTCGAGGCGGGCGTGCGGATGCTGCCGATCGCGGCGGGGCTGATAGTCGGCGGCCCGATGTCGGCCAAGCTGGCCACCCGCCTGGGCACCCGCAATGTCGTGGCCGCGGGACTCACAATGGTCGCCGGAGCGCTGTTCCTGCTCTCCGGCGCCGAGGTGGACAGCGGCTATTCGCTCGTTGCGGCGTCGCTGGCGCTGCTGGGGCTCGGCATGGGCGCGACGATGGCGCCCGCGACCGAGTCGATCATGAGCTCGGTCCCGCTGAACCACGCGGGCGTGGGCTCGGCGATGAACGACACAGTGCGCATGGTGGGCGGGACGCTCGGCGTGGCGATCCTCGGAAGCCTCCTGTCGAGTGGCTACGGTGCCGACATGGAGCCCGCGGTCCAGTCGCTCCCGCCGTCCGCCGCCGACGCAGCGTCCGAGTCCGTCGGGCACGCCGGCGTGGTCGCCGGCCAGATCGGCGGCAGCACCGGCGCGGCGCTGAACCACGCGGCCGAGACGGCGTTCACGTCGGCGATGAGCACCACGCTGACAGTGGCCGCGGCCACCGCCCTCGCGGGCGCGATGCTGGCGCTGATCGTGCTGCCCGGCCAGCGCCGCGAGCGGGCCGAGAAGCGCGCCTTCGCGGCGATGCAGCCGGAGCCCGCACACGCGTGAGCCCCACCGAGAGAACGAAGCAGGCCGACCGGGCCGGCGCCGAGGAGGCGCCGGCTCGTGGCCGTGGGCGGCCGCGAAGCGAGAAGGCCGACCAGGCAATCCTCGACGCGACGCTGAGAATGCTCGGCACGCAGGGGGTCGCGGGCACGACCATCGAGGGAGTCGCCGCGGACGCGGGCGTCGGAAAGACGACGATCTACCGGCGCTGGCCGACCAAGTCCGATCTGATACTGGCTGCCATCTCGAACATCGTCCCCCCGGGCGACCCGCCGGACACCGGCACGATGGCGGGGGACATGGCGGCCCTTGCCGAGACGCAGCGGCGGCGGCTCTCCGGCTCGGGCCTGTCCGGCATCGTCCCGCGCGTGCTGGCTGAGTCGATGGGCGACCCGCAGCTGCACCGGGACTTCGTCGAGAGAGTGGTCGAGCCGTTCCGCGACATGCTTCGGTTGTTCATCGAGCGGGGCATCGATCGCGGCGAGCTCCGTCCCGATCTCGAGGTGGAGCCGCTCGTGGATCTTCTGCACGCCATACCGATCTACCGGATCCTGATGTCGCGTGGAGACCCGGCTGCGCTTGAGCAGGTTCCGGGCCCCTACCTGCCCATCCTTGCCCCGGGCATCCTCAATAGCTCTTCGGAAGCCCCAAGGAGTGCTCCGCAACGTAGTTCAGGATCATCTCGCGCGAAACGGGCGCGGTCCGGGTGAGGCGCACGCCCCACCACATGTCGGAGAGGCCGTACTCGAGCGCGAAGCCGTTGCCGCCGTGCGCCTGGATCGCGCGGTCCACGCACCTGATGGCCGCCTCGGCGGCCGCGTACTTCGCCATGTTGCTCGCCTCGCCGGCGCCGGGCGCGCCCGCGTCGTAGAGCGCGCACGCCTTCTGCATCATCAGCCGCGCCAGCTCCATCTCGATCTTCGCCTCCGCCAGCGGGTGCGACACGCCCTGATGCGTCCCGATCGGCGCGCCCCAGACCGCCCGCTCGTTCGCGTAGGCGGCGGCCTTCTCGAGCGCTCGCCGGCCCGCCCCGCAGGCAACGGCCGCGCCCATGATCCGCTCCGGGTTGAGCCCGTCGAACACCGGACCGAGCCCGCCGCCCTCGCCGCCGATCAGCCGCTCGTCATCGAGCTCGACGTCATCGAAGAAGAGCGTCCACTGCTTGTCGGGGCCGAGGTACGGCATCGGGATCTCGTCGCGGGTGAAGCCCGGCGTGTCCACGTCCACGATCGCGAGCGACGGAAGGCCGAGCGAGCCGTCCGGCAACCGGCTGCGCGCCACCACCAGCACGGCGTCCGCGTGCTCCACGCCGGAGATGTAGGTCTTCTGGCCGCGCAGCACGAACCGATCCCCACGGCGCTCGACCGACGTCGCCAGGTTGTGCGAGTTCGTGCCCGCGTCCGGCTCCGTGATCGCGAACGCGATCTTCGTCGTGCCGGCCGCGATCCCGCGCAGCCAGCGCTCCTTCTGCGGGTCGGTGCCGTGGCGGGCGAGGATGTTCCCCACGATCGCCGGGGAGACCACGATCAGGAGCAGCGACTTGCCCGCGGCGGCAATCTCCTCGCCCACGGTCGCCAGCCCGGTCATGCCGAGCCCGCCGCCGCCCCACTCCTCCGGCAGGTTCACGCCGAGATAGCCCTTCCCGGCGAGCGCGTCCCACAGCTCGGTGGGCGGCTCGCCGGCCGCGTGCTTCTGGCGGGCGTAGTCCTCGGGGAATCCGTCGCAGATGCCGCGCACGGCGGCGCGGATCTGGCGTTCCTCGTCGGTGGGGATCAGCGGGAGGACGGCCTGGGTGGCGCTGCTCATGGCGCGCATCATGCCAATGCGGACGTGCGGCGCGCGCAGTGTTAGGGTGCCCTAACTCGTGATCCGCGTACTGGTCACCGGCGGCCTCGGCTTCATCGGAAGCCGGCTCTGCCACGCGTTGCTCCGCGAGGGAGCACAGGTGCGCTGTGTGGACGATCTGTCGGGCACCTACGCCGAGGCGACCGCCGGCCCGGTCGCGGCGTCCGCCCTCGCCGCCGGCGGCGCCGAGGTGATCGTCGGCGGGGCGAGTCCGGAGCACGTGCACGGGATGGACGCCGTCGTCCACCTGGCGGCGCTGCCCGGGGTGCGAGCGGGGCATTCGCCCGGCGCGCTCCGCGGGGCGAACGTCGAGCTGACCGATCGGCTGGCGCGGGCTGCGGCCGCGCGCTCCGCCCGATTCGTGTTCGTCTCGAGCTCGTCGGCGTACGGCGACGCGGCGGAACTGCCCACGCCCGAGCACGCCACGCTCGCGCCGCTCAACCCGTACGCCGCAAGCAAGGTCGCCGCCGAGGCGGCGGTGCTGGCGCACGGGGGCGACCCCGTCGTCGTCCGGCCGTTCACGGTCTACGGCCCCGGCCAGCGGCCCGACATGGCGTTCGCACGCTGGATGGAGGCGCTCGCAGCCGGCGAGAGGCTGCCCTGGCACGCCCCGACCGGCACGGCTCGCGACTTCACCTACGTGGACGACGTGGCGAGCGGCATCGTGGCGGCGCTCCGGCGCGGCCGGACGGGCCGCGCCTACAACCTGTCCGGCTGGAGGCCTGTCGCGGTGCGCGACGCGCTCGCCCTGCTCGCCGCCGGGCGCGAGCCGCGGCTCGTGCACCTGCCGTCATCCACGGCCGAGGCACGCGTGACCCACGGCTGCGGCCGCAGGGCCGCCGACGAGCTCGGGTACGCGCCGCGGGTGGAGCTGGCCGACGGACTCCGGCGCCAGCGGGCGACGGCTAGCCCTCGCCGGCTTGCTGCTTAGCGAGCTCGAGCTCCCGCCGGACCGTGCCGGTCTGGTTGGGGATCTTGAGCCGCTGCTCGAGGTAGGGAATCGCCTCGTCGGGACGACCCGCGAGCCGCAGCGACTTGCCGAGGTTGAACAGCGCGTACGCGTAGTTCAGGTCCGACGTGCCTGCCGGGAACGCCTTGACCGCCTCCTGGAGCACCGGAACGGCCTCGTCGTACTTGCCCTGGTTCATCAGGGCGAAGCCCTGGCTGTTGAGGTGGGCGCCGCGCGCCGGGTCAGCCGACGTGCTGTCGCCGCCGGACGCGGGCGGGGCCGCCTGCTCCGACGTCCTCGGCTTGTCCTGCTTCGCCTTCGGCTCCTTCTTCTTCTCCGCCGGCTGCTTCTTCTTCTCCGCCGGCTGCTTCTTCGCGGGGGTCGCCGGGTTGCCTGCGCCGGACGAGGAGGACGAGCCGTCGCCGCCGCCCGAGAGCACCGCACCCACGATGGCGGCGGCCGCGAGTGCGATCAACGCGATCGCGAGGATCAGGGCGAGCCCGCCGGGCCGCCGGGCGCGATCCGCCGGAGCGGCGCTGCGCGGCCGGCTAGGCGGAGCCGCGGGGGCTGCTCTCGGGGTCGCGGGGTCGTGTCCGTTGCCGACGCCAGCGGGTGCCACCGCGGCGGGCCGGAGGCGGCGCGTGGGCGTGGTCTTCGTCGGCTCGTCCTTGAGCGCCTCCGCCAGCTCACGGGCGAACTCGCCCGCCGACTCCGGCCGGTCGGCCGGATCGAGCGCCATGCCTCGTTTCAGGACCTCCACCGCGGCCGGAGGCGCCTTCGGCCACGCGGCGCTCAGGTCGGGCGGGCCTTCGGTCGCCAGCTTGTGCGCGATCTCCATCGGCGTGGTGCCCTCGCGCGGCTTCCGGCCGCTGAGCGCCTCGAAGGTGATCGCCGCCAGCGCGTAGGTGTCCGCGGCGGGCCCGAGCTCGCGGCCCTCGAGCTGCTCCGGCGCCATGTAGGCGGCCGTGCCCAGCACGATGCCGCTGCGGGTGATCCTTGTGCCGTCCGACGCGGTGGCGATCCCGAGGTCGGCCAGCTTCGTGACGCCGTCCTCGCGGATCAGGACGTTGGCGGGCTTGACGTCGCGGTGGACGATCCCCTGGTCGTGCGCGTGGTCGAGCGCCTCGCCCAGGTCGAGCACCAGCCGGCGCACCTCCTCCGGGCGCAGCGGTCCGCGCCGCAGCAGCCGCGACAGCGGTTCGCCGTCCACGAACTCCATGACGATCAGCACGCCCTCGTCGTCGGTCGCGGTGTCGAACACGGACACGAGGTTCGGGTGATTCAGGGATGCGCCGAGCTTCGCCTCCCTTTTGAAGCGCTGTTCGACGTCGACCGGGCTGTCGGCATGAAGGCGCTTGACGGCGACCTTGCGGCCGAGCCGCTCGTCCTCGCAGAGGAGGACCGAGGCCATGCCGCCGGAGCCCAGGTGCCTGATCACCCGGTACCGGCCGTCGAGAAGTGATCCCTGCGTGTGCACCGGCACTCGCCGGGGTGTACCCGCCCTGGAGAACGCTTAACCGGGGTCTACAGCCGCTGGAGCAGCGTGCCGGTCCCGAGGCCGCCGCCGCAGCACATGGTCACGAGGCCGACTTCCTTGTCGGTTCGCTCCAGCTCGTGCAGCAACGTCGTGATCAGCCGGGCGCCGGTCGAGCCGAGCGGGTGCCCGAGCGCGATCGCACCTCCGTTCACGTTCACGCGGTCCATGTCCGGGTCGAGCTCGCGGCGCCAGGCGGCGACGACGGACGCGAACGCCTCGTTGATCTCCACGAGGTCGATGTCGTCCATCTGCATCCCGTTGCGCTCCAGCAGCTTCCTGGTCGCCGGGATCGGGCCCGTGAGCATGATCACCGGGTCCACGCCGACGGTCGTCTGGTCCACGATCCGCGCGCGCGGCTTCAGCCCCAGCGACTCGGCCTTCTTCCGCTCCATGAGCAGGACGGAGGCCGCGCCGTCGGAGATCTGCGAGGAGTTGCCGGCGGTGATCCTGCCGTCCTCCTTGAAGGCCGGCTTCAGCTCGGAGAGCGCCTCGATGCTGGTGTCGGGACGGATGCCCTGATCGGTCACGTACGTGTCGCCGTTCACGGCGAACGGGACGATCTCGCGCTCGAAGCGGCCCTCCTCCGTCGCCTGGTGCGCGCGCTGGTGCGAGCGCAGGCCGATCTCGTCGAGCTCCGAGCGAGGGATCTCCCACTTGTCGGCGATCATCTCGGCCGAGATGCCCTGGGGCACGAGGTTGTACTTCTCCAGTATCTCGGGCGGCCACGGGGAGCCCACCTCGTCGACCCACTTGAAGCCCACGCCCATCGGGATGTGGCCCATGTGCTCGACACCCGAGCCGATGGCCGCGTCGTGCACGCCGGACGCGATCAGCGCCGCGGCGAAGTTCACGGCCTGCTGCGCTGAGCCGCACTGGCGGTCGACGGTCGTGGCCGGCGTCTCGACAGGCAGTCCTGCCTGGAGCCAGGCGTTCCGGCCCACGTTGAACATCTGCTCGCCGTACTGCTG